>JAJKJU010000184.1 GCA_021153565.1 Rhizobacter sp.
AGCGCAGCCATAGCTCGTGCTATGGCGAGCATTTGCAACGACGAGCAGGGGCCTTTTGGCGTGATGAGCGGGCATGATCGAAATACTCTCAGCCTCTCAGCCGACACTTGTGATTGACGCGACACCAGCCTGCGGAATGCGGTCCGCGATAGAGTCGCGGGTCATGCATCCGATGACGCATCCCCGCCACCCTGCAAATCAACTTGCAAGAATCCGTCACGAGTGGGGAGGCGACAAGGACTTGTGGGTCTTCGGTTATGCATCGCTCATCTGGCGGCCGGAGTTCGAGGCGGTGGAGCAGCGCCCAGCCACCGTGTACGGCTATCACCGCGCGCTCGAGATGCGATCGACCGTCAACCGCGGCACGCCGGAATGCTCAGGCCTGGTCTTTGCGCTCGTGCCCGGCGGATCGTGCCGCGGCATGGCCTATCGGCTGGACAGCGAACGTGCCGACGCAGAACTCGACCGCCTGTGGCTGCGCGAAATGCCTACCGGCGTGTACGACCCCAAGTGGCTGCCCTGCCGCACGCCGCAGGGCACTGTGCATGCGCTTGCCTTCACCTTGAGCCGCAGCAGCCCGAGCCATGTCGGACCGCTGCCTGACGATGCGATTCTGAAAATTTTTCGCACGGCCTGCGGAAAGTACGGCACGACGCTCGATTACTTGTTGGGTACGGCAGCATCGTTGCGCGGGTGCGGGATTCTCGATCGGGAGGTCGAGAGGCTCGTGGAGTTGGCGCGCAGGCACACTTTGACCGCTTAGGACATGGCCCGAAACAATCGAGCTGCCTCCGGGCCATTTCCTCACGGCGCGGCCCCAGCAATCGAAGCAGGCTCGGTGCCCAGCTGCTGAAGGCCCGCGATGACCGGGTCGAGGACCCGGGCCACGTTCTGCGCCAGCACGTCAATCTCCGCATCTTCGGCGTACTCGTAGCAGGCTTGTTCGAGCGGCTCGGCCGCTTGCTGGACCGCGCGCACCCCGAGCGTTCCGGCCGTGCTCTTGAGGTCGTGAGCCAGCCGCGCCGCAGCCGCGGCATCTCCCGCTGCGCGCGCAGCTCCGAAGCGGGTCGGGAAGTCGCCCTCACGGTCACGGAACATGCGCAGAAGGTGGCGGTACAAGGTGGCGTTGCCCTTCATGCCGGCGAGTCCGGCCCGGGTGTCCACGCCGGGCAGTTCAGCGAGCGGAGCGGGTAGCCGACTGGCATTGGCCCCCCCGGGCAACTCGCCCGAAGCGGCCCCGGCGGGGTGCACCCAGCGCACGAGCGTAGTAAACAGCTCGTCGAGCTTGATCGGCTTGGCGATGTGGTCGTTCATGCCCGCGGCGAGCACCTTGTCGCGGTCGCCGACCATCGCATTGGCCGTCATCGCGATGACTGGGAGATCTCGCCACTGCGGATGCTGGCGGAGAGCGCGGGTGGCAGCGTAACCGTCCATGATCGGCATCTGGCAGTCCATCAGCACGCCGTCGAAGCTCTGCTGCGCCAGCATTGCCAGCGCCTCCTGGCCATTGCCCGCGACGCTGACGATGATGCCCGCGTGGCTCAGCACGTCCAACGCCAGCTCCTGGTTGATGGGGTTGTCTTCAACCAGCAGGATTCGTGCGCCGCTCAGCTTGGTCTGATGGCCGAGCATGGTCTCTTCGCGCAGCGCCGTGCGGGTGGTATGACGCTTCACGAGGCCGAGCGCGGCGCCACATGCGTCGAACAGGGTCGAGGGGGTGACCGGCTTGGTCAGCAGCGCGCCGACAGAAATCCGCAATTCAGTCAAACGCTGCTGCACCTCGCCGCGGCTGAAGGCCGTCAGCATCAGCACAGGCGGCGGTGGGTGGCGCTGACGTCGTTGCTGCGACAGCATGCGCGCGCATTCCACGCCGTCCATGCCGGGCATTTTCCAGTCGAGCAGGACCAGGTCATAGGGCTCATCGCGCCCGTCGGCAAGCGACACCAGGCGCAGCGCGTCCAGGCCGTCGACGGCAGTGTCGACCTTCAGACCGAGCGAGCCGGTCATGTGTGCGAGCACCTCACGCGCGCAGGCGTTGTCATCCACGATCAAAGCACGCGTGCCCCGCAGACCCTCCAGCGGTTGCAGCGGCAGCGGCAGCGGCGGCCGAGTGGCGGTGTCGCGCTGCATGCCGAAGCGCGCGCTGAAGTAGAAGCGGCTGCCTCGGCCCGGCGCGCTGTCGACCCCGATCTCGCCGCCCATGAGGCGCACCAAGTGCCGGCTGATCGCCAGCCCCAGGCCGGTGCCGCCGTAGCGCCGGCTGGTCGAGGCATCCGCCTGCGAGAAGGGCTGAAACAGACGTTGCTGCTCCTCGACGCTCATGCCGACGCCTGTGTCGCGCACCTCGAAGCGCAGTCGTGCCGACGCATCGTCGCGCTCGATCACCTCAATGGAGATGACGACTTCTCCATGCTCCGTGAACTTGACGGCGTTGTTGCCCAGGTTGATCAGCACCTGGCTCAGCCGCGACGGATCGCCCACCAGCGCCGCAGGCAGCTCCGGCGGCTCGATGAACAGCAGCTCCAGCCCCTTCTCCTCGGCCTTCATGCCGACCAGGCTGCCCAGGTTGTCCATCACGTCCGCCAAGCTGAACGGGATGGACTCCATGTCGAGCTTGCCGGCTTCGATCTTGGAGAAGTCAAGGATGTCGTTGATGATGCCCAGCAGCGATTCGGCCGAGGCGTGCACCTTCTCTATGTAGTTGTGCTGCTGCGGGTTGAGGCCGCTTTGCAAGGCGAGGTATGACATGCCGAGGATGGCATTCATCGGCGTGCGGATCTCGTGGCTCATGTTGGCGAGGAACTCGCTCTTGGCGGTGCTGGCCGCCTCGGCTTCGCGTCGTGCCTGCCGGTCGGCCTCGGCCTGTTTGCGCTCGCTGAGATCGACGATGAACGCCACGCCCTGTTCCTTCGAATCGTTCAGCAGGGCGCCGCCGATCAGCACCGGCACCAGACTCCCGTCCTTGCGGATGTAATGCTTCTCGTAGGGCGGACAGCGGCCAGTGTTCAGCAGCTTCTGGATGGCGTCGTGGTCAGCAGCAGCTTCCTGCGGCGGCGTGAGCCGGGCCCAGTCCATAAGACCCGCGCGCAGATCGTCGCGGTCGTAGCCGATGATCTCCAGGAACGCATCGTTCGTCTCCGTCACCGCGCCCGACACGTCCCAGAAGAACATGCCGATCATGCTGGACTCGACCACCCTGCGCAGACGCGATTCGCTGGAACGCAGTGCCTCCTGCGCCTCACGCTGCTCTCGTGTCCGCTGCTCGATGCGTTCGCCCATGGCATTCACACCGCGCTGCAGCGCTGTGACCTCATCAGAGGACTTGATGTGCTGTATGCGGGCCGACAGATCCCCCTGCTCGATTCGCCTGACACAGTCCAAGGTCAGACCGATGCGCCGCATCAACCAGCGCCCGAACAGCGTGACTGCGATCCCGCTCAGGCACAAGGCGACGAGGGTGATGCCCGCCATGGCCCGCACGATCCCGAACATGCCCGCGTCAACCTCACTGCGCGAAACGGCCACGCCCACCAGCCAGTCGATCGGCTCCAGCATGCGGAATACAGCCAAGCGCTGATCGTCCTTGTACTCGTACTGCAGTGAGCCGGTTTGACGCTGCAACATCTCATCGACGAAAGCGAAGTTCGCGCGTTGACCCCGGGCCCCTTCAGGGTCGTAAACGATCCGCTTGTCGTTCCTCTCGATGACGAACAGCGTGGCCGAAGCGAAGCCTTCCTTGGCGCGCAGGCGCTGCAACTGCACCTCGGCCTCCTTGCTGGCAGCGACCACGCCGGAACGACTGAGCTGCTCCTGGATGGACTGCGTGGCATCTTGCAACTCCAGCTGCATCAGCCGTTCGCGAGACTGCCGCAGGTCCGCTTGGAGATAGAAAACCGCGGGCACGAAGACCGCGGCAGTCATCACCAGGATGGTGGCCAGCCACAGCAGGTTGAGTCGTGTGGAAATCTTCACAACTCGCTCCTGGGTTGGACAAAACCGTTCGGTGTGTGATGGACGCGATTCGGCGCGCGCACGGCGTGCTCCTTGCCGTCGGAAACAGCGGTCAGAACTTGACCTGCTCCGCGTTGTCCCCAACGAACACCGCGGGCAGTGCCACCTGCATGTTGATCGCATCCTTGCGCGGCGTAAAGCTCCCCCAACTTGCCGCCGATGAATCCGGGCCAAATCCTTAGCTCAGCCTGACGCCGGAGCCGATGTGGGTACGGGCTGCGATTGTCGAAGGGTCTCGAGATCCGCTTGGGTATCGACATCGATCAGCACGCCGGGATCGTTCACCTCGACCCCGTGCGCCGGATAGCGTGCAATCAATCGCCTTGCGCCTTGATCGCCCGACAGCATCACCAGTTCCGAATACAGCTCCGAACTGAACCCCACCGGATGGCCTCGCCTGCCGCGGTGCTGCGCGTAGGCGACAGGGTAATGCTCAAGCGCCGCACACACCGCGAGCAGTGTGCTCGATTGCACCATGGGCATGTCGCCTGGCAACACCAGCCACCCCGTCGCGTTCGGGCGTGCCGCGACGCCGGCGGCGATCGAAAAACCCATGCCCAGAGGCTGAGGCCCCGGAGTCCCCACTTCAGGCACCACCACAATGTCGCGCGACGCGACATGACGCCGGGCGGTATCGGCCAAGGCCTCGGTGGTCACGACGACCACGGGCAAATGGCTGGCAAGGGCATGTCGCAAGGTCGAGCCCAGCACCGTGAAAGCCCCCAGGATCTGTATGAGCTTGTGATCGGGCGCACCAAAGCGAGACCCCGTTCCAGCTGCCAACACAATCACCGCAGGCCGCGATTTCATGATCCCTCCAACAACTTCTTGACCACCCATGCGCGAAGCGAGAACCTGAAATGCAAGGATGTGATCTGGATGGTCTTTCAGCCAGAGGGCGTCTACTTAAGGCTTTCTCCGTAAGCGTTTTCTGGGGGTGGGATTTCACGAATGCAACATGTTGAAGGGCAGCTCACGCAGCGGAAAGCCGGTCAATTTGGAGATGGCGTTGGCAAATGCCGGCGCCAAGGGCGGCAAGCCTGGCTCGCCCATGCCCGTGGGCACGTCCGTGCTCGTCACAGTGAAGACCTCGATGACAGGCATCTGCGGCATGCGCGCCACGGTGTATTCGCCGAAGTTGCTCTGCTGGACCACGCCGTCTTTCAATGTGATGGCAGAACCGGGCAAGGTGGTGCCAAGTGCCATCAGCGCTGCGCCTTGCACCTGCGCTTCCACAGACAGCGGATTCACGACCGTATTGCAATGCACGCCCGCCGTTACCTTGTGCAATACGGGCTGGCCGTCCTTCACCGATGCTTCGACCACGTAAGCCACCACGCTGTTGAACGACTCGTGCATCGCGACACCGAATGCATGTCCCGCGGGCAGTTGCTTCTTGCCATAGCCCGACTTCGACACTGCCAGATCGAGCGCCGCACGATGCCGCGTATGCTTGTCCGACAGCAGTGAGCGTCGATACGCCACAGGGTCCTGCCCGCTTGTGCGCGCAATCTCGTCGATCAGGGTTTCCATGACGAATGCGGTGTGGGAGTGACCTACGGAGCGCCACCACAGCACCGGCACGTTCACTTTCGGGTGATGCACATCCAGCGACAGCGGCAAGTCGTAGACCGTATCCGCCACGCCTTCGACGGTGACCGAGTCGACACCGTTCTTCACCATGTACTGCTCGAAGGGCGTGCCCATGAGGATGGACTGGCCGACGATTGCGTGCTTCCAGCCCAGCACCTTGCCTTTCTCGTCGAAGCCGATCTCGGCACGGTGCACATGCATTGGCCGGTAGTAGCCACCACGGATGTCGTCTTCGCGGCTCCACATCAACTTGAGCGGGCCGGATTTTCCCGAGGCACGCCATGCCTTCGCGACATGTGCCGCTTCAACGAGGCAGTCGCTCGTCGGCACCGCACGGCGCCCGAATCCTCCGCCGGCCATCGCGGTCGTGAGCTGAACCTTGTCTGGCGTGATGCCGAGCGTGGCCGCGATGTTGGCCTGGTCGATGGTCTGAAACTGCGAGCCGGCGATGACCTTGCAGTTCGAACCGTCGAAGTCGATGAGGCAGTTCAGAGGCTCCATCGGTGCATGCGCGAGATACGGGAATGTGTACTCCGCAGTGATCTTCTTTGGCGCACCCGCGATCTTCGACGTGTCGGCTTCGCGCACCTTGATGCCAGGCTTTGTGGCCAGTTCGCGGTAGCTGGCACGAAGTTTCTCGCTGTCGACCTTCTCGACCGCATCGTTGTTCCATTGCACCTGCAAGGCATCGCGGCCCATCTTCGCCGGCCAGTAGCCGTCGGCAACCACGGCGACGCCCGTCGCGCCACGGTCGAGATCGACTTTCAACACATCGACCACGCCCTTTACCGTCTTGGCATGTGCCGCGTCAACGCTGACTACCTTGCCGCCGAAGACGGGCGGATGAAGAATCAGCACAGTCTTCATGCCGTCGGCGCGCGCGTCGATGCCGAAGGTCTGCCGTCCGCTTGACTTGGCGACAGCGTCGAGGCGCGTTGTGCTTTTGCCGATGCGGTTGAAATTCTTTGCGTCCTTGAGAACGACCTTCTCTGGCACGGGCTGCTTCATCGCATCGGCGGCAAGCTCGCCAAAGCTGGCCCGCTTGGAGCCGGATGACACCACACCGTTCGCGACCTTGCAGGCGGATGCATCGACATTGAATCGCTGCGCCGCGGCGGCAACGAGCATCGCCCGCGTTCTTGCACCGAGCTCGCGGTACTGCTGCCACGAGTTGTGAAGGGCGCTTGATCCGCCCGTCATCTGGATGCCGAATCCGGGATCTTTGTATGCATCCGCAGCTGGCGCCAAATGCCCGCGCACCTTCGACCAATCAGCGTCGAGTTCTTCGGCGACGAGCATGGGCAGCCCGGTGATCACGCCCTGACCGAAGTCGAGACGGTTGACCATCACTGTCACGACACCGCTCGGGTCGATGCTGACGAAGGCGGCGGGGTCTTGCTGCGGCTTCAAGCCCGTTGCCGCAGGCTCGGCGGCTGAAGCCCCACCCGCCGGGAAGAGACCCAGCGAAAAGCCCGACGCCGCGCCGAGCTTGAGAAAGCTGCGGCGATCGACGCCTGGTGCAAGAGGCTCACGCTTGCTGCCGACACGAGCCATCAGATGTTCGTAGTTCATGGGGTTCACCTCAGAGGCTGAGAGCCTTGGCCGCGTCCTTGATCGCGGCGCGGATGCGGGCGTAGGTGCCACAGCGGCAGATGTTGCCGGCCATTGCGCCGTCGATGTCGGCGTCGCTCGGCTTCTTGTTGACGCGCAGCAACGCGGCGGCGCTCATGATCTGCCCGCTCTGACAATAGCCGCACTGCGCCACGTCGTTGCGAATCCATGCGTCCTGCACGGCTTTGCCGACTCTGTCGTCGGCCACGGCCTCGATGGTCGTGATCTTCTGCCCCGCTACTGCCGAGATCGGCGTGATGCAACTTCGGATGGGCTGGCCGTTCAGGTGCACGGTGCAGGCACCACATAACGCGGCGCCACAGCCGAATTTGGTGCCCGTCAGTTGCAGATGGTCACGCAGGGCCCAAAGGACCGGTGTTGATGGGTCGGCATCGACATTGACTGTCTTGCCATTCACGGTGAAGGTCGTCATTTGCTCGATGGCTCCTTTTGGGGAAGGCGTGGGTATACCGCTGTTTTGAATTGCTTGAAGCGAGCGGGGTCGTCGTGCTTTCTATACTTGCCTCATGACAAACATCGCCGACCTCCGCAAGAGTTATGAACGGACCGAACTCGACGAGACCGCGTCGCAAACGCAGCCGATCAAGCAGTTCGAGTTGTGGTTTCAGGAGGCACTCGATGCGCAAGTTCCCGAACCGAATGCAATGACATTGGCAACAGTCGGTGAGAACGGGCGGCCATCGACGCGGATCGTTCTGGTCAAGGGCTTCGACCAGCGCGGCATCGTCTGGTACACCAACTACCAAAGCCGCAAAGGACGCGAGCTTGCCGGTCATCCGTTTGCGGCACTGCAATTTCACTGGGTCGAACTCGAGCGCGTGGTGCGCATCGAGGGACGGGTGGAGAAGGTCAGCGAAGAGGAGTCCGACACTTACTTCCGGTCACGCCCGCTCGACTCTCGGATCGGGGCCTGGGCGTCGCCGCAAAGCGAGGTGATCTCATCGCGGGCAACACTCGTGGCGAATGCGGCCAAGTACGCTGCGACGTACATGCTGAACCCGCCGCGGCCGCCGCACTGGGGCGGCTTCAGGCTGATCGCGGACACCTGGGAGTTTTGGCAGGGCCGCAAGTCGCGGCTGCATGACCGCTTGCGCTATCGGTTCACCGAAGACGGGGCTTGGGTGAGGGAAAGGTTGGCGCCCTGAGAGGCAGTCTTCGCTCCCTCTCCCTCTGGGAGAGGGCTGGGGTGAGGGCCGTGGGCGGTGAATAAAGCCATGGGTTGCCATCACCGCAGCCCCTC
>JAJKJU010000185.1 GCA_021153565.1 Rhizobacter sp.
CTTTGAACACTGGGACCAACTCATCGCCTTCATGCTCGATGGCCTCACTCCAGCTCCCAAGAAACCACGCACAGGGTGATTTTCAAAATGAGAATTGCTGGCCCTGCAGCGCCTTCTCCACGTTCGCCCGCGTCAACGTTGGTGCGAACGCCTCCATGAATGCGTACACATAGCCGCGCAGCCAAGTCCCGCGCCGCACCGCCAGCCGCGTGAGATTCACTTCGAACAGCGACCCCGCGTCCAGCGCGCGCAAGGTCCGGTCGCGTTCCGCATCGAACGCGATCGACGCCACGATTCCGACCCCCATCCCCAGCTCGACATAGGTCTTGATCACGTCCGCGTCCATCGCCGTCAGCACCACGCTCGGCTTCAGGCCCTCGCGCTCAAACGCCTCGTCGATGTGCGTGCGGCCGGTGTATCCCGCGTCGTAGGTGATGATCGGAAACCGTGCGAGCTGCTGCAGTGTCAATGGGCCGTTCTGCTTGAACAGCTCATGCCCCGGAGGAGCCACCACACTGTGGGTCCAGCGGTAGCACGGCAGTGCGACCAATTGCTCGTAGTGAGCGAGCGCCTCGGTCGCGACACCGATGTCGGCCTCGCCTGAAATCAGCATCTCCGCGACCTGCTTGGGCGAGCCCTGATGCAGGTTCAAGGTGACCTGCGGATAGAGCTGGCGAAAGTCACGCACGACCGCAGGCAATGCATAGCGAGCCTGTGAGTGCGTCGCCGCGATGGACAGCCGGCCGCTCATCTGAGCACTGAACTCGGCCCCGGCGCGCCTCAGGTTGTCGGCGTCCAGCAAGAGGCGCTCGACGATGGGCAGCACGGTCTCGCCAGGCGGGGTCAAGCCCGTCAGGCGCTTGCCTGCCCGCACGAAGATTTCGATTCCCAGCTCGTCTTCCAGCTCGCGGATCTGACGGCTGATGCCGGGTTGCGAGGTATGCAGCACGGACGCCACCTCGGTGAGGTTGAAGCCGCACCGCACGGTTTCGCGCACGGAGCGCAATTGCTGGAAATTCATTGGGAGCCCGAGGTGCTTCGCTTGCGCGAATTTCGCATAAAAAGGGCTCGAATTCTGCGGAAAACGATGAAGCAGGGCAAGGATGGTTTGGTTTGATCGATAGGCAGCCGACGCATAACTGGCGGGACTCCCGCTGCGCATCGACGTCGACGACGCTTACGACACCAACTGCTTGCGCGCCCGATGCAGCCTCACGAAGAGGTTCTCTTCGCTGATCGCAAGCGTCTGGCACACGGCTTCGGTCGACTGGTCCTGGATCGCGCGCAGGTGCATCACATCGCGCAGACCCGCCGGCAACTGGTCGATGCGCTCCAGGGTGCGTGCGAGGAACTCTCGCTGTTCTGCGACTTCATCCGGCCGGGCGTGCGGGCATTCGATGGAAGCGACGCCGGCGTCCGGTCCATCATCGTCGGACATGGCGTCAAGGCTGTCGCAGGACGCACGCTGGCGCACCAGGTCGACAATCTTGTTCTTGAGCACGGCGGTCAGCCACGAGCGCACTGCGGCGCGTCCGGCGAAGGTCGCGCGGCCGGTCATCACCGCCTCGAACACGTCGTGCACCACATCCTCGGCCAGCATCGGATCGTGCAGCTTGCGCTGGGCGAAGCGCACGAGGTAGGCGCGGTGTGCGACCAAGTCGCTCCACGACAGGGCGCCGAGGGGGTTGTTCTCAATCAGCGCGGGGTGAAATGCGCTCTTCAAGGCGGTGGTGGCGCTGGCGTTCATCTCTAGGCTCCTGGTCTGCGATGAGTGAACTTTGGTCGCGCCACCTCGCACGCTCATCGCCGAACATCACAGGAAGATCACATTTGCGTAAGAAGCCGTCACCCGGCACGACAATCCCTGCATGCCCTCCACCATCCTCGTCGCCGAAGACCAGGTTGACATCCGCGACCTGATCGTCATGAACCTGCGCAATGCAGGCTATGAGGTTTCGGCCGTGGCCGACGGACTCGCGGCGCTGAACAGCCAGAACGAACAGGCCAGCGACCTGCTCATCCTCGACTTGATGATGCCGGGCATGGATGGGTTGGAGGTCTGCAAATCGCTGCGGGCGCGGGGGCGGAGCACGCCGATCCTCATGCTCACGGCCAAGTCGACTGAACTCGATCGTGTGCTGGGGCTGGAGCTCGGGGCCGACGACTACCTCACCAAGCCGTTCTCGCTCGCGGAACTGCTGGCGCGGGTGAAGGCGCTGCTGCGGCGTGCCGACTTGCTGCGCGCCGCGCAAGCCAACGCCGCAGCGCAGCCAAACACCCTTCGCAATGGCGACCTCGAGATTCTGCCGACCAAGCGGCAGGTTCGTTACCGCAGCGAGCTGCTGGACTTCACTGCGCTGGAGTTCGACCTGCTGCTGTACTTCGCCCAGCATCCAGGCCATGTGTTCTCGCGCGGGCAGTTGCTCAATGCCGTGTGGGGCTACACGCATGACGGCTATGAACACACGGTGACGACGCACATCAATCGGCTGCGGGCCAAGCTGGAGGCCGATCCGATGCGGCCCGAGCTGATCCTCACTGTGCGGGGCGCGGGGTACAAGATGCGGGAGGCGCCGAGGTGACGAATGGCGCGTCGAAGCGCGAACGGCATTCGCAGGCGCAACCCTGTGCATGCAGGCTGACCCTTCGACAGGACGGGGTACGCCTCCCGGCATCTCGTCGTCCCCACCCGTTTGCACCGTGACCGTCCGCTTCAAGATCGCCCTCACCATCCTCATCACCGGCGCCCTCACCGCGCTTGGCGTGATCGCGACCGTCCTCTTCGCTTTCCAGCGCTTCGAGCACGAAACCACGTACTACCGGGCCAACGCCTTCCTCGGCCGCGTCGTTGCCATGTACGACAACATGTTCGAGATGCACGAGCGGCATCCCGACGAATTCACCGGCTTTCTGCGCAACCTCGTGCTCTTCGAGCCGGACACGCAGCTCTACCTGCTGGATGCGCAAGGCACGGTGCTCTCTTTCACCGGCGAGGCGAAGCTGCCGCCCGGCTTCAAGGTCGATTTGCAGCCGGTGCGAAAGGCCGTGGGCGACCCGGCGATGCCCTACGTGATGGGCGACGACCCAGAACGCATGGACGCCAACGCCGTCATCGCCGCCAAGGTGGTGCGCCGCCCGGTGATCCGCAACGATGACGGGCCCGCCGGCTACCTCTACCTCGTTGCCCACCAGCGCACCTTGCCCGAAGGCCGATGGCAGGTGGTGGGCAGCAGCTTCGCCAAGCCCGCGATCGCGGCCATCGTTGGCGTGGTGGTGCTGTCGACCTTGCTCGCATGGTGGGTCATCGCGACCGTGACGAAGCCCCTGCGGCAGTTGAGCGACGCCGTGGCGGCGGTGTCGCGCGAAGGCCTGGATGGCGGCGCCACCGATCCCGGCATGGTGTCCTTGCCAAGTGCCCAGGCGGGCGACGAATTCGGCCAGCTCGCAGCGGGCTTTCGGGCCATGCTTGCCACCTTGCGCAAGCAGTGGGAAGCGCTTCGGCGTCTCGATCATTTCCGCCGCGAAGGCGTGAGCAACCTGTCGCACGACCTGCGCTCGCCGCTCACGGCAACGGCGGCATGCCTGGAAACGCTGGAGACCCGCTGGGCCCTCGAGCCGGCGCGCGAGGACGACCGGCGACTTGTGGAAATGGCGCTTCGCAACACCAACAACGCCGCCCGCCTCGTGCAGTCGCTGGGCGACCTGGCGCAACTCGACGAACCCGAGTTCAAGCTGCAGGCTGAAGTGCTGGACGCGGGCGAGTTGCTCGACGACATCGCGGTGCGATTCGGCGAACGCGCCGCCCAGCGGGGCGTGACGATCACAGCCGGACACGATGCACACGGCGAATCGCCCTTCGCCGCGCTCGACATCGAGCTTTTCGAGCGAGCGGTCGCCAACCTGGTTGACAACGCCCTCAAGTTCAGCCGCCAGGGCGACCGCATCGAACTCTCGGCGCGCGTGCAAAACGACCGTGTCTTGATCAGCGTCGCGGACACCGGTCCCGGCATACCCGCGTCCGACGTACCGCATCTGTTCGACCGCTTCTACCAAAGCCGCCAGAGCGTCGCCCCCGCCACAGGTGAAGGCGGCAAGGGCCTGGGCCTCGCCATCGTCAGGCGGATCGCCGAACTGCATGGCGGCGACGTGGTCGTCACGAGCGAATTGGGCGCAGGAACCAAAGTGGCGATTACTTTGCCACGCGCCCTGTGAAAGATCGAAGACAGACTGTTGCGGCCTGGCCGCGGCGCAGGGAAACCCCTGATTTCATCGCCAACCATCCGCGCCTAAAGTGCGATTTCTCGCGGCGAGCACCTGCTTGTGCCCGCGCATGGGCGGGGTTTGAGGAGACAAAATGACGCGGCCGGGGCGCAAGCCTACGCGCGCGAATGACGGCAGGGCTTTTGGCCGATGTCAGAATGAAAGGGCGCTGGATTTCCAGCGCCCTTTTTCATCGGGCCCCCGCAGGAATCGGTCCTGCTCATGTGTCCCCTGATGCTCGACCTTTTCACCGTCACCCTTGCTCTTTGCCGGGTTCATCGATGCGATCGTAGGCGGTGGCGGCCTGATCCTCGTCCCCGCTCTCTTCAGCGTGCTGCTCGGACACGCTCGAAATACTCTCAGCCTCTCATGTCGGGTTCCAGGGTGAAAAGGCGTCATTTGGCCGCAAAACCCGAACTGTGCCGCTTTGCGCAGTCAGTTCGTTGCACCTTCATTCCCCGTGCAGTCGTAGCATTGGATTTGAGTTCCTGCGCCCAGAAAGCCGACCATGCCCGTCGATCCCCAACTCCGTTCGTTGAACATCGATATCCCGGCCCAGCCTGATTCGCTGGTGAAGCTGTCGCTGCTGCTCGCAGACGAAGAAGTGAACATGCAGGCGCTGAGTTCGCTGGTGGAATCCGACATGGCGCTGGCCGCCGCGGTGTTGAAGGCTGTCAACTCATCGCTCTACGGTTTGTCGGGGCGCGTGCAGAGCGTGCAGCAGGCCATCACCTTCCTCGGCACTCGCGAGGTCGCGGCGGTGACCTTCGAGATGGGGCTGAAGGCCGTCTTTCCGGCAGCGCCGGAACTCGAGCCGCTGTGGGAACGTGCGGGCGTTCGGGGTTTGTTGATGGGCCGCATTGGCAACGTCTTGAACGTCGATCCATGGGCTGCACACTCTGCCGGACTGTTCGAAGAGTGCGGCAAAGCTGTTCTGTTCCGCCATTCGCCCGAGCGATATCGCCCGATGCTCAAGTCGTCGAAGGACGATGAGGAACTCCTGTTCCTCGAACACCAGGAATTCGGCGTCAGCCACGACGCGCTCGGCGCGGCACTCTGCGAAAGCTGGGGCCTCGCGCCCGCAGCGGTGCACAGCGTTCGCTATCACGTCACAGTCAACACCACCCGTGAGTTGCCGACACAGGTGCAACGCCGCGCCATCTGTGCGATCTCGGCCTTGGCCAACTCGCTGATGGTCGACCCCGAAACACTCGACGACGTCGCCCGAGCGGTGGCGCCACAGGCCGATCTTGACGTCTCGCTCGTCATGAGCGGCACGCGACGGGTGAAGGAGCAGATCGAGGCTGCCATTGCGCGCAACGCTGGCTGAAAGCCTGTGCGCACAACAGAATGTCACGCTCAAGCACCCGCCGTATCGAAACCGCGGAGTTCTCCGGGATGCCCCGATCCGGGACAATGGACGCATGACTCCCCCAACCAAGGCCCGCTTGCCGAGCTTCTCACTGGATGAATTTCGGGGGGCACTGGGCATGTTTGCTACCGGCGTGACCGTGGTAACCGGTCGCGATGCCAATGGCAAGCGCATCGGGCTCACCGCCAATTCCTTCAATTCCGTGTCGCTCAGCCCGCCGCTCGTGTTGTGGAGCCTGGCGCGCGTGGCCGGGTCGATGCCGGCGTTCTCGCGCGGGTCGCACTACGCGATCAACATCCTTGCGGCTGACCAGCGTGAACTTGCGGAGCGATTCGCGAGTAAGTCGGTCGACCGCTTCGCTGGCCTCGTACTGCGCGAAGGCAGCGGCGGCGCCCCGATCATCGAAGGCGCGGCCGCGGTCTTCGAATGCTTCAACCGCAGCCGCTACGAAGAAGGCGACCACGTCATCTTCGTCGGCGAAGTCGAGCGCTGCGAGCAGCGCGAAGGTGCCCAGCCGCTCATCTTCCACGGCGGGCGTTACTACACGGAACTGCCGCTGTAGCTTGTCAAATGTTCCCTGGCGCGCTTGCTTCGTCAATGTCGACGTACTGCCAGCACTGACGCCCGTAGAGTGGACGACGGTAGCCGATGAGCCAAGGCTGCGACAGGTCGGTGAGGTGCACGTTGTACTTGTGCGGAGCAAGTGCGGTCACGATGTTGAGCGCCTCGCGCAGCAGGGCAAGGCGCTGCGGTCCGTCGGGAAGAATCTGAATCTGTTCATACGCTTCGTCGAAGCGGGAAGCGACGCAGCCATGCTTACGTTCCGTGTCGTCCACATACGGTTGTGCGTCGTAGCGTGCTGCGGCATTTGCCATGACACATTCTGACGTTTTTGGTAACAAAGATTCACGTTCCGGTCACGCTTCGGTACTGAAGGGCCAGGAGACGGACACAGTTTGTCTCTCGGGAGGCACACACAACGTTGTCACGATGCAAACTTCGCTGGCACGGAAGCTGCGCTTGTGATGGCAAAGGCATCGACAGCAGTTGTCGAGGCACATCACACAGGATGTCGTTGAATGTTGCTGATAAAACGTCTGCGCCATAGCGCGGCTCCCCGCCAGGCTCGCCGTGCCGCGCCGTCCTGTCGCGGTGGTGCGTCTTCCCTCCTGCGACTGGCTCAGCCGGCCGCTCCTCGCTTCCCTTCGAGCCTGGACATCGAGAGCTGGATCAGCCGCGCGGCCAACGCGCTGCGCCTGCCCGAGATGCCCAATTTCGCACACAGCGAATTCACTGCTGGCTGAACCCGGAGTCGACCATGCTTCTCGCCTTTCTTTCACGCGCGCCCTCGGTCCTGTCGCGTGCATCGAGTGACCCGGTCCGTCGCATTGCGCCGGCCAACCTTGCGCCGACCGTGGGTCGCTCGTACCAAGTCCTCCAATCGAGAAGCGCGCCCGCGCAGCTCAGCCTGTTTCTGCGCCCCGGCGCATACGACGTCAAGTGAACGACTTGCTGTTCACTTGACGTCCAGGGGAGCGGGCAACCCGGGGTAGGAGAGAGCGAGTCCCCGGCTCCCTGTCCCGCTCCCCTTTTTTTTTAAGCTCAAACCTCAGAAACTTCCGGCGCCGGGGTCAGAAGCCTGAGTTCCAACTGTCGCGACGGGTTCAGCGAGCCGGTTCAGCGAACACCTCGGCCATCTGCCGAGTGCTACTTAAATAGTCACCCACTTGCAGCGCACCAAGGGCTCCGGGATGGGGCATGTCGGCGGGTGAACTCACAAGGTCCTGATGAGCTTTCCAGCGGCGAAGCCCGTTCCCGCGACTGCTCCCGCGGTCAATAGTGCACCGATTGCCTTGGACAGCGCGCCTTCCTCGCCCTTGTACGACGCCGCAATGGCTCGCAGTTTCGATGCAACAAAGGGCATGCCGCTCAGATCGAAGCACGTGACTTCGATCGACAGAACTCGTCCTGCTGCTTTGGACGCTCGTTTGATGGCGGAGATTCTGCCGACACCTTGCAGGCTGATGTAGCGGCCTTCGCAAGTCTTTGCGATTTGGATTTCCTCATCCGAAGGCATCAGCTTGTTGAGCATGTCCTGGGACACGACGTCGGCAATCTCACCTTTGCGAAGGGCGTTAGCCACAATCTCACTGCGCCTTTCCAGCTTGCGCTGGGCCGGACCGAATGCAATGGGGTGCAGTAATTGAATGTCGTCCGTGAAGGTGCGAACCACGGTCGGGTTCTGCATCGCACGCAGCGCCATCCTCGTCACCTTTGACGTAAGCACCATGCGCTGTTCTCGGGCACTGATCGAGATGGCCAGCAGGTTCGGCACCTTGTCCAGGTAGTGGTCGACCAGGCTGAAGCTGCCGGGAACCGTGACCTTCGTGCCGTGAGTCGGCTTCGAATCCAACTCCGTGGTTTTGACAGCTGGAGCTGGCAGTCGGCTCGGTGGAGGGAATGCAGTGGGCGATCCGATGGCCGTTCGAGACGGCAGCAACAGACGCAATCCGGCATCCGCGCTCCCGCGCGAAGCAGACTCAGCCGCCGCAATCGGGCTGACGCTCGCAGCAACGCCAGCGGTCGCGAGAGACGGATATCGGGGGTGTGTAACAGCGATGGATGGCAGCATGAACATAGTCTGCATGAGCATCTGTCAGTTTTTGGTGCCCGGGGCGAAGTCAGCGACGGAAAGACGAAAGTGACGCATGCGCACCGTGACGTGCCGCGGGCTCAAGGCCCTGCTGCTGTGCGCCTGTCCTCGGCATAGAGGATTCTTCGCTTGCTTATCCATGACCTTCTCGCAGGGTGGCAGGCGAAGGCCCGCGCGACTCCTGTCGAGGGAGATGTTTGTCGTCAGGCGCATCACAAGCCGATGATGTAATGCACCTTGCTCGTATCCGCCCCCTCGCCGTGTCCTCATCTCCTTCCAGCACAACCGATTCTCCGTGGTTCGCGCCACGCCGAGCGCTGACGCTACTCGCGCTGTGGCTGCTCGCCACTCTTGGACTGCGTCCGCTTCTTCTGCCCGACGAAGGCCGATATGCCAATGTTGCGCGCGACATGCTGCAAGGCGACGGACTCACCCCCTTGCTCAACGGTCTGCCCTTCTTCCACAAGCCGCCCTTGATGTACTGGCTCGACATGGCCGCGATGTCGGCGCTCGGGGTCAACCAGTTCACCGCGCGCATCGGGCCTTTCGTCGGGGCCTGGGTGATGGGCGCGGCGATTTTCCTGGCAGTGCGGCGCTGGCACGGCGCACGTGCGGCGGCCATGACGCTCATGGTGCTCGCGACCACGCCCTTCTTCTTTGTAGCCGGGCAATACGCCAATCTCGACATGCTTGTGGGCGGCATGTTGACGGCCACTGTCCTGGCCTTCGTGCGCGCGGCTGAAGTCGAGAGGCCGAGCTTGCAATGGATCGTGATCGCATGGGCCTTCACGGCCTTGTCGGTGCTCGCCAAGGGCTTGATCGGCATCGTGCTGCCGGCGATCGTGGTCGGACCGTGGCTGCTCGCGCAAGGTCGTTGGCGCACGGTGCTGCGGCTTCTGAATCCCGTGGGCATCGTCGTCTTTGCAGTTGTCGCGCTGCCTTGGTTCGTGCTGATGCAGCAGCGCTACCCGGGCTTCTTCGACTACTTCATCGTCGAGCAGCACTTTCGCCGCTTCGTGCAGACCAACTTCAACAACGCGCATCCCGGCTGGTTCTACGTGGTCCTGTTGCCCGCCCTGACCTTGCCGTGGAGCCTGTGGCTGCCACTTGCGCTTCGCGATGCGTGGCGCGAGCGCGCGGGGCCGCAGCGCTGGCAGTTCGCACTGTATGCATGGTGGATCGTCTCGATCGTGGGCTTCTTCTCGCTGCCGAGTTCGAAGCTCGTCGGCTATGTGCTTCCGGCGATCGCGCCATGGTGCCTGCTTCTGTCGCTCGCTGCGGCGTGCCTCGATCGGTGGTGGCGGTTGACTGTCGCTGTTGGCGTGGCCGCGTGCCTGGTTCCGGTGATCTACCTCGCTGTCAAGCCACCCCACTCGGCCAAGCCCGGGGCTGCCTTTCTGGCCGAGCACATCACGCCGGGCGATGACATCGTCTTCATCGACGAGGTGTTCTACGACTTGAGCTTTTATATGAATCTCCACCAGCCGCTGATCGTCGTGGCCGATTGGGCGAATCCCGACATCCCCAAGCGCGATAACTGGCGCAAGGAGTTGTACGACGCGGGGCGTTTCGATCCGACTCTGGCGCAGAAGGTCTTGTGGCCGATCGGGCGAATCGGCGAGCTGACTTGCCAAGGACGCGCGGTGTGGTTCGTGCTGCATCCGGCAAATGAGCCGCATCTCGCCGGCATCGCTGGCATCGAGACGATGTACGTCGACAAAGAACTCAAGCTCATCCGCGCGCCGGCGCGGCGTTGCTGAGCATGAGGCGCTTCATTCGCTACACGCTTGTCGGCGCTGTCGCGACCGCAGTGCACTACGCGCTACTTGCGATCGTCGTCGAGTGGGTGCATTGGCCCGCGTGGTGGGGGTCGGGCATCGGCGCGGTGGCGGGGGCGCAGGTGGCGTTCTTCGGCAATCGGGGGTTTACCTTTTCGCACGAAGGCGATGTGCTGCCGGCATGGCTCAAGTTCCAGGGGACGGCGATCGCCGGGGCCTTGCTGGGAATGCTGATCGTCGGCGTGGCGGTGAAGGTCGGCGTCCACTATCTCATCGGGCAAGTCATGGCGACGCTGGCGAGCCTCGTGCTCACTTTTGCCATTAACCGCGTCTGGACCTTCCGTCATGCAGGTTGAATTCGAGGCCGGTTGTTCATCGCCACTCCCGCTATCTCTGCCATCCCCGCCATCCCCATCCCCGTTCGGGCTGAGGTATCGAAGCCCCTCGATGGGTCAACCAATGTCCTTTCCAATGAGATCCCGACCGTTTGACGAGGGCTTCGATACCTCAGCCCGAACGGGGAGTTGTGGGTAGTAGAAAGAGGAAGAGAGAAGGGGTTGCCTTCTGACTACTAAATGCGTCGCCAAACGCGACCGATGTTGACCTTCGCCTCGAGCAAGTCATCCGCGAATGCATTGCTCGCGAAATATTCAGCCTCGACCACTCGCGCTCTCGCGATGGCGTCCCTCGCACCATCCGCCGCCCCTGGATGGCAGAACAACAGAGCCCCTTCGGAGGGTACCGATGCGAGCCATCCCTTCATCAGCTTCTTGTAGGCTGCCTCCGGCATGAAGTCATAGACCCCGACCAATGCCGGGTTGTGCGCGATGCCGCGCCTCGCCAATTCGCGCTGCAGCGCTTTGCCACCCGTGCCCGCGATCAATGCTCGCTTGATGCCGAAGCCTGGTCCGCTCACGCGGCCCGTGTTGCGAATGGCGGGTGCAGACGACGCAGGCCCCAGCGCGTCGATCACCAGTTCGCGAACTCCCGGCAGGTGATGCACATGCTGATGCCCATCCACGAAGGCCGGTGATCGTCCCACCGCTTCGACAAAGGCCGCATGCTGTGCCGCGAACTCGGCGGCGATGGCGGTCAGGGGCAGTCTGCGCAGATGCGCATTGGCGATCAGCCCCGGCAAGGCGGGCAGTTGCGGCCACACGCGCCGTAACTCGAGGCTCAAGGGCTCGCCTTCGCTCAGGTTGAAATGCAGCCCTACGTCGACGGCATTCGGCAGGTCCTTCAGCAGCCGAGCACTCGTGCGCCAATGGCTCGCGTTCGTGAGGCACGAGGTCGCGTTGACTCGCCCTGCGCGTGCGAGGCGTGCAATGACTTGCGACACCCCTGGCGACATGCCGAAATCATCTGCGCACACCGCCAACGTGCGCATGCCTTTCGAGCCCGGATCGCTCATGCCGTCCGGTCGGTGCGCGGCGTCAGGGCGCCCTTGCCCGCCGATGCGCCGATCACGTAGACCGGTCGCTGTTTCACCTCGTCGAAGATGCGGCCCACGTATTCGCCAAGGATGCCAATGGACATCAGTTGCACGCCGCTGAACAGCATCATCCCTGTGACGAGCGTGGCCCAGCCTGGAACATCGTGCCCATGCACGAAATGCTCGACGATGATCCAGGCCGCGAATCCGAGTGCACCGAGTGCAACGAACATCCCCACGGCGCTCCACAGGCGCAGGGGCAGGTTGCTGAACGCAGTCACGCCGGTGAATGCGAGCCGTGCCAGCGCCCTCAAGGAAAAGCTGCTCTGCCCCGCCATGCGTTCGGAGGGCAGGTAGTCAATGATTTCGGTCTTGAATCCGACCCACGCATACAGGCCCTTCATGAAGCGGTTGCGCTCGGGCAGCGCCTTCAAAGCGTCGACCACATTTCGGTCCATCAAGCGAAAGTCGCCCGCGTCGACCGGAATCTGCACCGACGGGTTGGCATTCACGAGCCGATAGAAAAGCCAGGTGCCTGCGCGCTTGGCCCACGATTCATCGGCGCGCGAAGAGCGTGCGGCGCACACCATGTCGGCCCCTTGGGCCCATGCGTCGAGCATGCGCGGCAGCAGCGTCACGGGGTGCTGGCCGTCGGCGTCCATCAACAGCACGACATCGCCCTCGGCATGGTCGATGCCTGCCGTGAGTGCCGCTTCCTTGCCGAAGTTGCGCGACAGGCGCAGGTAGCGCACGCCGGGCTGCACGAGGAAGGGCAGCATCACCTGTGCGGTGTTGTCGCGGCTGCCGTCGTCGACGACGATGAGTTCCCAGCGCTCGGTCAGTTCGGCAAGCTGGCGTGTGACGTCGGCCAGCACGACAGGCAGGTTCTCTGCCTCGTTGTACGCTGGCATGACGCAACTGATGGCGGGGCGGGGTGAGCGTGAAAGTTCGATCATGCGCGGGCACGGTGGCGGATGCGAGACTGTACGACGGTGCAAGACCACCTGCATGGGGTGACGATCGGTGGATGGACGCTGGTTCGACGGCGAGTTGTTCCTGAGTCATCCTCTGACCCGGGCCACGCTTTCCGATCGATGCGATGATTCGCCACATGTCGCTTGAAGCCATTGAAATCGAAACCGGCCCCGCGCCGTCCGCCTCCATCATCGTTCTGCACGGCCTCGGCGCCGACGGCAACGACTTCGTCCCCTTCGCCGACGAGATCGATCTGCGAAGCAAGGGTGACGTGCGATGGATCTTCCCCAACGCGCCTGCCATCCCCGTCACGATCAACGGCGGCTATGTCATGCGGGCCTGGTACGACATCCTTGCAGCCGACGTCGTGCGCCGCGAGGATGAAGCCGGCTTGAGGCGGTCCCTGGCGCAGGTGCAGGCGCTGATCGACCAGGAGCGAGCGCGCGGTATTCCTGCCAGTCGCATCGTGCTCGGAGGCTTCTCGCAAGGCTGCGCCATGACGCTGCTCGCAGGGCTGCGCTACCCGGAGCGCCTGGCGGGGCTGATCGGCATGTCAGGCTACCTGCCGCTGGCCGATACGTTGGCCGCGCAGCGCAGCCCGGCCAACGCCGACGTGCCCGTCTTCATGGCGCATGGCCGGGGCGATACCGTGATTCCCTTCGACCGCGCGGCCGCTTCGCGCGATGCGCTGGTGGCGCTTGAGTACCCGGTGGAGTGGCACGAGTACGCGATGCAGCACTCGGTGTGCCCGCAGGAGATCCATGACCTGCAGAAGTGGCTTCTTGGGGTTCTGTGAAGAGGTAAGGATTTGGCCCAAAACGGGAACTTGTTCCGGGCCAAATCCTGAATTTCGTACAAAGCCTGGGTTCACATTCACCACGATTCAAACACCGCCGACAGCCGCGAAACAGTGCTCCTGCGGTCCATTCCTTCGGGCTGGTAGCTGCTGTTACTCCGTTGTCGAGCGCGAATCGCGAACGTCCTGCCTGATCTGTGACGCGGTCGGCGGGTCGTAGCGCTGGTTGGGCCTGTCTGCGCGCGCGTACAAGGGCATGACGGCAGGCAAATTCGATTCGATCTGCTGGATCCGCTCAGAGCCCGCCGGGTGGGTTGACAGCCATTGCGGTGGTGCGCCCTTGCTGGCCTGTCCCATCTTCCGCCACAGCGTCACACCCGCACGCGGGTCGTAGCCGGCACGGGCGGCGAGGTCCAAGCCCACCTTGTCGGCTTCCGATTCATCGCCCCGGCTGAAGCGCAACGACAACAACTGGCCGCCGATGTTGGCGAGGTAGCGCCCGCCGTTGCCAAGGCCCAGCAGCGCCGCGCCAATCTCGATCGCGCCATTGGTGACTGCCGACTTTCCCATGCGTTCGCGGGCGTGCTCGCGCAAGGCGTGGGCCATCTCGTGGCCCATCACCATCGCGACTTCGTCGTCATTGAGCTTCAACTGGTCCAGGATGCCGTAATAGAAGGCAATCTTTCCGCCCGGCATGCAGAACGCGTTGATCTGTTTGCTGCCGATCAGGTTGACTTCCCATCGCCAGCCGGAAGCGCGCGGCGTGGAATGCAGATTGGGCGCCATCACATGCGGAATGAGTCGCCTTGCGATGGCGTTGAGACGAACCACCTGCGGATGCCCTTCGGGTGCAAGCGCCCGTTGCCGAGCAGCGTCCTGCAACAACTTGCGGTATTGCTGTTGTGCAGCGCTCTCGATCTGGTCGGCGGGAACCAAGCCGCTCAGCTGCGAGCGTTCGCCCACGTCCACGCCATCGGCGAGCGCCAATCCGGGCAAAGCAGCGACGGCACTTGCGCCAGCCAGCACGGCAGCGAAGCGTCGGCGTGAATGAAGCGCGCAGGAGCAGCCGAACGCGTGCAAGCCCAGCAAAGGATCGGGAAAGTAGTCAGTGTTCAGTTCGGTGTCGGAAATCATGGCTTGGGGCCTCGGATTCAGCAGCCTGGTACTGGTCTATCGATACAGTAACTATGGTGGTTGCCATCATGCCTTCAAGCGGCGAATGTGATGTTTTCAATCGTCGACAAGCGGTGCGTCGGGGTCCACTTCAAGTGCTCGAACCGGTTCCCGCAGCCACCACAGCATCACGAGTGCAGGCGCGGCCAATACCGTCGAAATCACGAAGAAGGTGGGCCAGCCGATCGACTCCGCGAGCACGCCCGCCAGCGGTCCGACCCAGACGCGGCCGACCGATGCAAAGGCCGACAGCAGCGCGTACTGTGTGGCGGTGAAGCGCTGGTTGCACAAGCTCATCAGGAAGGCGAGGAACGCCGCCGTTCCCATGCCTCCGGAAAGGTTCTCCGCAGCGATCACGAGCAGCAGGCCGCCGTCGACCGGCGTCGGTTGAGCAAGCTTGACGAAGCCCCAGTCGAAAGCCGGCAGCACCAGGCCGGGCATCAGGCCCTTGCCGTCGACCGCAAGCCACCAGAAGCCCAGGTTGCTCAGCATCTGCAAGATGCCGAAGATCAGCAGCGACCGCCAAAGCCCGAGGCGCAGCATCAGCACACCGCCGATCAGGGCGCCGGCAATCGACAGCCAGATGCCGACGATCTTGTTGACCACACCGACTTCTGCCATGCCGAAGCCCATGCCCTGCAGCAGGAAAGGTGTGAGCAGCGAACCGGCAAAGGCATCGCCGAGCTTGTAGAACACGATGAAGGCCAGAAAGGGCCACGCCCCCGTCTGCACGAAGTAGCTGCGCAACCCGCCGAGAAGGGTTTCGAAGCGTGCCTTCTGCGCGGCAAATGCGGCGAGCGGCAAGGTGAATCCGAGGCCCAGCATCAATGCGAGCAGGTCGATCCATTTCTTCTGCAGCGCCGGCGCCATCGTCGTGTGCGACAGCAGTGGCGACAGGATTGCCTCGGCGATCGGCGGGCTGAATCGCTCGCTCAGCAAGAAGCCGATACCCACGGCCACCACCACCGCGAAGAACCCGATGAGGTCTTGCCTCGCCACGCTGGTGGGCACTTCTTCGTGAGCGAGTCGTGGAAGGAACACGACAGTCACGACGGCAGCGCCCACCATCATCCAGCCCATGAACCGATAGATCTCCGGCCAGGTCCACGCGCCGCCCTGATTGGGGTCGGCCCAGATGAAGGCGATGCCGCCGGACAGGATCATCGCCATGCGATAGCCCATCACGTACAGCGACGAGCCGAGGCCGCGCTCCTTGGGTGCAAGCAGGTTGGTGCGGTAGGCGTCGACCACCACGTCCTGCGAGGCAGACACGAAGGCGAGCAGCGTGGCAAGCAGCGCAAACGTGTGCGTGGCGTGGCTGGGCGATGTGTTCGAAATCCACCACAGCACCGCTGCGAGGATCAATTGCGTGAGCACCACCCAGCCGCGCCGCCGCCCGAGCCAGGGCAGCTCGAAGCGATCCATCAGCGGCGCCCATAGGAATTTGAAGGTGTAGGGCAGCCCGACGATGCTCAGGAGGCCGATGGTCGCGATGCCCACGCCTTCGGCCGTGAGCCAGGCCTGCATGGCCTGCCCTGTGAGCGCGAGAGGAAGGCCCGACGCGAAGCCGAGCAGGGTGACGACGACCAGCCGGTGCAGCGCAGCCAGATCAAAGCGGGAGGCGGGCGCAGCATGCGAGGCGGGAACAGTCATGCGGCCATTCTAGGGACCGCTCGAGACGACGACGAGCCCTGCCACAGGACGAGCCCGTGCTCGTCCGCCCAGCGTTCGGCCGCCGCCCGGTACTTGTCTTCCATCGGCAAACGCCTGAGCTTGAGCGTAGGCGTGAGCATGCCGTTTTCAATGGTCCAGAGGTCGGTGGTCAGCACGAGCTTGGCAAGCCGCTCGTGCGATTCGAGCTGCAGGTTCACGTTCTTCATGAGCTCGTTCATCGCGGCCTCGACGGCATTGCGCGGTTGCGCCTTGCCCACGTCCGACAGCACCGCGATTGCCACCGGTTGCGGCATGCCGTTGCCCATCACGCACACCTGCTCGATCATGGCGCTTTCCATCAGCAGGCTCTCGATGAGTGCGGGGGACACGAACTTGCCCATGCCGGTCTTGAACTGCTCGCGCACGCGACCCACGATCTGCAAGGAACCGTCGGATGCGATCTTGCCCAGGTCGCCGCTGCGGTAGAAACCGTCGGCGGTGATGACTTCCTCGGTCTTCTCGGCCTCGCGGTAGTAGCCGTCCATGAGGGCGGGGGTGCGGACCAGCACCTCGCCGGCCGCGCCGCCATTCAAGGCGCCATCACCGAGCTTGATCTCCACCGTGTCGTAGGGCTTGCCCACGCTGCCTGCACGCGCGCCGCCACGGGCGGTGGTCGTGCCCTGGCCGAAGGTCTCGGTCATGCCGTAGACCTCGTGGATGTTGATGCCCAGCCGCGTGTACCAGTCGAGCAGCGAAGGCGAGATGGGCGCCGCGCCGCTCGCGATCACGCGCGCCTTGGCCAGGCCCAGCGCCTTGCGGATCTTCTTTCGCACGATGCCCGAGATGATCGGGATGCCCAGCAGCCGATCGAGCTTGTGCTGAGGCATCTTCGCGAGCACGCCCATCTGGAAGCGCGTCCAAAGCCGCGGCACTGCGAAGAAGGCGGTGGGCTGCGCGATCTGCAGGTCTGCGGCGAAGGTGTCGAGAGACTCGACAAAGTAGAGCGTCATGCCTGAGTAGAGGCTGCCCATTTCAACCAGTGCGCGTTCGGCCACGTGCGACATCGGCAGGTAGGAAAGGTAGCGATCCTTGCCGTCGAAATGGAAGAGCCGAAGGCCGGCGCTGATGGCGGCTTCGATGTGCCGAAACCGCGTTACCACGCCTTTCGGAGTGCCCGTCGTGCCCGATGTGTACATGATGCTCGCAATGCCGTCGATCTTCGGAAGACGGTCGAGCGCGATCGGCTGATGCGCCTTGACGACCTCGTCCCAATCGTCGCCCTGCAGCCGGTGCGGATAAGGGAAGCTGATGCGAGGCAGGTTCGCAGGCAGGGCTTCTTTGGCCCGTTCAGGCTCGTCGAGTTTGCCGATGAAGACCATCACCGCACCGCTGTGATCAAGCACGTAGCGTGTCGTCTCGGCCGACTGGTTCTGATAGAGCGGCACGCTGATGTGCCCCGCCATCATGATCGCGAGATCGGCCATCACCCAGTGGGCGCAGTTCTTCGACATGATCGCAATGCGGCTACCCACGGGGAAATTGTTCGCCGCGATCGCCCCGGCCATGCGGCGCACTTCATCGAGCGTTTGCGCCCAGGTCCAGGTGCGCCATTGCCGGTTGATGGGCTGCTGCATGTAGACCGCATCCGGACGTTCTCGGGTCCGCGCGATCAATGCGTCGATGGGTGTGAGTTGTTGCGTTGTCGGCATAGTGCCTCCAGGCTTGAGATTGCCGCAGTGTCGTATTGCCTGGATGTCCCGTCGATCAGGATGTTTTTGGGGTGACCTTTTGGACTGCCATTACCGCGAGCGCTCTCATGCCGACAAGTCAAGAGGGGCTGGCCTACAGCGAGAAGTCGTAGTCGATCACCAGGGGCGCATGGTCCGAAAACCGCTGCTCGAGGTAGATGTGTTCCTTCTTCGCCGTCGCTGCGATGGCTGGCGTCGCCAAATGGTAGTCCAGCCGCCACCCCACATTCTTCGCCCAGGCCTGCCCGCGGTTGCTCCACCACGTGTACTGCTCCGGGTGCGGGTTGAGTCTGCGGAACACGTCCACCAGCCCGATCTCTTCGAGCGCATGCGTCATCCACGCCCGCTCCTCGGGCAGGAAGCCGCTGTTCTTCTGATTGCTCTTCCAGTTCTTGAGGTCGATTTCCTTGTGTGCGATGTTCACGTCGCCCACGAGGATGAACTCGCGCTCGGCCTTCATGCGAATGAGGTGCGGCGCCATCAAGGCCAGGAAGCGGAACTTGGCCTGTTGCCGATGTTCACCGCTTGATCCGCTAGGAAAGTAGCAGCTGATGATGCTCAGCTTGCGCCCGGGCGTGTCGAATTGCATCTCGATGTAGCGACCCTCGGCGTCGAACTCGTCATTGCCGATGCCTGAGATGATCTGGCTCGGCTCCTTGCGGCTGTAGAGCCCCACGCCCGAATAGCCCTTCTTCTCAGCACAGTGGAAATGCCCCCTCATGCCCGCGACGTGGTCGAAGCGTCCTTCGATGTCGCAGACCTGCGCCTTGATCTCCTGCACCCCCATACAATCGGCCGAGAGTCCCTCCGCGAAGGGCACGAAGCCCTTGTTGGCTGCCGAGCGGATACCGTTCAAATTCAACGTGACAAGACGGAACACTAGCAATGTCCTCAATGAGTGCGGCTGCCCCGAATGACAACCTCGCACAGGACTTCGTGGCGTTTTCCGTCCAGACTGGCGTGTTGAGATTCGGGGAATTCAAGACCAAGGCCGGGCGGTTGTCGCCCTACTTCTTCAACTCCGGTCTCTTCGATGACGGCGCCAAGCTGGCGCGCCTGTCGGAATTTTATGCCCGGCGTCTGCTTGCCTCGGGTGTACCCTTCGACATGCTTTTCGGGCCGGCCTACAAGGGCATCACCTTGGCCGCAGGTGCCGGCATGGTGCTGGCGGGACTGGGCAAGAACGTGCCCTTTTGCCACAACCGCAAGGAAGCCAAGGCCCACGGTGAAGGCGGGTTGATGGTCGGCGCGCCGCTCAAGGGCCGCGTGGTCATCATCGACGACGTCATCACCGACGGCGCCTCCAAGCGCGAATCGGTAGAAATGATCACATCCGCCGGCGCCGAGCCCGCCGCCGTGCTGATTGCCATGGATCGCATGGAACGCGGCGGTCGCGATGACAACCTCTCCGACCGATCTGCCGTTGAAGACTTTCAGAGCCAATACGGCATTCCCGTCATTTCTATCGCAAGCCTGACGGATCTCATGCAATATTTGCGCTCCAACGACGACCCTGAGCTGAGAAACCATTTCGCAGCCGTGGCCTCGTACCGTGAACGATACGGAGTGTGAATGGTTCAGCGCTGTGGTTTGAAGAAGTCGCAGGGGGTCGGCCGCGGCGCCCGGGTGTGCATTGCCGGCTGCCTGCTTGCCGCGGGCGGCGTCTGGGCGGCGCCCATCTACACCTGCACCGACGCAAACGGCAAGAAGCTCACGTCCGACCGGCCGATTACCGAATGCTCGACGCGCGACCAGCGGGTGCTGAATCCGGACGGCTCGGTCAAGCATGTGCTGCCGCCCACGCCGACCGCGGATGAACGGGCGGAGCAGGAGCAGCGTGATCGCGAGGCTGCGGCGGAACGCGCCCAGCAGCAAGATGCCGCCCGCCGCGACCGCAACCTGATGGTTCGATTTCCGAATGAAGCAGCACACAACAAGGCGCGCGCCGCCGCGCTCGACGGCGTTCGCACGGCTGTGCAACTGTCCGAAAAGCGCATTGCCGACCTTGCCGTCGACCGCAAGCCCCTGATCAATGAGGCCGAGTTCTACCAGGGCAAGCAGTTGCCCTTGAAGCTCAAGCAGCAACTCGACGCAAACGACGCGGCCACCGACGCACAGCGTTCGCTGGTCCAGAACCAGCAGTCGGAAATCGGGCGGATCAACTCGCTGTTTGACTTGGAGCTGGCGCGATTGAAGAAGCTGTGGGCCGGAGCGCCAGCCGGGTCAATGGGGGCGATTCCTGGAGTGCCGGCGGCATCGGGCGTTAAAAAAGCCGCAAAGTGAATTGGGCCGGGTGAAACCGGGAATGCGCCTGTTTCAAAGACTTCCCGGGTTGCACTGACTACCCTGCCAATACCTACCCGAGCTTCTTCTTCAACAGATCGTTCACTTGCGCCGGATTCGCCTTGCCTTTGGTGGCCTTCATCGCTTGACCCACAAGCGAGTTGAACGCCTTTTCCTTGCCGGCGCGGAACTCTTCCACCGACTTGGCGTTGGCCGCCAACACCTCATCGAGGATGCGCTCTAGCTCGCCGGTGTCGCTCATCTGTTTGAGACCCTTGGCCTCTATGACGGCGTCCACGTCCTGACCTTCGCATGTCCACAGCGCATCGAGTACCTGCTTCGCGCCGTTGTTCGAGATCGTGCTGTCAGCGATGCGTGAGATCAGTGTCGCCAAGGTCGCTGCAGACACCGGGCTCGCATCCAACTCGCGTCCTTCTGCATTAAGCCGGCGCGACACCTCACCCATCAACCAGTTGGCTGCGAGCTTGGGTTGTCCGCAGGC
Source organism: Rhizobacter sp. (assembly GCA_021153565.1). Lineage (GTDB taxonomy): Bacteria > Pseudomonadota > Gammaproteobacteria > Burkholderiales > Burkholderiaceae_C > Albitalea. Next base: position 20,626 of record JAJKJU010000185.1, read on the forward strand.
CTTGGCGACGGCCTCGAAGAAGTCGCCGAAGGCCTTGCTCTGCGTCATCATCGACGCATCGTATTCCGGCAGGCCGTAGTCCTTCTGGAAGCGTGCGGCCATGACACGCGGCAGCTCCGGCATCTTGGCGCGAACCTCGTCGATCCACGATTGCGCGATGACGAGCGGCGGCAGGTCAGGGTCGGGGAAGTAGCGATAGTCTTGCGCGTCCTCCTTCAACCGCATGGCGCGCGTCTCGCCGGTGTCGGGGTTGAACAGCACGGTCGCTTGTTCGACCTTGCCGCCGTCTTCGATCAAGTCGATCTGCCATTGGATTTCGTAGTCGATCGCCTGCTGCAGGAATTTGAAGCTGTTCAGGTTTTTGATCTCGCGCCGCGTGCCATAGGGCGCCCCGGGCTTGCGTACCGACACGTTGGCATCGCAGCGGAAGGAGCCTTCCTGCATGTTCCCGTCGCAGATTTCGATCCACTTTACAAGTTCGTGCAGCGTCTTCGCATACTCGACCGCTTCCGCGCTCGAGCGCATGTCAGGCTCGGAGACGATCTCGAGCAGTGGCGTACCCGCGCGGTTCAAGTCGATGCCGGTCAGTCCCGCGTAGTCCTCATGCAAAGACTTGCCCGCATCTTCCTCGAGGTGGGCACGCGTCAGGTTCACCTTCCGACTTTCCGATTGCCCTGAGCCTGTCGCCACAAAGAACTCGATCTTGCCGCCCTGCACCACCGGTGTTTCATATTGGCTGATCTGATAGCCCTTGGGTAGGTCGGGATAGAAGTAGTTCTTGCGCGCGAAGATCGAATGGTTCGCCACCTTCGCGTCGACCGCGAGGCCGAAGCGAATGGCTCGCTCGACCGCACCGCGGTTCATCACCGGCAAGGTTCCCGGCAACGCCAGGTCCACGGGCGATGCCTGCGTGTTCGGCTCTGCGCCGAAGGCCGTGGGCGACCCGCTGAAGATCTTCGATTGGGTCGAGAGTTGGGCGTGCGTTTCGAGGCCGATGACGACCTCGTAGCCGCGGATCAGTTTATTGATGCTCATCGAGTCAAATCCCTTCCGGCGCGCGCGAATGCCAGTCGGTCGCCAGCTGGAAGGCGTGCGCGGCATGCAGCAGCGCCCCTTCCTGGAAGTAGTTGCCGATCAGCTGCAAGCCCACCGGCATGCCACCCTCGCCGAAGCCGGCGGGCAAGCTCATGCCCGGCAAGCCGGCGAGGCTCGCAGGCAGCGTGAAGATGTCTGCGAGGTAGTTCGCCACCGGGTCGTCGCCCTTGTCGCCGAGCTTCCATGCCACCGTGGGCGCTACAGGGCCGGCGATCACGTCGCATTTTATGAAGCAGGCCTGGAAGTCGTCGGCAATCATGCGACGCAGCTTCTGCGCCTGCAGGTAGTAGGCGTCGTAATAGCCGTGCGAGAGCACATAGGTGCCAATCATGATGCGGCGCTTCACCTCGGGGCCGAAGCCCTCGGCGCGCGACTTCTTGTACATGTCGAGCAGGTCGCCATGCCTCTTCGCGCGGTGGCCGAAGCGCACGCCGTCGAAGCGGCTCAGGTTCGACGAGGCTTCCGCCGGGGCAATGATGTAGTAGACAGGAATCGACAGCTCAGTGCGAGGCAGGCTCACGTCGACGAGCGTCGCGCCGAGCTTTTCGAATTCAGCCAGGGCCCCACGGACTGCGCCGTTGACGTCGGTCGCCAGGGCTGCCGGGAAAAACTCCTTGGGCAGGCCGACACGCAGGCCCTTCAGCGGCTGCGCGGCGGTCGCGCCCTCGCGCGGGCTGAGCATTGCCGAATGAAAGTCCTGTGGCGGGCGCTGTGCACTCGTTGCATCGCGCTCGTCGAAGCCGCTCATCGCCGACAACAGCAGCGAGCAGTCTTCGGCGCTGCGGGCAAGGGGGCCCGCCTGGTCGAGGCTGGACGCGAAGGCAATCATCCCGTAGCGAGAGCACACGCCGTAGGTCGGCTTGATGCCGGTGATACCCGAGAAGCTGGCCGGCTGGCGGATTGAGCCGCCGGTGTCGGTGCCAGTGGTGGCCGGCACCATTCGGGCCGCGACCGCGACCGCCGAGCCGCCCGAAGAACCGCCCGGAACGCGGGACGTGTCCCACGGGTTCTTCGAGAACCCGAAGGCTGAGTTCTCATTGCTCGAGCCCATCGCGAACTCGTCGCAGTTGAGCTTGCCCAGCGTCACCGTGCCGGCTTGCGCGAGCTTGTTCACGACGGTCGCATCGAAGGGGCTGCGATAGCCCTCCAGCATTTTCGATCCGGCGGTCGTGGGCAGATCGCGGGTGACGAAGATGTCCTTGTGTGCAAGTGGCACGCCCAAGAGCATGCCGATTTCCCCGCCGGAGCGACGCTGGTCCGCCGCGTGCGCCTGGGCCACCGCGGCCTCGCCATCTACTGACAACCAGGCACCCAGATGTTCGTGAGTCGCAACCCGCGCGAGCAGATGTTTCGTGATTTCGGTGCTGGAAACCTGTTTTGAGCCCAGCGCGCGACCCAGTTCGGCCACGCCCATGTCGTGTAGCGGCTTCATTCGATGACCTTCGGCACGAGGAACAAGCCGTCTTCCACAAGGGGCGCGCTGCGCTGATTCAGGTCGCGCTGGTTGCCCTCGGTCACGACGTCGTCACGAAGCCGCAGGGCGACCTCGCTCACAGCGGAAAGCGGCGTATACAGGGGCTCGACGCCGCTCGTGTCCACCGAGCTCATCTGCTCGACGATGGAAAAGAAATCGTTGAGCTGGACAAGCATTGCGGCCTGTTCGGCCGGCTGCAATTCGAGCCGGGCGAGGTGGGCGATGCGGGTCACGTCCTCGGGGATCAATGCCATGGGTTTACGTTTGTATTGGACCCTTGCAAAGGGTCGGAATCCAGGGGGGGATCGGGTATTATCTTCGGTTAATCCACAACACGCCGGTTGTGGGTGCACAAGCCGACGGTGACCCCATGGATGGCTCGAAGGTCCGTGCGGCTTGCCGGCAAGTGCGAATCCAGTTTTCGTTTGTGTTGCCCAAGCCGGCCCGCTCGGCCCGCCGGCTTGACCAACACAATCATCGTCCCCAACACGAATTCCCATGCGCGCAGCAGGCCGCGTGCAGCCAGTCGCTCACACCCTGCTGACCCGCAAAAGAACGCCCGCCAAAAAACACCATGTTCGGATCCTTTCGTCGCTACTTCTCGACGGACCTCGCCATCGACCTCGGCACTGCCAATACGCTGATTTACGTCCGCGGCAAAGGCATCGTGCTCGATGAGCCCTCCGTCGTCGCCATCCGCCACGAAGGCGGCCCCAACGGCAAGAAAACCATCCAGGCGGTTGGCGCCGAGGCCAAGGCCATGCTGGGCAAGGTGCCCGGCAACATCGAGGCCATCCGCCCGATGAAAGACGGCGTGATCGCCGACTTCACCGTCACCGAGCAGATGCTCAAGCAGTTCATCAAGATGGTTCATCCGCGCTCGGTGCTGAAGCCCAGCCCCCGGATCATCATCTGCGTGCCCTGCGGCTCGACCAAGGTCGAGCGGCGGGCAATTCGCGAATCGGCGCTGGGTGCGGGCGCGTCAGAGGTCTACCTGATCGAGGAGCCCATGGCGGCGGCGATTGGCGCCGGCTTGCCCGTGAGTGAAGCGTCCGGGTCCATGGTCGTGGACATCGGCGGCGGCACGACCGAAGTCGGCGTCATCTCGCTGGGTGGCATGGTCTACAAGGGCTCGGTGCGCGTCGGAGGCGACAAGTTCGACGAAGCCGTCATCAACTACATCCGACGCAATTACGGCATGCTGATCGGCGAGCCCACTGCCGAGTCCATCAAGAAAAGCATCGGCAGCGCCTTCCCGGGTTCCGAGGTCAAGGAAATGGAAGTCAAGGGCCGCAACCTCTCTGAAGGCGTGCCGCGCAGCTTCACGATTTCAAGCAATGAAATCCTCGAAGCGCTGACCGACCCGCTCAACCAGATCGTGTCGAGCGTCAAAAACGCGCTGGAGCAGACGCCGCCTGAATTGGGCGCCGACATTGCAGAACGGGGCATGATGCTCACCGGCGGCGGCGCGCTGCTTCGCGATCTCGACCGATTGCTCGCGGAAGAAACTGGCTTGCCAGTGCTCGTGGCAGAAGACCCGCTGACCTGTGTGGTACGTGGTTGCGGCATGGCGCTTGAGCGCATGGAGCGCCTGGGTGCCATCTTCACCTCGGAGTAGGTGTGGAACTGTCGAGGTCGGCTGCGAGTCCGAGCGCCGGACCGCCCCGAGCCGAGCTCGATTCTCCAGGAAGATCGGCCGCGGTATGCCGCGGCCGAGGAGCTGACATCCCTATTTCAAACAGACCCAAGACGTCGTGGTAACGCCGCTCGGCACGCTGGACAGGACCCCGCCGCCCTTCTTTCGGCAAGGGCCTTCGGCGCTGACCAAGCTCATGTTCTGCTCGGCGCTTGCCGTGTTTCTGATGGTGGCCGACACGCGCTTCAAGCTCACTGGGCCCGTGCGAACTATCGTAGCAACAGTGCTCAATCCGGTCGAGCGCGCGCTGCGCGTGCCAGTCGATGCGTGGAACGGCGCCGGCGACTATGCGATGGGTCTCCAGCATGCACTGTCCAGCGAATCGGCTGCGCGATCTACGCTCGCGAAGCAAGCGGAACGGGCGGCCCGAGTGGAGCAGCTTGAATCCGAGAATAAGCGCTTGCGTGACCTGCTCGGATTGCGCTCGGCGCTCACTGTCAAATCGCAGCCGGCCGAGATCCTGTACGAAGCCTCCGATCCGTTTTCGCGCAAGGTCGTCATCGACCGCGGCACGACGCAGGGCGTGGTGCTCGCCTCTCCGGTCATCAACGAGGCGGGTGTACTCGGCCAGGTGACTCGCGTCTATCCGCTGTCGGCCGAAATCACCCTCCTGACCGACAAGGACGCTGCCATCCCCGTGCTCAACGTCCGTACTCAAAGCCGCAGCGCCGCCTATGGCACAGGCATCGGAACGGGGCTCGAATTGCGCTTCATGGCCGGCAATGCAGACGTCCAAGTGGGCGATGTGCTCAATACCTCAGGTGTCGACGGGGTCTATCCTCCGGGACTTCTGGTGGCCAAGGTCACGGCCGTGGATCGGAAGGTCGACACCGGATTCGCCCGCGTCACGCTGGTGCCCAGTGCGCCGCCCGATGGTGTGCGCCACGTCCTCGTTCTCGAGCCGGTGGGTCTGCAGATGCCGCCCAAACCCGAGCCGGTCGACGAGGTGCCGCCCAAGCCGGGCAAGACCAGAAAGCCGGCCAAGAAATGAACATCGGGACGCCGACCAGCTCAGCCGCAACATGATCATGCCGCGCCGCTCCGACCAGCTTTTGCTGCCAGTCAACCCGCTTTTTGTCTGGACGACGCTCCTCGTCGCCTTTGTGATCAACCTTGTGCCGCTGGGCCGCCACCCGGCCATGCCTGATTGCATGGCGCTCGTCCTCGTGTTCTGGAACGTGCACCAGCCGCGCCGCGTGGGCGTGGGCTTGGCATTCATGTTCGGGCTGATGATGGACGTGCATGACGGCGCCATCCTCGGGCAGCACGCACTTGCTTACACTCTGCTAAGTTTTTTTGCGATCACCATCCACCGTCGGCTGCGCTGGTTCACCGTGCCGTCCCAGGCGGTACAAATTCTTCCCGTCTTCGGTGCCGCACACGCCGTATCGTTCGTTGTTCGCATGATTGCGGGCGGCATGTTGCCCGGATGGGAACTGGTGCTGGCGCCGGTGTTCGAATCGCTGCTGTGGCCTGTGGTGACCTGGATGTTGCTTGCGCCGCAGCGCCGGGCGCCCGACCCCGACGAAAACCGTCCGCTTTGAGAGGCTGAGACTCTCAGCCTCTGAGGGCCGTTTTTATATCGGAGAAAGTTGAAACGTGCGCTTGCGCAATCAACTCGTGACGATCAATCTTCATCATTCACGTTTCACTTTTCATTCTTTCGCCTTTCATACAACGTGACTGAACTCAAGAACCTCGAGCAGGAGATGAGCCGATTCAGAACGCGGCTCGTGGCTGCGGCTGCGTTCGTCCTGTTCGCGTTCTCGCTGCTGACCGTGCGGCTCGTGTATTTGCAGGTCTACCGCCACGACGAACTGTCGACGCAGGCGGAAAACAACCGCATCGCAGTCGTGCCCATCGTGCCCAACCGCGGGCTGGTCGTCGACCGCAACGGCGTCGTGCTGGCCAACAACTACTCGGCCTACACGCTCGAAATCATGCCGTCCAAGGTGACCGATCTCGACGCCACCATCGACCAGATTAACCAGGTGATTGAGGTGCAGCCGCGCGACCGCAAGCGCTTCAAGCGGTTGATGGAGGAAAGCAAGAGCTTCGAGTCGCTGCCTATCCGCACCAAGCTGACCGACGAAGAGGTGGCACGCTTCACGGCGCAGCGCTTTCGCTTCACCGGGGTGGACATCAAGGCGCGGCTCTTTCGCAACTATCCCTACGGCGAGCTCGCTAGCCACCTGATTGGCTACATCGGTCGCATCAACGCCGCGGAGAAGGAGGTCCTCGACGAATCCGACGACGAGGCCAACTACCGTGGCACCGAGTACATCGGAAAGCTGGGCGTCGAGCAAAGCTACGAGGCTGAATTGCACGGGCAAACTGGCTTCGAGGAAGTCGAGACGAGCGCTGGCGGACGGGCGGTCCGACGACTCAAGAGCAATGCGTCAACGCCGGGCAATACAGTCGTGATGTCGATCGACATCAAGCTGCAGGCGATGGTGGAGGAGTTGTTCGGCGATCGACGCGGCGCGCTCGTGGCCATCGATCCGCGCAGCGGTGAGGTGCTTGCCTTTGTGAGCAAACCGAACTTCGATCCGAATCTTTTCGTCGATGGCATCGATGCGGAGAACTGGAAGATCCTGAACGATTCGCCCGACAAGCCGCTGCTCAACCGCGCGCTGCGGGGCGCCTACCCGCCTGGCTCGACCTACAAACCCTTCATGGCGCTCGCAGCCCTTTCGCTCGGCAAGCGTACCCCGCAACAGGCGATCAGCGACCCCGGCTACTACTGGTTCGGCAACCACAAGTTTCGCGACGACAAGGAGGGCGGCCACGGCATGGTGGACATGTACCGCTCCATCGTCCAGTCGTGCGACACCTACTACTACATGCTCGCCAATGACCTCGGCGTCGATGCGATGCACGACTTCATGGCGCCGCTTGGGTTCGGTCAACTCACGGGGATCGACATCCACGGTGAACTCAAGGGCGTGCTGCCTTCTACGGAATGGAAGCGCAAGGCATACAAGCGAAAAGAACTTCAGAAGTGGTATGCCGGTGAAACGATTTCTCTGGGCATCGGCCAGGGCTACAACACCTTCACCATGCTTCAGCTCGCGCAAGCCACGGCGACGGTGGCGGCGGGCGGCCAGCGGTTCAAGCCGCACGTCGTTCGCGCGATCGAGAACGTCGAGACGCGCGTGCAAAGGCCGTTGCAAGGCGTGACCCTGCCGCCAGTGCAGCTCAACCCTGAACACGTGGCCGTCATTCACGCGGCGCTATACGGCGTGACGACGGAAGGCACCTCACGCGCCTCGTTCATCAACGCGCCCTACAAGTCGGGCGGCAAGACCGGCACGGCGCAGGTCGTGCAGATCAAGGCGAACGAAAAATACGACGCGAGCAAGGTTGACGAACGACATCGCGACCATGCGCTGTACATGGCGTTTGCGCCTCTGGAGTCGCCACAGATTGCCGTCGCGATGGTGGTGGAAAACGCGGGCTTCGGCGCCGGCGCGGCCGCCCCGATCGCGCGTCGCATGTTCGACTACGTGCTGCAGGGCCAATATCCGAGCGTGGAGGACGTTGCGGCCACCCAAAGCGGCGCTTCCACCGCGCCGATCGGCACGCCGCGCGTCGCGTCTGAAGTGCCTCTGCCTGGCGCGCCAGCGGGTCTGCTGCCCCCGCAAGGCGCCGTAGTGCCTGCGGCTGCGTCGCAGCCCGCTTCGGCGCCAATTCAACGGGTGGCCTTGAACGCGCCAGCTGGAGCGCAACGATGAGCGCTGTTTTCGACAAGCCCTCGATGTGGCAGCGCGTGCGACCCGTGGTCACCGGTTTCGACGGTCCGCTCATCTTCGCGATGCTGTGGCTGGCCGCCTTCGGCTTGGTCACGATGTACTCCGCCGGCTTCGACCACGGCACGCGATTCGTCGATCACGCGCGCAACATGATGTTGGCCTTGGGCATCCTCTTCCTGGTGGCGCAGGTGTCGCCTCAGAAGCTCATGGCGCTCGCTGTGCCGCTGTATTCCGTTGGCGTGGCCCTGTTGATTGCAACCGCGGTGATAGGCGTCACAAAGAAGGGCGCGACGCGTTGGCTCAACGTCGGCGTTGTCATCCAGCCGAGCGAGATCTTGAAGATCGCCATGCCGCTGATGCTCGCGTGGTGGTTCCAGCGCCACGAGGGCCGAGTGCGTGTGCCCGACTTCACCGTCGCGCTATTGCTGCTCGCGATTCCCGTCGGTCTCATCGTCAAGCAGCCCGACCTGGGCACGGCCATCCTCGTGTTCTCGGCGGGTTTCTACGTGATCTTCTTCGCCGGGCTGTCGTGGCGGCTCATTCTTCCGGTGCTGCTCGTGGGCGCCATCGCCATCACTGCCGTGGTGGTGTCGGCCGACCGCATCTGCGAGCCTGATGTGAAGTGGCCGCTCATGCGCGACTACCAGAAGCACCGCGTCTGCACCTTGCTCGACCCGACAACCGACCCGCTGGGCAAAGGCTTCCACATCATCCAGGGCATGATCGCCATCGGCTCCGGCGGCATCGATGGCAAGGGCTTCATGAAGGGCACGCAGACCCACCTGGAGTTCATTCCCGAGCGCACCACCGACTTCATCTTTGCGGCCTTCGCGGAGGAGTTCGGATTAATGGGGGTGGGCGGATTGCTGCTGGGATTCTGCTTCTTGATATTTCGAGGGCTGATGATTGCCGCCGATGCACCCACAGTCTTCACGCGGCTGCTGGCAGGGGCCATCACGCTCAGCTTCTTCACCTACGCCTTCGTCAACATGGGCATGGTGAGCGGCATCCTGCCGGTGGTGGGCATTCCGCTGCCCTTCGTGAGTTATGGCGGGACGGCGATGGTGACCCTGGGCTTGGGGCTGGGGATATTGATGTCAATTGCAAAGAATCGACGGCTGGTGCAGAGCTGAGAGGCTGAGAGTATTTCGAGCGTATCCGAGCAGCACGTCAAAAGGCGCCTGATCCAGGCGCAAAGCGCAGCCATGGCTCATGCTATGGCGAGCATTTGCAACGACGAGAAGGGGTCTTTTGGCGTGATGAGCGGGCATGATCGAAAAGCTCTCAGCCTCTGAGGCCTCAAAGCTCCGAGTGCGCACCCACGGCGAATACATCATGCTGACGGCGGCGCAGGCGGGGTCACGTGGAACCGTATCGTGAATCGCGTTCCCGGCCCGATGGTCCCGCCAGCCTGATCGTTCAATTTCGATCGATGCCGCAAGTTCGCGTCCTCCAACAGAATCTGCGCATCGTGCTGCTGCGCAATCTCCCTCACGATCGCCAGACCCAACCCTGACCCGTCGACGTTCGTGCCAAGCGCCCGATAGAAAGGCTGGAACACCTGCTCCCGCTCCGCGGCTGGAATGCCCGGCCCGGTGTCTTCCACCTGGAGCACGACCACCTGTCCAAAGGGGTCGTTCATCACCCGAACTGTCACGGTTCCGCCCGCAGGTGTGTACTGCAGCGCGTTATCCACGAGGTTGCGAATCAACTCGCGCAGCAGCAAGGAGTGACCCTGGATCTGCAGCGAAGCGGTTTCCGGCCGTTCGTAGCCGATGTCTATGCGCTTTTCCAGCGCACGCGGCACAAAGTCGCGCACCGTTTCTTCGGCGAGCCGCGCGATGTTGACGCTCTGCCGACGAGAGGCATGTCCCGTGTCTTCCGCCCGTGCCATGGCGAGTAGCTGGTTCACCATGTGCGCCGCGCGCTGGCTCGACAGGGCAATTTGCTGCAGCGATCGCTTTACCGCCTTCGGGTCCGTGGTGCCGGCATCGATCTCTCGTTGCGCGAGTTCGGCCTGCGTGCGTAACCCGGCCAGCGGTGTCTTCAACTGATGCGCAGCATCGGCCAGGAAGTGTTTTTGCGCGCTCAGCGATTGATCGAGCCGCGCGAGCAGGTCGTTGATGGCGCGCACCAGCGGCGACACCTCTTCCGGCACGTCATGCTCGTCGATGGGACTCAAATCGCTGCTGTCTCGTTTGCGGATTCGCTGCTGCAATTCATTCAGCGGCGCGATGCCGCGCGCGAGCGCGAGCCATACCAGCAGCACGGCGAGCGGAAGGATCACGAATTGCGGAAGGATCACGCCCTTGATGATTTCCGTGGCGAGCCGCGAGCGTTTGCCCAGTGTTTCGGCAACCTGCACCAGTGGCGCGGCATTCGGCGGCCGGCCCGGCACGTCCACCCACAAGAAGGCCACGCGCACGCTGTCGTTGTTCAGCGTGTCGTCACGAAAATGCAGTTCGCCAGGCGGCGCACGATCGTCTTCCGTGGGCACAGGCAGCGAGCGGTCTCCGCTCAGGTACTCGCCGCGCAGACCGAGCACCTGATAGTAGATATCGTCAGATTCGTCGGTATGCAGAATGTCCGATGCGCTCGCCGGCAAGCTGAACCTCGCGACCGGTCGCCCGCCGGGCGCTTCCACCTGAACTTGCTTGGACAGCAGCTGCACCATTTCACCCAACTGGCGGTCGTAGGGCTTATTGGCGATGCCCTGCGCAACCAGCCAAGTCAGCACCACGCTCATCGGCCACAACAGCAGAAGCGGGGCGAGCATCCAGTCGAGGATCTCGCCGAACAGGGATCGCTGTTCTCGTCGCGGGGCAGTCATTCGCGGGGAAAGAATACCGCCGCTCGCGGGAATGTCACTCTCACGCTGCGCCACCTCATCGGTGCGCTCAGAGGCTGAGAGTATTTCGATCATGCTCGCTCATCACGCCAAAAGCCCCCTGCTCGTCGTTGCAAATGCTCGCCATAGCCGAATGGCACTTACTTTGGCCTTCCAGCCCTGGGAAACGCGCGCAAATGGTTGAAGGCAAAGGGAGGAGGCTGACCAAGGATCGATAGGATGGTTGTTTA
>JAJKJU010000186.1 GCA_021153565.1 Rhizobacter sp.
CGTCGGGAACGCCGCGTCCAACGCGACGTTCGCCCTGTGCGTTTGTTCGTAGACAAACTTGCGGCTCACGCCGTGTTCCGTGGCCAGCTCCGTAATCGATTTCGATCCCGCCAACGCCCGAACTGCCAACACCTTGCGATCACCCTCGGGCAGCTTCGCTGCCGCGCCACCGGATCGATTCATGCACGTCACTCGACTGAAAATTTGGGGCGCCAGTATCGACCTCTGCCAGCGTCAACCAACGCTTGGCGTGTAACCCTCGAATGAACCACGCCGGCTTTTTGCATGTGCGCCCAGCATGGGCGCACTCTTGTGGGTGCAAGTCCCGCCGTAAGTTGATCACGCCATCCCGAGACGAGCTTCGACTTTCTGGGCTACTCGTTCCGGGCTCGACGGTCGAAGAACGATGGGGGAAGTGCTTCGTCAACTTCAGTCCAGGCATGAGCGCCAAGGCCGGCAAGCGCATCCGCCAGGAGATTCGCAGTTGGAAGCTGCCGCTGCGCAGCGCCAAGACACTGCATGACTTGGCGCGCATGTTCAATCAGCGCATCCGGGGTTGGGTGAACTACTACGGCGTCTTCTACAAGCGGCGCTGTATACCCGACGCCGCGGCAACTGGACCGCAAACTCGTCTTGTGGGCGACTCGCAAGTACAAGCGGCTGCGTGGCCATCGTCGTCGTGCGGCTCATTGGCTCGAGCGCATCGCGCACGAGAAGCCAGGATTGTTCGCGCACTGGCGGGCTGCTCTCAATTCGCGGTTGCGAACCCTGCTGCAAACTCGTCGAGCGACAGGATGCCGTCTTTGTTCTTGTCGAGTTCGTCGAAACGCGAAGCGATCGCCGGCAGTTTGGCTGCTTCTTCCTTCGACAGCTTGCCGTCGCCGTTGGCATCGGCGCGCGTGAAAGAGGCTTCGATCACGGCCTTGTCTTTGGCGGCCACCGGTTGCTCGTTTGCCGGAGCCTTGGCTTGTGCAAAGGCGGTCAAGGCTGCGCCAGCAAGAACCACGGGGGCGAGGATGAGAGCGAGCAGAGAGCGAGACATGTTGGGATTCTCCGAATCAGTGGAACGGAGCGTCATTGCAACCGGGATACCCCGCATGACCTAGTAGTCTTTCGCGGCATTATCCTGCTTACAGACCGTTGGTGCAAGCTTACGTCGACTTGCAGGTGCTTGCGTATCCAGCGGTTGTGTGGCCCGACGCCGCAGATTGGGATCAATGACGTCGAGCCTTCACCGCAGAACTCAACATATCCAGCACCTCCAGCGAATGGGGCCAGCCGATGCATGCATCGGTGATGCTCTGGCCGTAGCTCAGCTTGCTCGGATCATCCTTGCCGGGGCTGAACTTCTGTGCCCCCGGATTGAGGTGGCTCTCGACCATCACTCCGAAAATGCGGCGGCTGCCGCCTCCGATCTGAGCGGCGATGTCGCGCGCCACGTCGACCTGCCTTTCGTGCTGTTTGCTGCTATTAGCGTGTGAACAGTCAACCATCAGGGTGCACGGCAACTTGGCGGCTTCGAGGTCCTTGCAGGCGGTTTCGACGTGGGCTGCGTCATAGTTGGGCGTCTTGCCGCCGCGCAGGATGACATGGCAGTCCTTGTTGCCTTTGGTCTGAACAATGGCGACTTGTCCGTTCTTGTGCACCGACAGAAAATGGTGCGGCCGCGCTGCGGCCTGGATGGCATCGGTCGCGATGCGGATGTTGCCGTCCGTGCCGTTCTTGAAGCCGATCGGCGCTGAAATGCCCGAGGACAACTCGCGGTGCACCTGACTTTCGGTGGTGCGCGCACCAATGGCGCCCCAGGAGATGAGATCGCCGATGTACTGCGGCGAGATGACGTCGAGGAATTCGCTTCCAGCCGGCATGCCCGAGCGATTGATCTCGAGCAATAACTGCCGCGCGATACGCAGGCCTTCGTCGATGCGGAAGCTTTCGTCGAGATACGGGTCGTTGATCAGGCCCTTCCAGCCGACGGTGGTGCGCGGTTTCTCGAAGTACACCCTCATCACGACCTCGAGCGTGTGGGCGTAGCGGTCGCGCTGCTCCTTGAGTTTGCGCGCATATTCGATCGCCGCAGCCGGATCGTGGATCGAACAGGGGCCCATGATCACGAGCAGACGGTCGTCCTTGCCGTGCATGATGTGTCGAACGTTTCGGCGGGTGTCGCCCACCAGTTTTTCCACTGGTGTTCCGCTGATGGGGAAGAAGCGGATCAGGTGCTCGGGAGGCGGCAAGGGCATCACGTCCTTGATCCTTTCGTCGTCGGTCTGGCTGGTCTTTTCGGTGCTCGCATACCAACCCTCCGTGGTGGCGGCGTTCTTGTTCGTCATGAGATGTGCTCCAGGAAAAACAGTGGTTGGTGAAGGAGGTCTGGGCGAAAAAAAACCGCCGGGGGTTGCCCGGCGGTTTTGGGATTCGGTTTGCGCTCTACTTCGACCTACGCGCTTGCCTCTCCATCCGCCGGGCGGAGCGAGATCCAAAAGTAGGCAAAAAAGCAAGACTTGCTGGAAAGCATGGCTGCGAATGTAGCACGGGCTCCCAATGCCCAGTCAAGTGCAAATTCCGCCTGTCGGGCACGATCGCAGACAGGCCTTCAGCCTCTCAGGCCGTGCCACCGACCGTCAACCCGTCGATGCGCAAGGTGGGCTGTCCCACACCCACCGGCACGCTCTGTCCTTCCTTGCCGCAGGTGCCCACGCCGGTGTCGAGCTTCATGTCGTTGCCGATCATGGTCACGCGCGTGAGCGCGTCTGGGCCATTGCCGATGATGGTCGCGCCCTTGACCGGGTACATGATCTTGCCGTTTTCGACCCAGAAGGCCTCGCTCGCCGAGAACACGAACTTGCCGCTCGTGATGTCGACTTGACCGCCGCCGAAGTTGCTCGCGTACAGGCCGCGCTTCAACCCGGCAATGATTTCTTCCTTTGTCTTGTCGCCTGCCAGCATGTAGGTGTTGGTCATGCGCGGCATCGGCACTGCGGCGTAGCTCTCGCGGCGGCCGTTCCCGGTGGGTTTGACCTTCATCAGGCGCGCGTTCATCGAGTCCTGGATGTAGCCGAGCAGGATGCCGTCGTCAATCAACACATTGCGCTGCGAAGCATTGCCTTCGTCGTCGACATTGAGCGATCCACGGCGATCGGGCAGGGTGCCGTCGTCGAGTACCGTAACCCCTTTGGCCGCGACCCGCTGGCCGATGCGGCCCGAAAACGCGCTCGACCCTTTGCGATTGAAGTCGCCTTCGAGACCGTGGCCGATGGCTTCGTGCAGCAGGATGCCTGGCCAGCCGGAGCCGAGCACCACGCTCATCTCTCCGGCGGGTGCTGGGCGCGAATCGAGGTTGGTGAGCGCGGCATTGACGGCGTCGTTCACGTAGCTTTCGATCACGTTGTCGTGGAAGTAGCCGAAGCCGAAGCGCCCGCCACCGCCGCCAGTGCCGACCTCGCGGCGAACCTCGCCGTTGATGGTCTGCTCGGCGATCACCGTGACCGACAAGCGCACGAGCGGCCGTACGTCCGCGCCGAGCGTGCCGTCGGCTCGTGCGACGAGCACCACATCGTATTCACCCGCCAAGCCGGCCATAACCTGCGCGATGCGCGGGTCCTTGGCGCGGGCAAGCTTTTCCACTCGCTCCAGCAGCGCAACCTTCTGAGTGCTGTCGAGCGTGGCGATTGGATCCATCGGTGCGTAAAGCACGCGGCTGCCGGCCACGGTGTGCTTGCCGGTCACCTTGACCTTGCGGCTCTGGCCCGCCGCGGCGATCGTGCGCACGGTCTGCGCCGCGTCTAGCAAGGCCGATTCCGAGATGTCGTCCGAATAAGCAAAGGCCGTCTTCTCGCCAGCCACTGCCCGCACCCCCACACCTTGGTCGATGCCGAAGCTGCCGCTCTTCACGATGCCTTCCTCCAGGCTCCAGCCTTCGCTGCGCGTGTATTGGAAGTAAAGGTCAGCGTCGTCGATGCGATGCGTGGCGATGGTCTGCAGGGCCTTCGACAGCGTGGCCTCCGTGAGCCCGTAAGGCTCCAGCAAAAGCGAGCGGGCGATGGCCAGACGTTCGAGAGTGGGTTCGCGAGAGATCATGCCCATGTCCTTCTTTTAGCGGTCGTCGATTGTAGGAGTCGGCTCCGTTCATCCTGCGTTCGCGTGATTGCGACCATTGCTGCAGCGCGGCGAAGTAGCCCTTTAACAATCTTTCCTGATTTTTAGTCGTCACGCCCGATGCAGGCATACACACCGCTGAAGCAGGCGGTTGCACAAGCCTGGCGCAATCTTCAGCCCGCGTCGTCGGAATCGCCTGCCTTGAGTGCAAGCGCCCGCGCGTAGAGCGTGTTGCGCGGTGCACCGGTGAGTTCGGCCGCCAGGGACACCGCCTGCTTGAGCGGCAAGGCCGCCAGCAGCGTGCGCAAGGCCGCATCATGTCGCAGCGAATCATCACCGACGGCGACACCGTCGATTGCGTGCACGACGATCACGAACTCACCGCGTAGCCGGTGTGCGTCGGCAGCGAGCCAGTCGGGGGCCTGCGCCGCCTGCATGGTCGCGACGGTCTCGAATTGCTTGGTCAACTCGCGGCACACGGTCATGTTTCTTGTGTCGCAAGCTTCTGCGAGATCGCGGACCAAGGCCCCGATACGATGGGGTGCCTCGAAAAGCACTTGCGCGGCGACCGTCGTGGCGAGTGTCTTCAAGGCCAGCGTGCGTTCAGCCCCGCGCGACGGCAGGAAGCCGATGAACTGAAAGCCCGCGGCCCGCGTATCGCCCGCCACGCTGAGCGCCGCGACTGCGCTGCTCGCGCCCGGAATCGGCACCACCGCGTAACCTGCATCTCGAACGGTCGCCACGAGTGCCGCCCCCGGATCGCTGATCGCGGGAGTCCCGGCATCACTCACGTAGGCCACGCGTTCACCCCGCTCAAGCCTCGCCAGTACGCCCTGCGCCGCTTCGCGTTCGTTGTGCTCATGAATGGCGAGCAAGGGCTTGTCCAGACCAAAATACTGCAACAAAGGTGCGCTGTGCCGCGTGTCTTCGCAGCCGACCGCGTTGACCATCGACAGCACGTGAATTGCCCGCAGACTCAGGTCTGCGAGATTTCCGATGGGCGTGGCGACGACGTACAGAGCCCCTCTGGGATACTGCTGCCCGCTGGCGGCGGCGGCGGCCGCTTGTAATAACAACGAGGCGTTTGAATTGGTCACGAAAGTTACCACCAAGGATGTGGGCGACGATGGCGAGGCACTTGCCCTTGAGTACATGCAACGCCACGGCCTCACGCTGCTGCGGCGCAATTATCGGGTGGCCCAGGGGCCGCGAGCGCGGGGCGGCGAGGTTGATCTGATCTTGCGTGACCGCGAAGGGACGGTGGTGTTTGTCGAAGTGCGCAAGCGCAAGGGCACCGCCTTTGGCGGAGCTGCCGGTAGCGTCACTTATTCCAAACAGCGCAGCGTCGTGCTCGCCGCGCACCACTTCCTGCGCAACTGCGGGACATTGCCGCCTTGTCGCTTCGACGTGGTCGCGATTGAAGACGGCCGCATCGAATGGATCAAGTCTGCATTCGACGCCATGTGAGACCGGGCGAGGGATTCTCCCCAGTGACCTATCATCTGGCCCATGCTTGAACAACGTATCCAGCAGCAGTTCTTCGACAGCGCGGACCTCAAGTACGCCGCTGCCGAGATTCTCGCCAAGCCCATCGCCGACGCCGTGAGCGCCTTGGTCGGCGCCATTACCGGCGGTGGCAAGGTACTGGCTTGCGGGAATGGCGGCTCCGCCGGCGATGCCCAGCACTTCGCCGCCGAGTTTGTCGGACGCTTCGAGCGCGAACGGCCCGGCCTTGCGGCCATCGCGCTCACCACCGACACGTCCGTCATCACCGCGGTGGGCAACGATTACTCATTCGACGTCATCTTCTCGAAGCAGGTGCAGGCGCTGGGCAATCCGGGTGATGTGCTCCTTGCCATTTCCACCAGCGGTAATTCGGCCAACGTGCTGGCCGCAGTGGCTGCGGCACACGCGAAAGAGATGACGGTCATCGCGCTCACCGGCCGCGGCGGCGGCAAGATGCGCGATCAACTTCTTGAAACCGACGTGCACATCTGCGTTCCGCACGAACGCACCGCACGCATCCAGGAGGTGCATCTCCTCGTCGTTCATTGCCTGTGCGACGCGGTAGATCTGCAACTTCTTGGCGAACAGGACAACGCATGACTCCAACCCCAACTTTCCAACGCATCAAATTCCGAACCGCCGTATTGGTGTCGGCGCTCGCCGCGGTGACGGCCCTCAGCGCCTGCGCACCGATCGTCGTTGGCGGCGCGATGATCGGCGGCACCTTGATGGCCACCGACCGCCGCACCTCCGGCGCTCAGGTCGAAGACCAGGCCATCGAACTCAAGTCGCTCAATCGCATCCGCGACGCACTGGGCGACCGAGGACACGTCAGCACCACCAGCTACAACCGCGTCGTTCTGATCACCGGCGAAGTGCAAACCGAGGCCGACAAGGCGGCGGCGGAAGCGGCTGTACAGCGGGTCGAGAACGTCAAAAACATTGTCAATGAACTTGAAGTAATGGGCGGCACTTCGCTCACGAGCCGGTCCAACGACGCGATACTGACGAGCAAGGTCAAGGCCTCGTTCGTCGATGCGAAGGACATCTTGGCGAATTCGTTCAAGGTCGTCACGGAGCGTGGCACGGTCTTCCTCATGGGCCGCGTCACCGAGCGTGAAGCGACACGCGCCGTCGAGATTGCACGTGGCGTGAGCGGCGTGACCAAGGTCGTTCGTTTGTTCGAAATCCTCACCGAACAGGAACTGGCTGATCTCGCCCCCAAGGCGCTGGCAAAGTAGCTATCCCTCTTTTGTAAGGTGTGCGAGGCGGAGCCTCGCTTTGCCCACCTACAAGACAAGTCAGCGCAATCGCTTGATCAGGCTTGACGTGTCCAGTCGATTGCCGCCCTGCGCCTGGATGTCTGCGTAGAACTGATCGACCAGCGCAGTCACCGGCAGCCTCGCGCTGTTGCGCTTGGCCTCGTCGAGCACGAGGCCCAGGTCCTTGCGCATCCAGTCCACCGCGAAGCCGAAATCGAACTTGCCTTCGATCATGGTCGGGCCGCGATTGTCCATTTGCCAGCTTTGCGCCGCGCCTTTGCCGATGACGCCGAGGACGGCCTTCATGTCGAGACCTGCTTTCTCTCCGAAGGCGATTGCTTCGGCCAGGCCTTGAACCAAGCTGGCGATGGCGATCTGGTTCACCATCTTCGCGAGCTGCCCGGCGCCACTTTCGCCCAGCAGGGTTACCGCCTTCGCGAATGCCATCGCGATCGGCTGAATCACCGTAAATGCCGCGCTGTTTCCGCCGCACATGACGGTCAGTGCGCCATTGATGGCGCCGAGGTTGCCTCCCGACACGGGGGCATCGATGAATTCGAGTCCGCGTTCGCGGGCAGCAGCGGCCAGCTCGCGTGCCACTTCAGCGGAAGCGGTTGTGTGATCCACAAAGATCGCGCCCGGCTTCATGCCGGCGAACGCACCGGTCTTACCCAATGTCACAGAGCGCAAGTCATCGTCGTTGCCGACGCAGGCAAAGACAATGTCAGCACCTTCGGCCACCGCACGAGGCGTTGCACCGGACGCACCTCCGTATTCTCCAACCCACTTCTCCGCCTTGGCAGGCGTGCGGTTGTAAACCCTGACCCTGTGCCCTGCACGCACCAGATGCCCCGCCATGGGATAACCCATGACGCCAAGACCAAGAAACGCGACATCTCTCGCAGCCACAGGTTCGTAAATCTTCATGGCAGAAAACACTTTCACTCGGCGTCAGCCGATCGAAATTTCAAAGCAAGCGCAGGGACGCGCCCCCTCAAGCCACGCCCAAGGGTCCAGCTTTGCTGGCCCGAAGGGTGGCGCCCCTCGGGGGCACGAGCGCAGCGACTGGGGGGTAAGGATTTGGCCCGAAACAATTTCCTGTTTTGGGGGCGCAGGGCGGGCGCGCTGCGGCGTTGCTCCTCACTTGTGTGGTTCGCCACACGGCGCTCGGAGCGCCTTGCATCGCATCCCGCCCAGCGCC
>JAJKJU010000187.1 GCA_021153565.1 Rhizobacter sp.
GAGATCAGCGCGGCCAGCACGGAACAAAGCGCTGGTGTCGCCCAAGTGGGCGAGGCGGTGAGTCAGATGGACCAGGCCACGCAGCAGAACGCGGCACTGGTGGAGGAAAGCGCCGCGGCAGCCGAAAGCATGAAGGTGCAGGCTCAGCAACTGGTTCAGGCGGTGGCTGTTTTCAAGACCGGCCAGGTCGAGCATCACGCATCGAGCGCAAGTGTCGCGGCTCAAACCGTGGAGCGTCGCGGACCGGACCGTGCGAAGAATGTGATGCGGCCAACCTTCGGATCGGCAAAGGGAACGCATGCCAAGGCTGCATCGACCCCTGTGGCAAAACCTGCAGTTGCTGCGGCAACCCAAGCAACGGGAACGGATGACTGGGAGAGTTTCTAATCCAAAAGCAAGTTGTACCCGCTGGAGATGTCATCCAAATCGTCCCCTATTCGCAGGTTCAGGAGCGCCATTGATGCCGATGATGCGAATCACACTGGCGCAGGATGACGCTGAACGGGAGAGGGAATTGCCCACGCCATTTTTGGGCGTGGGCAAAACGGCGGACGAGGGGAAGTGGAATGTGTGAAAGCGCGTGTGAGCCGATTGATTGGCCAGATGGGCAGCGCCCCAACGGGCCATTCCCCGATCAACACGTTCTCGCCGTCGCCAAGTTGGAATGCCACGCTGCGCAGGCGCTGCTTACGGCAGCGATCGCCGCGACCCGAGTTCAAGGCGTTCGATTGGCGGGGGTTCTGAGCGAATGGTGTGCGGCCGACATCGGACCGCAAGTTCCGAAAGACTCTGCCGGCCAGTGAAGGCGTTTCATTCCCCCCTGGAATTTCGCGGCCTCCTGCCAGATGGGTTTCACCAAAGAGTTTGCACGGCCATCAGAATGCCGATGAACACCGGCTGATGCAGCATGTAGAAGCTGAGGCTCCATCGGCCCAGCACCGCCAAGGGACGAAGACCCCTCGGTAACTGCCCCGTCAGCCATTCCCGCCGCCGCGCGAGCACCCATTGCCCGGCCGCCATTCCCCACCACATGACGCCCAGCCATGGCAGCACTGGAACATAGTCTTCCGTCGCTGGTCGATGCGTGATGAGCCCTGCCCAGTTGGTGAGGCGGGAATCGAAGAACGGATGGTGGACGAACCACGGCAGCGCGATCGCGATCGCGCCGGCCACCCACAACGCCCTGCCCCACCCCGCCGTCAGCCGCACCACGAGCAGCATGACCGCAATGCCGTGCAGCACGCCAAAGCTGATGAAGCGGTCCTTGAACATCATCCACGAGCCAATGCTCACGAGCACCGCGCATCCCGCCACCTGCACCCATCGACGCCAGAAGCCAGACCAGCTTTGCCCTTGCTGGTACGCCACCGCCTGTCCGAGCCCGGCACAGAAGAGGAACAGGCTCACGATGCAGGAGCGCTGCGTCGTCCAGAACGGATCGCTGTAGAAGTTCTGCTTGATAAAGCCAAAGTGCGTCAGATCGAAGCAGAAATGAAAGATGGCCATCCAGACAATGGCCACGGCACGCAGGGCGTCGAGTCGGGGAAAACGTTCGCGGGGGCTGTTCACCTGCGTGACGATAGCGCACGAATCGGGTTGGACCGCTTTACAGCGCATAGCCGCCAGGAGCGGGCGTCTGCAAACGGGGCTTCACACGGCCTGCGAATCACTCATCCAATGCCGTCATCAGCTTCGCCCAGGCCTGCTTGTCGCTGCGCTTGAGCTCCTGAAGTTCTTGCAGGAGTTCGACCGAGCGTTTCTGCCGCGCTTCCCGCTTGAGGCATTCAATGTCTTTCGCCAGCGCAAGCAACTCCCTGACGCGCGGATCCTTGGCCGCCGCCGGCAACGATTCCGAGATCGCCACCATCGCGTCCATCAAACGACCAAGCTGTCGCCCGTAGCTGTGCTTGCTGACCACTTCTCGCTCGATCTCCGGCCCCGACGAATTCTCGTTCGACACCTGGAACACGTTGCCGAAAGTCCAGCCGTTGTTGAAGGACTGTTTAAGCCATTCCGGGGCGACGTCGGGGGCCCACGGCCAGCTTGGCGCGATGACAGCACTCATGTGAAGTTCCTCCTTGATTTGTGATTGTCAGCCGACGAAGCGCCGCGCGTTCCCGAACATCTTCATCCAGGGGCTCAATGCGCTCTTGTCGCCGCTGGTCCAGCTCATGAGGACATGACGGAAGACGCGCTCCGGGTGGGGCATGAGCACGGTGAAGCGGCCATCGGGCGTGGTCACCGCCGTGAGGCCATCGGGGCTGCCATTCGGGTTGAACGGATAGACCTCTGTCGGCGCGCCGGTGTTGTCGACGTAGCGCATCGCACGATGCACCTTGGTCGCGTCGCCGCGCTGCGAGAAGTCAGCAAAGCCTTCGCCGTGCGCGACGGCGATGGGGATGCGGCTTCCGGCCATGTCCTTGAAGAAGATGGACGGGCTGTCCAGCACTTCCACAAGCGACAGGCGCGCTTCGAATTGCTCGCTCTTGTTGCGCGTGAACTTGGGCCAGGCTTGCGCGCCGGGGATGATGGGCGAGAGCGCGGCCATCATCTGGCAACCGTTGCACACACCCAGCGCGAAAGTGTCCTTGCGGGCGAAGAAGGCTTCGAACTGCGCCGCAAGCACCGGATTGAACATGATCGATCGGGCCCAGCCTTCGCCGGCGCCCAGCGTGTCGCCGTAGCTGAAACCGCCGCAAGCGACGAAGCCCTGGAACTGCTCGAGCTTGGCGCGGCCGCTTTGCAGGTCGCTCATGTGGACGTCGTAGGTGTCGAAACCTGCCTTGTCCATGGCGTAGCTCATCTCGACGTGGCTGTTCACGCCCTGCTCGCGGAGGATGGCGAGCTTGGGGCGGACGATGTTCACCGCAGGGCCTCGGCCGCCCCCAACCCCTTCGAGGGGGGAAGAAACTACGTCGTGATCGAAGGTCAGGTGGACGTGCAGGCCAGGATCGTCTTCCTTGCCCGCGGCAGCATGCTCGGAGTCGGCACACGCCGGGTTGTCGCGCAACTTCGCGATGCGCCAGCTCACCTCATCCCAGGCCTGATGCAAATCGCGCAACGGTGCGCTGAACACCGTCTTGGTATCGCGCCACACCTCGACCACGCCACGATCGTTGGGCTTGCCGATGAAGTGGCTGTGCTTGGACAGGCCATGCTCGCGCAGAGTCTGCATGACGGCGTTGCGATCTGCCGTGGACACCTGGATGACGACGCCCAGCTCTTCGCTGAACAGCGCCTTCAGTGTCAGTTCTTCGCGCCGGGCACTGACTTGACTAGCCCAGTTCTTGGAATCGCCATATTCGGCCTTGCTGTCGCTGATGCCGTCGCCTTCGGTGACGAGCATGTCGACGTTGAGGCTCACACCCAGGTGGCCGGCAAAGGCCATTTCGCAGACCGCTGCCCACAAGCCGCCGTCGCTGCGATCGTGATAGGCGAGCAGCTTGCCCTCGCCGCGAAGCTGGTTGACGGCGGTGACCAGTGCCTTGATCTGTGCCGCGTCCTCGACGTCGGGCACCTCGTCGCCGAACTGGTTCGAGACCTGCGCCAGCATCGAACCACCCATGCGGTTCTTGCCGTTGCCGAGATCGATGAGGATCAGCGTGGTGTCGCCCGCTTGCAGCTGCGGCGTGAGCGTAGAGCGCACGTCGGCCATCGTCGCGAACGCGGACACGATGAGCGACACCGGCGCCGTGACTTGCCGCGAATCATCGCCTTCGCTCCAGCGGGTTCGCATGGACAGGCTGTCCTTGCCCACGGGCACGCTGATGCCCAGCGCCGGGCACAAGTCCATGCCCACGGCCTTGACCGTGTCGTACAGCGCAGCATCTTCACCGGGTTCGCCGCAAGCAGCCATCCAGTTGCAGCTCAGCTTCACGCGTTCGAGTTCAACGGGCGCGGCGAGCAGATTGGTGATGGCCTCGGCCACAGCCATGCGCCCCGATGCCGGTGCGTCGAGTGCGGCGAGCGGCGTGCGCTCGCCCATGCTCATGGCCTCGCCGCGGAAGCCGGAAAAGTCGGCCAGGGTCACGGCAACATCGGCCACGTGCACCTGCCAAGGGCCGACCATCTGGTCGCGGTGGTTGAGGCCGCCCACGGTGCGGTCGCCGATGCTGATGAGGAACCGCTTGCTCGCCACCGTGGGATGTCGCAGAACGTCGAAGGCGAGCTTGTCGAGCGTGAGGTCGCTGAGGTTCAGCGGCGCGAACTGCTGCGCGACGCGCTTCACCTCGCGGTGCATCTTGGGCGGCTTGCCGAGCAGCACGTCCATGGGCATGTCGATGGGCGGATCGTCGGCAGCGGCCGGGTTGCTCAGCGCCAGTCGCTTTTCTTCCGTCGTCACGCCCACCACGGCAAACGGGCAGCGCTCGCGCTCGCACATTGCCTGGAAGGTCGGCAATGCCTCGGGCGACACCGCCATCACGTAACGCTCCTGGCTCTCGTTGCACCAAATTTCCTTGGGCGCCAGGCCGGTTTCTTCAAGCGGCACCTTGCTCAGGTCGAAACGCGCGCCCTTGTGCGCACCGTCGACCAGTTCAGGGAAGGCATTCGAGATGCCACCTGCGCCGACATCGTGGATGGCCAGGATCGGATTGTTCTCTCCCAACGCCCAGCAATGGTTGATGA
This sequence comes from Rhizobacter sp., assembly GCA_021153565.1. Lineage (GTDB taxonomy): Bacteria > Pseudomonadota > Gammaproteobacteria > Burkholderiales > Burkholderiaceae_C > Albitalea. The sequence continues at coordinate 4,627 of JAJKJU010000187.1, forward strand.
CTTCTTGCGCACGACGCTCGATCTCCGGGTTGCCACGCTGCACCGAGTCGAAATCCAGCTCGGCCGCATTCGCACCCGCCGCCATCGAACTCGCGGCACCTCCGCCCATGCCGATGCGCATGCCGGGTCCGCCTAGCTGAATCAACAAGGTTCCCGAGGGAAACTCGACCTTGTGGGTTTGCGACGCGGAAATCGTGCCCAGACCGCCCGCGATCATGATGGGCTTGTGATAGCCGCGACGCCGGCCATCGCTGCCCACGGTCTGCTCGAACACACGGAAATAGCCGCCCAGGTTGGGCCGTCCGAACTCGTTGTTGAAGGCTGCGCCACCCAGCGGTCCGTCAACCATGATTTGCAGCGGGCTCGCGATATGCGCCGGCTTGCCGTAGGGCGTCTGTTCCCACGGCTCGCTGGTGCCCGGCAGATGCAGGTTCGACACACTGAACCCCGTCAGCCCCGCCTTGGGCTTGGAGCCGCGCCCCGTCGCTCCTTCGTCGCGGATTTCACCGCCAGCGCCAGTTGATGCGCCCGGGAACGGAGAAATCGCCGTCGGGTGGTTGTGCGTTTCCACCTTCATGAGCACGTGCACGGTCTCTTGTCGCGGCCCGTATTTCGGCGCATCGGTGTAGCCCGCGGGCAGCCAGCGCTCGGTCTCGCCGCCTTCCATCACCGAAGCGTTGTCGCTGTAGGCAACGACCGTGTGCTGCGGTGCCAGTTGATGCGTGTTGCGGATCATCGCGAACATGGAGCGCTCTTGCTCGACGCCGTCGATGGTGAACTTCGCATTGAAGATCTTGTGCCGGCAGTGCTCGCTGTTGGCCTGCGCGAACATCATCAGCTCGACGTCGGTCGGATTGCGCTTCAGGCCCTGGAAGGCGTTGACGAGGTAGTCGATTTCGTCGTCGGACAGCGCAAGGCCGAAGTCCTTGTTGGCGGCTTCAAGAGCAACACGGCCACGGCCCAGCACGTCCACGTGCTCCATGGGCTTTCCGGGCTGTTCGTCGAAGAGGTGGGCGGCTTCCTGGCGCGCCAGCAGCACGCTTTCCGTCATGCGGTCATGCAGCAATTCGGCCGCCGCTTGCAATTCGGCCGATTCAAGCGCCTTGGCCCCGCCAAGGAGCCCGCTTTTCAGCGTCAAGCGAAATTCGGTGACCCGCTCGACCCGCTTGATCGGCAGCCCGCAGTTATGGGCAATGTCGGTCGCCTTGCTGGCCCAGGGGGACACCGTCCCGAGCCGGGGCGCCACCACGATCAGCGTACCGTCGGTCGGGCCGGCGTACGGGTCGCCGTATTTCAGCAACGATGCCAGCTTGTCCAGGGCGTCTGGAGCCAGCGCCGACTCGGCCCAGACCCAATGTACGTGCCTGGCCGCTACCCCGGTGATACGCGGGTTGATCGCTTGCAGCTTGGGGCAAAGCGCCTGGGCGCGGAAGGTGGAGAGCGCATTGCCCCCCTCGAAGTGAAGCAGGTGCTTGGGGCTGGAAGTCACGCTAAAGCTCGGGCTTGGGGGGAAGGCCGCGGGCGACTCGTGGCCGCTCGGGTGGAAACCCGTGATTTTAGGACATGGCCCGGAACAACTTACCGTTTTGGGGGCGCTGGGCGGGATGCGATGCAAGGCGCTCCGAGCGCCGTGTGGCGAGCCACACAAGTGAGGAGCAACGCCGCAGCGCGCCCGCCCAGC
>JAJKJU010000188.1 GCA_021153565.1 Rhizobacter sp.
AAAGCGCAGCCATAGCCAGGGCTATGGCGAGCATTTGCAACGACGAGCAGGGGTCTTTTGGCGTGATGAGCGGGCATGATCGAAATACTCTCAGCCTCTGACGCTGCCGTGTGAGAAAGCCGTTCCGCGGAATGGCTTCGCGGTCGTGCCATTTGTCGGTGCAATTTCCGCTTGGCGGGACAGCGCGCAAAGCGCAAGGGTGCGCCGCCTGCGCACGATGTAAGAGTTGACAGGGTGACGGCCCGGGCCGAGCGTGCGAGAGTTGGCATCACAGAGCCTGACGCTCGGGAGGCCAAGACAATGATCGTATCGATCACGCGCGAACTCGCTCTTCGCGCGATGCGCATCTGCCGTGATCGCATGCACTTGCTCAAGGATTCCGCGTGGACTCGCACGCTTCGGCGCCTTTGCTGATCTGCCGCGTGCAGACCCGGCTGTGTGCGCTGCCAATGCAATACGTCGTCGAGATCATGCGTCCGCTGCCGGTCGAGGCCATGGCGGATGCGCCGCAGTTCGTGCGCGGCCTCAGCGTGCTGCGGGGTGACCCAGTGCCGGTCGTCGATGCAGCGCGCCTCGTCTGTCATGCGGACAGCCAGCCCGGACGTTTCGTCAGCCTGGTGGTCGGCGAGCGTCGCGTCTTGCTGGCCGTCGATCAGGTGCTCGGCGTGCGTCCCGTCGCTGCAGGCACGTTGCGTGTCCTGCCGCCGCTGCTCGCCAATGCTGGGGCCGACTTTGTCGATGCCATCGGGCTTCTCGACGAACAGCTGCTGCTGATATTGCGTGCGGTGCGGCTGCTGCCCGAAGAGCTCCACCTGGTTTCGCAGGAGCAATCATGAGGCCCTCGGTCGAATTGCCCCTGGTCGAGCGCTTCAGGCTGCTCATTGCTCGACGGCTCGGCCTTCAGTTCGAGGACGCGAAGAGGGCGTGGCTGGCCGACCTGCTGGTCCGTCACGCCGAGTCGGCACCCTGCGACATACCGACCTATCTCGCGCGACTGGAATGCGGCGCTGCCCGCGACGAAATCGGCGCGCTGGCGCAGGAATTGACGGTCTCGGAAACCTACTTCTTTCGCAACATCGAGCAGTTCCACGCCTTGCGCGAATGTGTCGCTACGGATCGCCTGCGCGCCCGCGCAGCAACCCGATGTTTGCGCATCCTGTCGGCTGGCTGCGCTTCGGGCGAGGAGGCGTATTCGATTGCGATGACGCTGCGCGACATGCTGCCGGACCCGTCCTGGGAACTCGTGATCCACGCCATCGACCTCAACCCGGCCATGATCCGGAAAGCGCAGTGCGCCCGCTATTCGAGCTGGGCTTTGCGTGAGACGCCCATCGACATGCAGCAGCGCTGGTTTCGGCGGGACGGTAGCAACCTCGTGCTCGACGACACGATCCGCGCGGCGGTCCGCTTCAATGAGCGCAACCTCCACGACGACGATTCTGAATGGTGGCCGTCGGATTTCTACGACGTGGTCTTCTGTCGCAACGTGCTGATGTACTTCACCCCGCAGGGCGCACGTTCGACAGTGGCGCGGATTGCCCGGGCACTCGCCCCGGGCGGCTTCTTGTTCCTCGGTCACACAGACACTCTGCGGGGCCTGTCGCAAGACTTTCACCTGCGACACACCCACGGCACCTTCTACTACCAGCGCAAGAACCCGCGTGAGTCCGCGGCAGCGGACGCGCAGCCCGAGGACACTTGCCTGTCTGACGTCACCTCGCCCATGATTTCGAGAAGTGAAGAGGGCGCAGACGATTGGGTCGAGGCCATCGGCAAGGCCGCGGAACGTGTGCGCATGCTGACGGCGCAAGCGATGCTCCCGTCGTCGCGCGGCACCGCGTCATCCGCAGGATGCGACTCGCATCTCGGGCGAGTGTTCGATCTCTTTCGCGAAGAGCGCTTTGCCGATGCATTGGGTCTGGTGCAGGCCCTTCCGCCCGAGTCGGCGCAAGCCCCCGATATGCTTCTCTTGAACGCTGCATTGCTGGCGCACAGCGGGCAATTCAACCCTGCGGAAGCCGCATGTCAGCGGCTGCTGGCCATCGATCCGACGAATGCCGGGGCGCACTATGTGCTGGCCCTGTGCTGCGAAGCCGCTGGCGATCAGATCGGCGCAAGAGGAGGTCATCAGCGCGCGGTCCACCTGGACCCCGGCTTCGCGATGCCGCGCCTGCACCTGGGGCTGCTTGCCCGCCGCAGCGGCGACCTCGATGCGGTGCGCCGCGAACTCGGCCAGGCACTGCTTCTTCTGCAGCGCGAGGACGCTTCGCGTCTGCTGCTCTTCGGCGGGGGGTTCAACCGCGACGCACTGCTTGCGTTGTGCCGAGCCGAACTGTGCGCGAGCGCGGGAGTGCTCTGATGGGCGCGAACGACACCACCCTGGGAATCTCGCAGAAGGCACTGGAACTGCGGCTGGCATTCGACCGCGCGTTCGCGGAACCGGCACAAACCTCCAGCGCGGCGCTCGACAATTTTTTGGCCATCCGGATAGTCGCCGACCCGCATGTCGTGCGTCTGTCCGACATCTCGAGCCTTTTGCCGTTGAAGAAAGTGACGCTCCTGCCCAGCCCGCTGCCGGCACTGCTGGGCATCACCGGATTCCGCGGTGCCGTCATCCCGATCTTCGACCTGCGGGTGCTGCTGGGTTATCCGGCAAGCGAGCCGCCCCGGTGGACAGCGATCGCAGCGGACATGCCAGTCGGGCTGGCCTTCGACGCCTTCGATGGTCATCTGCGCTCTCCGCGCGAAGCCAGTGTGCAACCCATCTCTTCCGAGCTCACGCGGCCGCACGTGCGGGAAGTCTTGCGCTGCGACGACGTTCCGCGCCCGGTGGTATCGGTGTTCTCCGTGCTCGAGACGATCCGGCAGGGACACCCACACAACATTTCATCAAAGGAGTGAGGCCATGTGGACCTTCGGACGAAAGATCGCGCTCGGATTCGCGGTTTCCTTTCTGCTGCTCCTGGGAATCGGCATCGTGGCCTATCGCGGCATTGATTCGCTCACCAGGACGAGCCACCTCGTCACGCACACGCACAACGTGCTCGAGCACATTGCGGGGCTGCTCAGCCAGATCAAGGATGCCGAAACCGGCCAGCGCGGCTTCGTGATCACGGGCGACGAGGCCTACCTCGAGCCCTACCACTCGGCCATCGGTTCGACGACCAAGCTGATCAAGGAGTTGCGCGATCTCACCGCGGACAACCCCAACCAGCAAAAGCGCATCGACACAGCCGACTCGCTGGTGGCGGCGAAGCTGGCCGAACTCAAGCGCACGATCGATCTGCGCCGGCAGGCGGGCCTGGAGCCGACGATCAAGGTGGTGGGGGGCGGCGAAGGCAAGAGGGCCATGGACGACCTTCGCCGCGTGGCGGAGCAAATGGAGCACGAGGAACGGGAGCTGCTCAAGCAGCGTGCCGAAGAAGTCGAAGCAGCGGCAGGCAACTCGCGCTCCACCATCGTGTTCGGAACCGCCTTCTGCCTGCTCTTCGTCAGCGGCGCGGGCATCGTGCTCACGCGTTCGTTGACCACCCAGATCGCAGCGGCGGTGCAGCACGTGCAGCGCTCGTCGACGGAGCTGCAGTCCGCGGCCAACCAGCAGGCCACGGGGGCACGGGAGTCGTCAACGTCGATGAACGAGATCACGACGACGATCAGCGAACTGCTCGCCACGTCGCGACAAATTGCAGAGAGTGCGCAGCGTGTGGCCGGCATTGCCGAGCAGACCGTCGGCGCTGCGCGTTCTGGCGACGGCACGGTGCAAAAGGCCAACGATTCGATCGTCGGCATCCGCCAGCAGGTGGACCTGGTGGTGAACCACATGCTCGAACTGGGCAAGAAATCGCAGCAGATCGGCGCTGTGCTCGACATCGTGTCGGAACTCGCCGAGCAGACCAACATTCTCGCCATCAACGCAACCATCGAGGCCACGGGAGCCGGCGATGCAGGCAAGCGCTTCAGCGTGGTGGCCGACGAAATCCGCAAACTGGCCGATCGCGTGGCCGGGTCGACCAAGGAGATCCGCACGCTCATCGACGACGTGCGCGGTGCCGTCAACACCACGGTGATGGCCACGGAGACCGGGTCCAAGGCCGTTGACGCAGGATCGCGGCAGTTCGATGAGGTCGCGTCTTCGTTCCGGCAAATCGCAAGCCTCGTCGCCACGACGACCGAGGCGGCGCGGGAGATCGAGCTGTCCACCAAGCAGCAAACCACGGCCGTCGAGCAGGTCAACGTGGCCATTGCGAGCACAGCCCAGGCCACCCGTGAAACCGAGGCAAGTTCCGGACAGACCTTCCAGACCGCATCGCAGCTCGCTGGTCTGTCCAAGGATCTGCTGCGTCTCGTGCAGCCGCAAACCGCGGCCTAGAGGCTCTCAGCCTCTGAACCATGGCCAAGGACCCCTACCGTTACTTCCGCGTCGAGGCGCGTGAACTGCTGGAGCAGTTGGGGCGCGGCGTCCTTGACCTGGAGAAGGGTGCAGGCGAGCTGCAACTGGTGCCTCGGCTTCTGCGCCTGACGCACACGCTCAAAGGTGCCGCGCGCGTGGTACGCCAGAGCGAAATCGCCGACCATGCCCACGCCATCGAAGACGCACTCGCGCCGTTCCGCGAATCGACGCAGGGTTTACGGCGCGAGCACATCGATGCGGTGCTTGGCGGGCTGGACCGCATCAGCGCTCACATGGCAACGCTTGCGCCCGCGCCCGCTCTCGCGGCCGAAACCAACACGCCGGCGCCGATGGACGGACTCTACATTGCACGGCCCGACTTTGCCGAGCTGGACGTCCTGCTCGATGGGATTGCGCAGACCCATGCCCAGATCGCCGCGTTGCGCCGGCATCTGGGCGTGATGCGACGCGTGAACGACATGGCCGACCTGCTGGCCGATCAACTGGCGCCACGCCGTGCGGGTGGCGAAGGCCGTTCCGCTGACATCGCGGCCCGCGCATCGCGCTCGACGGTGCAGGAGTTGCGTGAACTCCTCGGCCGGTTCGAGCGTGGACTGGCCTCGCCCATGGAACAGATGGACCGCGAGCTGCGACAGGTGCGCGACACTGCCGAGCAACTGCGGCTGGTGCCGGCGGCCACGCTCTTCACGTCGCTAGAACGCACGGCACGCGACGTGGCGCATACGCTCGGGAAGAAGGTCCTCTTTCAAGGTCATGGCGGCGGGGTGCGCCTGGACGCGGAAGTGCTTGCCGCCATGCAGGGGCCGCTGCTGCAGATGGTGCGCAATGCGGTCGCTCACGGCATCGAAACGGAGGGCGTGCGAACCGCTGCGGGCAAGCCGCCCGAAGGCCGCGTCACGCTGGACGTGGCGCGGCAGGGGCGGCGCGTTGTCTTCCGCTGCAGCGACGACGGCGCAGGCGTCGATCTGGATGCGGTGCGCCGTGCAGCGCAGCGCAAGGGTTGGTTGGCGACTGTGACGCAGGACCTCGATGCGCAGGCACTGCTTCAACTGCTCTTGCGCGGCGGCTTGAGCACGGCTGCTGTCGTGAGCGAAGTGTCCGGGCGAGGCGTCGGACTCGATCTGGTGCGCGAAGCCGTTGATCGCCTGGGCGGCGAGGTGTCGGTGTGCACCGCGAGCAGCCAGGGGACAACGCTGACTTTGAGCGTGCCGCTTTCGCTCGCGTCGCTCGATGCGCTGGTGGTCGAATCCGACGACGCCGCTGTCTCGATACCGCTGGATGCCGTGCGTTGCACCGTGCGCTTCGACGCGCAGCAGATCGCGCGGACCGCACAGGGCGACGCCCTGCTTCACGAGGGCGAGGTCATGCCGTTCGTGCCTTTGTCGCGAGTTTTGCGGAATACAACCCGACCGAGCACCGCCCGTTTTGGATCGGCGGTGATCGTCGAGGGAGCCGGCGGGGTCGCAGCGATTGGCGTCGATCGGCTGCTGGGCACTGCCAACATCGTGCTGCGCGCGCTGCCTGAGTCGGCGATGGCCAGCCCGGTGGTCGCCGGGGCAACGCTAGACGTGGAGGGCTGTCCGCAAATCGTGCTCGACCCCGATGGCCTGGTGAACGAGGCGCAGCGCGCGGGCGCATCGGCGCCGCAAGTATCCGCCGCCCGGGTGCCAGTGCTGGTCATCGACGACTCGCTGACCACGCGCATGCTGGAACAAAGCATCCTGGAGTCCGCCGGTTACGAGGTGCACTCGGCGATGTCGGCGGAAGAAGGCTTGGAGCGCGCGAAGCGGCGACGCTACGCGCTATACCTTGTCGACGTCGAGATGCCCGGCATGGACGGGTTTTCATTCGTCGAACAAACGCGTGCCGACCCGGCCATGCGTGATGTGCCCGCGATGCTCGTCACGTCACGTTCGTCGGTCGAGGACCGGCAGCGCGGCGAGGACGTGGGCGCGCAAGGCTACATCGTGAAAAGCGAGTTCGCGCAGGACGACTTCCTGAGGGCCGTGCGTCAACTGACGCAGGTGGCATCGTGAACGGCGTCCAAGCGTTCGCTGAACGCGGCGACCGCACGGTGCGTCTTCGCGTGCTCGTCGTAGAAGATTCCGTCACGGTGCGCAAACGGCTGTGCGAAGTGCTCACTGCCCATCCCGATTTCGACGTCGTCGGCGAGGCCGGGGACGGCAAGCAGGCGATCGAGTTGTGCCTCGCCCTGCGACCTGACGTTGTGAGCCTGGACATGATGCTGCCGCTGATGACCGGGCTGGCTGCCACCGAATACATCATGGCGCATTGCCCCACGCCGATCCTCATCGTGTCGTCATCGACGAATCGGGGCGAGCTGTTCAAGACATACGACGCGCTGGCCGCGGGCGCGATCGACGTACTGGACAAGCCGGACGGCGCCAGGCCCGACGGCGACTGGGAACGCGACTACGTCGCGGCCTTGAAGATGGTGTCGCGCATCCCGGTCATCACACACCTGCGGGGGCGTCGCACCGCGGCCGGTCGGGCTGCAGTGCCGCAAGCACTGCAGCAAACGGGCCAGCGCCGCTGCTCGCTCATCGCGATCGGAGCGTCCACCGGTGGGCCCGGGGCCATCGTGCAGGTTCTGCAAGCACTGCCGCCGCGAGCCAGTGTTCCTGTGCTGTTTGTGCTCCACATCAACGAACCCTTCGGACGCTCTTTTGCCGAGTGGCTCGATGCGCAGACGCCGCACCGCGTGGCATACGCGCAGGACGGTCAACGGCTGGCCGCGCTGGGGGGCGGAGTCGTCATGGCGCCGCCTGATCGGCACCTCGTCGTCAGCGACGCAAGACTGCGCCTGACGCACGATGCCGAGCGGCATTCCTGTCGTCCGTCTGTCGACTGCCTGTTCGAGTCCGTTGCGCAAGACTGCGGCGCCTCGGTGGCGGCCTGCCTGCTCACGGGCATGGGTCGCGATGGCGCGGCGGGCCTGCTGGCCGTGCGGCAGGCCGGCGGTGCCACCATTGCGCAGGACGAAGCCACTTGCGTGGTCTACGGCATGCCTCGCGAGGCCGTCATGCTGGGTGCCGCCGAACGGGTCTTGCCGCTGGGCGAAATCGGATCGGCGCTGACCGGGTTGACGTCCGTGCCGATCGGGGTTCAGTCGTGGGGGCCGTCATGACCACGGTGTTGATCGTCGACGACAGCCTGACGGTACGCATGGACCTGCAAGAGGCGTTCGAGGCCGCGGGGTTCCATGCCGTGGGCTGTGCCACCGTCGCCGCGGCGCGAGAAGCCATCGGGCAGCATGCGGTCGACGTGTTCGTGCTCGACGTCCTGCTGCCGGACGGCGATGGCGTGGACCTGCTCGAGGACGTTCGCGCGTCACAGTCCACGTCTCACGCGGTGGTGCTCATGTTGTCCTCCGAGGCCGAAGTCAAGGACCGCTTGCGTGGCCTGCAAACAGGGGCCGACGAATACGTCGGCAAACCCTATGACACAGGGTACATGGTTGCCAAGGCACGCGAACTGCTGCGAATGCGGCACACCGGGAGCGGCTCGCCGTGTTCGACGATCCTGCTGATCGACGACAGCATGACCTTCCGCCAGGCGCTGGCCCAGGCGCTCGAACAGGCCGGCTATTCAGTTCTCGTGGCAAGCAGCGGCGAGGAGGGGCTGCGCATGGCGGCTGTCTCGCGCCCGGGCGCCGTCATCGTCGACGGCATGCTGCCTGGCATGGACGGTGCCACGGTCATTCGCCGCCTGCGCCTGGACGCAGCCCTGCGCGGCATGCCGTGCCTGCTGCTCACTGGTGCGGAGGATCGCGAAGCCGAACTCAGCGCGCTCGATGCGGGGGCAGACGCCTTTGTGCGCAAGGAAGAAGACGTGGAGATCGTGCTCGCGCGGCTCACGGCGGTGTTGCGCAGCGCAGCGACGCCCGTCTCCGACGACACGGCGAGCCTGCTCGGTCCGAAGAAGATTCTGGCCGTTGACGACAGTCCGACCTTTCTGGGCGAACTGGCGTCGGCGCTGCGCGATGAAGGCTACGACGTCGTCCCGGCGCGTTCTGGCGAGGAGGCGCTCGAGCTGCTGGCGGTGCAGAGCATGGACTGCATCCTGCTCGATCTGATGATGCCGGGCCTGAGTGGCCGTGAAACCTGCCAGCGCATCAAGGCTGCGCCCGTGGTGAGAGAGATTCCGCTGATCCTGCTGACCGCGGTCGAGGACCGCACTGCGATGCTCGACGGGCTGGACGCGGGAGCCGACGACTACATCCAGAAATCCGCCGAATTCGAGGTGCTGAAGGCACGCGTACGTGCGCAGATTCGACGCAAGCAGTTCGAGGACGAGAACCGGCGCATTCGCACCGACTTGCTCAAGGTCGAAATCGAAGCGACCGAGGCGCGCGCCGTGCGCTCACTGGCCGAAAGCCGTGCCGATCTTCTGTCCATCCTGGAACAGAAGAACAGCGTGCTGCAGGCAGTCAATGCCGAACTGCAGGCGCGACAGTTCGAGGTGGCGCAGACGAACCGGGAGCTGAGTGCGGCGAGCCAGGCCAAGACCGAGTTTCTCTCCACGATGTCGCACGAGCTGCGTACGCCATTGAACGCGATCATCGGGTTTTCGGACATCCTGAAAGACGGCCTTGCGGGCGAGCTGACGCAGCGCCAGCGCGACTTCGTCTGCCATATTCACGACAGCGGCGGGCATCTGCTGTCGCTGATCAATGACATCCTGGACCTCTCCAAGATCGAAGCAGGCCGGGTCGAGATCGACCTGGAAGCCGTCGATCTCGACGGCTTGCTTGCGGATGCCTTGCTGGTCGTGAAGGAGCGCGCGCTTGCCCACGGAATCCGCCTCGAAGTGTCGGGCCTGGACCGCGCGGAGCCGCTCAAGGTCGATCGACGACGGCTCAGGCAGATCATCTACAACATGCTGTCCAACGCGGTCAAGTTCACGCCTGACGGCGGCGAGGTTGCGGTTCGCGCTCGCCTGGTCGATCGGAACGAGGCATCGACCGCGCTGCCGGGTTTCGCGACGGGGGTCCGCATGCCGCTGCCCGACGGTCCCTGTGACACCTTCGCGCAGATTTGCGTGTCCGACACCGGGATCGGCATTGCACGCGCCGACATGGATCGCCTCTTCACGCCGTTCACACAGATCAAGAACCCGCTGACTCGAAAGATCGAAGGCACCGGATTGGGTCTGGCCACCGTGTCGCGACTGGCTGAGTTGCATGGCGGCTGCGTCGCGGTGACGAGCGAGCCCGGTCGCGGCAGTTGTTTCAGCTTGTGGTTGCCCTGGCAGATCAGCGACACGATTCCGGCAGCGCTGCCTGTGGTGGCGCCGTGGCAGCCCCCCTCGGCTGCACCATTCGCACTGGTGGTCGAAGACGATGAGCTGGCCCTGGAGCTGATGCGTATCCAACTCGAGGCACTTGGCTTCGAGGTTCGCCATGTGAGATCGGGGGAGGCTGCGCTGGAGTTGGTGGGCGAATGCGTGCCGGACTTGATCACGCTGGACATCCTGCTGCCCGGCATGGACGGGTGGGATCTTCTCGGCCGGATCAAGAGCCTGCCTGGCTGGCGCGATGTACCTGTGGTCGTGGTCTCAGTCGTGGCCGACCATGAGATCGGCCTCTCGCTGGGCGCGTCGGCCGTCCTGCAGAAACCGGTCGGTCGGCACGAGTTTTCGCGCGAACTTGATAGGCTGGGGGTCAAGCCCACGTCGACGCACGAGGTGAGCGTTCTGGTCGTGGATGACGACCCGAGCGCGGTGGAGCTGATGGGGGCTTATCTGAGCAAGCCTGGGTACAAGGTGCTGCGCGCCTATGGCGGCCAGGACGGGATCGAGCAGGCCAGTCGCTGCCTGCCGGACCTTGTCGTGCTCGACCTGCTCATGCCCGACCTGGGAGGCATCGAGGTCGTCGAGGCCCTGCGGCGCGAGCCGGCGACGGCGCAAATCCCGGTGATCGTGGTGACCGCAAAGCAGTTCAGTCGAGAAGACCGCCTGCTGCTGAAGAGTCACATGCTCAACGTCATCGACAAGAGCGACTTTCGCCAGGACCGCTTCATCGGCGAAGTCAGGCGGGCCTGTGGTCGGTCACTGCCGATTTCATAACCTGGACTGCGTCCAGCCTCTCAGCCTCACCCCTTTCAAGGTCTTTACACAGTCTGGTATTGCTCCCTCTCCCTCTGGGAGAGGGTTGGGGTGAGGGCCGTGGGCGGTGAATGCGGACATGGGGCATCGCCGCAGCCCCTCACCCAACCTCTCCCCAAAGGGGAGAGGAGCCAATGCACGACCTTGAAAGGGCTGCCTCTCAGCCTCTCACTCGAACTTGTCGAGCACCGCCCCCGAGCTGGCGCTCGACGCGCACATTGCGAACTTCGCCAGAACGCCGCGGGTGTAGCGCGGCGCGGGTGCCTTCCAGTTGGCACGTCGGCGTGCGAGTTCTTCGTCGCTCACGTTGAGTTGAAGCGTCAAGGTGTGCGCATCGATGGTGATCGAATCGCCTTCCTGAACCAGCGCGATGTTGCCGCCCGCATAGGCCTCTGGCGCGACATGGCCGACGACCATGCCCCATGTCCCGCCGGAGAAGCGCCCATCGGTGACGAGGCCCACCGATTCGCCCAGCCCTTGCCCGATCAGCGCACCCGTGGGGGCCAGCATTTCCGGCATGCCCGGACCGCCCTTGGGCCCGAGGTAGCGAAGGACCATCACGTCGCCAGCGGCGATCTTCTTGGCCATGATGGCGGCGAGTGCCGATTGCTCGTCGTCGAACACACGTGCCGGGCCGGTCATGACCGGATTCTTGAGGCCGGTGATCTTGGCGACGCAGCCTTCGGGAGACAGGTTGCCCTTGAGGATCGCGAGGTGGCCTTCGGCATACATCGGCTTGTCGATCGAGCGGATCACGTCCTGGTCGGGCGACAAGTCCGGGACGTCAGCCAGCGTTTCGGCCACCGTCTTGCCGGTGATGGTGATGCAATCGCCATGCAACAACCCGGCCTTCAGCAACACCTTCATCACGGCCGGGATGCCACCCGCGCGATGCAGGTCGACGGCGAGGTATTTGCCGCTCGGCTTGAGGTCGCACAGCACTGGCACCTTCTTGCGCACCCGCTCGAAGTCGTCGATGGTCCATTCAACGCCGGACGCGTGCGCGATCGCGAGAAAGTGCAGCACCGCGTTGGTGGACCCGCCGGTGGCCATGATGACCGCGACCGCGTTCTCAATTGCCTTCTTTGTGACGATGTCGCGCGGCTTCAAATCCTTCTTGATCGCCTCGACGAGCACGCGCGCCGACTCCTTCGTCGACACCACTTTCTCGTCATGCACGTTCGCCATCGTCGAGCTGTAGGGCAGGCTGATGCCCAGCGCCTCGAAGGCCGAACTCATGGTGTTGGCGGTGTACATGCCGCCGCAAGAACCGCTGCCGGGAATGGCGCGACGCTCGATCTGGCAGAAGTCTTCCTCGCTCATGTTGCCGGCGCTGTATTGGCCCACGGCTTCGAAGACGCTCACGATGTTGAGATCCTGGCCCTTGTAGTGGCCGGGGAGGATGGTGCCGCCGTAGACGTAAATAGCCGGCACGTTGGCGCGCAACATGCCCATGAGGCCGCCGGGCATGTTCTTGTCGCAGCCGCCGATGACGATCACGCCGTCCATCCACTGGCCGCCGACGCATGTTTCGACGCAATCGGAGATCACCTCGCGCGACACGAGCGAATACTTCATGCCTTCGGTGCCCATGGCCATCCCGTCGCTGATCGTGGGCGTGCCGAAGATCTGCGGATTGGCGCCTGCGTCCTTCAGGCCTTCCACCGCCGCATCGGCCAGCTTCTGCAGGCCCGAGTTGCACGGCGTGATGGTGGAGTGGCCGTTCGCCACGCCGACCATCGGCTTCGCGAAGTCGCCCTGCTCGTACCCCATCGCGTAGTACATGGAGCGGTTGGGGGCGCGCGCGACGCCTTCGGTGATGTTCTTCGAGCGGCGGTTGAGGCTCATGACGGTGTTCTCGAAAACTGGCAGCGGGACGGACGATGATACGGCGGCGGCCCTTATCATCCGCGCTCAAACACCCAGCCGCGGCGCATGCTTGTCCACCCCCAGTTCGACCCCATCGCCCTGAAGCTCGGGCCGATCGCCATCCACTGGTACGGCATCACCTACCTCGTCGCCTTCGGCCTGTTCCTGTGGCTCGCATCGCTGCGGGTGCGCCAGCCGCAGTTCGCCGATCGCGGCTGGACCCGCCGCGACGTCGAGGACATGCTCTTCTATGGCGTGCTCGGCGTGGTGATCGGCGGGCGGCTCGGCTATGTGCTGTTCTACAAGCCGACGTACTACGCGGCCAACGCGCTGGAGATCTTTGCGGTGTGGAAAGGCGGCATGTCGTTCCATGGCGGCCTCCTCGGCGTGATCGCCGCCATGGCGCTGTTCGCGTGGATGCGCCGGCGGCCCTTCTTCGAGGTGACCGATCTCGTCGCGCCCTGCGTGCCGCTCGGTCTCG
>JAJKJU010000189.1 GCA_021153565.1 Rhizobacter sp.
CCCTGCTCGTCGTTGCAAATGCTCGCCATAGCCAAGCTATGGCTGCGCTTTGCGCCTAGATCAGGCGCCTTTTGACGTGCTGCTCGGACACGTTCGAAATATTCTCAGCCTCTCAGTCGGGGCCGGTTTCACCCAGGCGACGAAATGCCTATGACACAAGGGTCCGCCGCGCAGTAATCTTGCGTCCGTGAACCCGCGTTTCATCGACTTCTATTTCGACTTCTCCTCTCCGTATTCATACATCGCGTCGGAGTGGATCGAGGCGCTCGCCGCGCGGCATGGCAGCACGGTGAACTGGAAGGCGATCCTGCTGGGTGCCATCTTCCAGGCGGCGGGGTTGAAAAGCCCGGTGGACTATCCCATCAAGCGCGAATACTCGTTCCTTGACTTCGAGCGCTCAGCCCGGTTTGCCGGCGTGCCGCTGAAAAATCCGGAGAAGTTTCCGATCCCCACGCAAAACGCCGCCCGCATCTTCTGGTGGCTCAATGACAAGCGTGATGCGACGGCGAGCCACTGGGCTCGGCATTGTCTTCGTGCTTACTTTGCCCGCGGCGTGGACCTGAGCGACCCGGCCCGTCTCAGGGAACTGGCCGCTGAATTCGGCCTTGATCCGGCCGAGGCCGAATCCGTCTGGAACGACCCGACCTGGAAGGTGCGCCTCAAGGCGGCGAATGATGCTGCAATCGCCTCCGGCGTCTTCGGTGCACCATTCTTCATGATCGACAAGGAGCCGTTCTGGGGAAACGACCGCCGCGCCCAGATCGAGCGCTGGCTTGAGAAGGGACCCTTCTGATGATCAAGGCCGTCAAGAGCATGGTCGAAGAGGCCGAAGCGGCTATCACGACCTACACCGTCGAGCAGGCCAAGGCGTTGCACGGCAATCCGAAAGTTCAGTTCGTGGACGTCCGCGATGTGCGAGAGCTCGAGCGCGAGGGTGTGATTCCCGGCGCGATCCACGCGCCGCGCGGCATGCTCGAATTCTGGGTCGACCCAGGCTCGCCCTATTACCGCGAAGAGTTTGGGCAACACAAGGAGTTTGTGCTGTTCTGCGCCCTGGGTTGGCGTTCGGCGCTGGCAACCCAGACCTTGCAGGAGATGGGCATGCCTCGGGTTGCGCACATCGCGGGCGGCTTCACTGCATGGAAGGAAGCGGGCGGGCCGGTGGCCGAGAAGCCATCGAAAAAGGCTGTCAAGCAGGAAGCTACAGGCAGTGCCTGATGGAACGGCTGCCCTTGCTGAGAACTCAGCCTCTCAGGCGTGCCAAGCGCTTGGCGAACCATGGCTTGCATGGGGCGACCGCATCGCTGTCGCGCGCGGAATTCGACCGACAGGATGTGGTTGAAATCCTTCGCGAGGCGCGGGACCTTTCAGTTACTTACACCGCCTTTGCTCCCTCTCCCCCTGGGAGAGGGGTGGGGTGAGGGCTGCGGCCGTTGAGACCCCAGGCCGAGCTTTCTCCACCGTCGTCGCCCTCACCCCCACCCTCTCCCAGAGGGAGAGGGAGTAAATGCGAGGGCCTTCCGGATTGCTTCCATTGGGTGGTTGAAAGGGTGAAACCCGAGGAAGGGCGTTGACACCAAAGCCCACCTCGGGTCTCACTCAAGCTATGAATTCATCAGTACGAACGCCACGCTCCTGCATATAGTCGGTGCTGCACGTAATCCGATCCGGATCGCGCCACAGCACCGAGCCGTCCATGACCTACGCTGTCCCCCTGTTGGCACTGGTTGCCGGCCTCGCCACCCTCCAATGCGCTGCTGCCGAGAAAGAGGCGAAGCCAGCCAGGACGGTCGCCACATCCACTGCCTTCAGCTACTCGATCGAGCCCGCACCAGCCTGGGTCGTGCCGGCAAGGGAAAGTGCCGATGCACCCATCGTCGCCGCGCCGCTGCGCTACCGGGTCGTCGACGACCAGACCCGCGTGGACGACAAATCAGCGGTGATGTATAGCCATGTGGTTCGCGTCGTGGGCGACACCTCGGGCCTCGGCCAGGCATCGCAGATCGAGATCGAGTTCGATCCGAGCTACCAGTCGCTCGTCTTTCACCACTTCGACGTGGTTCGCGACGGCAAGCGCTCTACGCGCCTTGACCGCAAGAAGATTCAGCTCCTGCAGCGGGAGACGCAACTCGAGCGCCGCATCTACGATGGCCGCATCACCGCATCGATGGTGCTCGACGACGTTCGGGTGGGCGACCAGATCGACTTCGCTTATTCGATTCGCGGCATGAACCCGGTCTTTGACGGTCGCTTCGTGAGCATGGACTGGCTGATTTCCCACCGCGGGCCGGCAGCGCTCTACCAGTACCGGTTGCTGGCCCCCGAGTCGCGCAAGATCAAGTTCCGCGCCGGTTCGCCGGACATCCGGGTCTCGTCGAAGGTGGACCGCGGCGTGCGTGAAACCATCTTCCGGCGCGAATCGGTGCCGCAGCTGCATGCCGATTCCGGCGCCCCCTACAGCGCGGTGCTCAAACAAGAAGTGCAATTCAGCGAATTCGAGGACTGGGCCGACGTGGCGCGCTGGGGCGTCAGGTTGTTTTCGGACGCGGTGCGCGGCGCTGCGGCCATCGACCAAAAGGCGGCCGAGATCCGCGCGATGTCGAACGATCCCGAGAAGCAGCTTGTCGCGGTGCTTCATTTCGTGCAGGCCGACGTGCGGTACTTTGGCGCCGAGATCGGCCTCAACACCCACAAGCCGGCGCTGCCCGACAAGGTCATCGAACAGCGATTCGGCGATTGCAAGGACAAAGTGTCTTTGCTCATCGCCTTGCTGCACAAACTCGACATTCCAGCTGTACCGGTGCTCGTGTCTACGCTCATGCGCGGCCGCGTGGACGAGATGCTGCCGAGCCCGCTCGCCTTTGACCACGTGATCGCCCGCGTCCAGCTCAACGGCAAGACGCATTTTCTCGACGCGACGCGAAGCCACCAGACCGGCGATCTGGCGAGCCGCCAATCCATCGGCTTTGACAAGGGCTTGCTGATCGCAGCAGGCACGAACGCCTTGCTTGCGCTGCCCACTGCATTCGACAAGCAACGCATGCTGGTGCAGGACACTTTTCGCGTCGGCCATTTCGCCGAAGGCGCCAAGCTCGAATCGCGCATCACCTACCGAGGTGATCTGGCCGAGGCGATGCGCGAGTCGCTCGCCACGCGCACCATGGCGGAAATCCAGACCCAGTTGGGCACGGCTTACGCGCGCACCTATCCGAAGATCGTGACCGATGCGCCGATGGAAGTGCTGCGCTCGGAGACGGACGACGCGGTCACCTTCGTGCAGAGATTTTGGATTCCGGAGTTCTGGCGCTTTCCCGATCAACGCTTGCTGTTGGCCGACGTGGTGCAGTGGAGCATCGTCGATGCGCTGCGCATGCCCAGCGAGCCCATGCGCCGCGACCCATTCGCGATTTCCTATCCGGGCATCTTCAGGCACGTGAGCGCCGTCGAGTTTTCGGAAGATGTGTATTCCACGCCCAGCAGCAACAAGCTCGAGGATGGCGACAGCCTCTTCACCTTGCGCAATACCTCTGAGGTCAGCGCGCGCCGCAGCGAGTATGCGAGCGAATTGCGCCTGCTCACCGACCAGATCGAGCCCAAGGATTGGCAGGCCTACACGGCGCAGGTCAACAAGCTCGGGCAGCGTGTGGGACTGAGCATGTCGGCTCCGGCCATCACCCTGCCGGGTCTCGACGCCTTGCGGCGCGAATTGAAGGACACCGACGAAGCGGTGCGGTCGCAGAAAATCAAGCCCAAGACGCAGACGCAGTACCAATCCATCGTCAAGGCGCAGGTGCTGTCGGCGCAGATCGCGGGAGGCCGCCTATCACCCAACCTGAAGGCCCAGGCGCTGACGGCGCGCGGCATCCAGTACGACAACCTGGGCCGTTACGACGAGGCGGCCAAGGACTTCAAGCAGGCGCTCGAGCTGTCGCCCGACGTGCCCGAGACAATCAACGCGGCGGCGGTGAACGCGTTGCAAAACAAGGACTACGCCAGCGCCCTCGAGCTCACGGGCCGGGTGCTGGCGAAGGACGCCGCTGACAGCGAGGCACGCAACACGCGTGCGCTGGCCAACTACTTTGCCAAGGACTATGCGGCTGCCAAGATTGATCTCGACGAGTTGCTCAAGGACCGCTCGCAGGTGCGCCGCGGCTACCCCATCGTGTGGCTCACGCTGACCTCTCGCCACGGCGGGCTCGACCTGTCCCAGGCGGGCGCCGACATCACTGACGATCAGTTGCCCGCTGACTGGCCGCGTCCGCTCGTGGACTGGGCGCGCGGCAAGGCAAGCGTAGATTCGGTCATCGCCTCGGCCATGGCCGGCAGCTTGGCGGCTGAGCGGCTGTGCGAAGCCTATTTCTACATTGCCGAGCGCTATCTGGCGGACGGCGACACGGCGCGTGCGAGCGAGTTTTTCCAGAAGTCCATCGACCAAGGCGTCATTGAATTCATCGAAGACGCTTCGTCAAGGAATCGTCTAGCGAGTCTCAAGCGCTGAACATCTCAAGCGCTGAACATCGATATGCGCGTTATTCGCAATGCTTACCAGTTCGAAGGCGGTGAGTCCAGTGTCCAAAGGCATCGCTGAAAGCGTCCATGATTCTGGCGAACGGTGCACCCTTTTATCGTCTCGCTGATGCTATGCATCGCCATATAGGTCGCGAAAAAAACATCAGGGGAAACGACTCCCGTGGATGCGGGGATCAAAGGTGCACCTTTATCACGAATGACAATCAGAATCATTGTGCGCAACCTATTGGTTTCCGGACTTTGCCGAGCGTGGGATGAGCATGACCAATGCTTCGGCATTCATTGATTGTTGCCTTTACCAAGGGAGAAAAAATGAAGTCGAAATTCGCAGTGGTAGGTCTGATCGCGGGTCTGTCGGCGGCCATCAGCTTCCCGGTCCAGGCCCGGATCTCTGGCGCCGATGTGCATTCGCTGATCGTCGCCGGTGACCCTGCCGGCTCGCCGCCCGATTCGCCGGACAAACGGATTGATCCCAACACCGCAAGCTCGCCATTCTCGGGCGTGGTTAGCGTCAACGTCCAGTACGACGGGCAATCGTTCATCTGCTCGGGAACGCTGGTTTCCAAGCGCCATGTCGTGACTGCAGGCCACTGCATCGACACCGACGGCAACGGCACCGTTGTGGACCTCACCAAACCCGGCAGCAGCGTGCGTGCCGTCTTCAATGCAAGTCCGACCCCTGGCGACCCGGGCCGTGCCATCGTGACGGCGGCTACCGTGGCGATGAACCCGAATTACCACGGCTTCGGCAACTGCCCCTCCGGTGTGCCCGGCTTCTGCTTGAACGATGACATCGCCGTCGTGACGCTGGATCAGGACGCGCCTCACGCCGCCAAGATTTACCGCGCGTTCACTGGCGACCTGACCGAAGGCCAGGTGTTCACCATGGTCGGGTACGGTCGCTCCGGTGACGGCGTGGCCGGCTACAGCGTGGACCCAGACTTCCGAATCAAGCGCAGCGGACAGAACGTCATGGACCTGTTCGACCGAGACGACGAACAAAACTTCGCGGCCGGCCCGAAGGAGGTCTGGTATGCCGACTTTGACGGACGGGGCCAGGATTCCTTCTGCACCATGTTCAGCGTGTGCACGCCCATTCTTCCGAACGACAAGGAAACCAACATCGGAGGCGGCGACTCCGGCGGGGCAACTTTCATCTACAGAAACGGCGAGTACTTCCTGGCGGGCAACACCACCTTCGGCGGCACCTTCCAGGGCCAGACCCCGGGCGCCTTTGGCACGTACTTTGGCGGCATGATGGTGGGCGCCTACGACGACTGGCTCGAGCAGGCGACCGGTGGTGACCTGATCACCGTGGTGCCCGAACCTGAGACCTATGCATTGATGCTGGCCGGCCTGAGCATGCTCCCCGCGGTGGCGCGTCGGCGCAGGGGCAAGTAAGGATTTGGCCCGAAACAATTTCCCGTTTTGGGGGCGCTGGGCGGGCGCGCTGCGGCTTGCTCCTCACTTGTGTGGCTCGCCACACGGCGCTAGTAGCGCCTTGCATCGCATCCCGCCCAGCGCCCCCAAAACGGGAACTTATTCCGGGCCAAATCCTAAGGAATCTCGCAAGGAAGGCGCGCGATCCGTCGCGCGCTCTTTGACGTGTTGGCACAAGCGCTATCGGTTGTTGCTCAACGATGCACGGGGCGAGACAACATGAGGCCTGATAGCCAAGACAATCGCGCCATGCCCAGCGTGAAGCCGACCCGAATGCCCGATGCCGCCGGAGTGGCGACACTTGCACCCGAGCACGTCTGCGAGGCCAGGCCATTGCGATGGAAGAGCTCAATCGCCAGCTATTCAGCCGCAAGACAGGGTGCTTCGTGCCTGAGACCCGATCCTCAAGGGGGCGTGACACACGCCAAACACCAAAGCAAAAGTCATGTTCGAGCGAAGCCCCGAGTCATCCCGGCAGCCTGCACAGCAGCCCGCGCAGAAGAAGTCCACTCCACAGGC
The DNA here is from genome assembly GCA_021153565.1 of Rhizobacter sp. Taxonomy (GTDB): domain Bacteria; phylum Pseudomonadota; class Gammaproteobacteria; order Burkholderiales; family Burkholderiaceae_C; genus Albitalea. Next base: position 6,490 of record JAJKJU010000189.1, read on the forward strand.
GGCCCCCCACCACACCCCTGCCAATTCGCGCACGCTGCAGCAAGCCGTGTCGCCACTGAACGCGCCCCGGCCGAACCTGAATCCGGGTGACCCGGCCACCGATCCTTGCTGTCGGGGAGGCGATGCCGTCCAGGCGGCGACCACCAAATTCGCATCAGCCCTCGGGACAAGAGGAGCAGCCCAGAGCGATCGTCGACCCATGCAGGCCGCGCAAGAGCGGGACGCAGAAGGCCCGGGCGACCCTGGGCGTGCAAACGCCGCGGCAGAGTTGGCTCAAGCGGCTACCGATCCGAACCATCCCACCATGCACGTGAACGCGATCGGCTCTGATACGGCAGGGGAGCTAAGCGCCACCGTCAACAATTTCCTTACAGACAAAAGGAATCCCGACGATAGTCCAACGAATGCTGAAAGCGCCCTGAATGCGCCGGCAGACCTGAGCATCCGGATGAAGGTGGCTCGAAAGCGCGCTACGAAAGCTGCCGGTGCCAATCAGGCCGGAACGTTTGCCGTGGGGGGTGCGCAACTACCGAACGGCTGGAGCAACGAAGATCTGACGGTGCTCAATGTCCAGTATTCAATAGCGGGCCTCCATCTGGACACGCCAGGCGGCCAGAATGATCCTCGATCAGATCAGGGAAATCTCCGGCAGAACCGAGGCAACAAGCACCTGCCGATCGTTCAGGGGGGCGCCGCAGCAAGCCATGCCGAACAGCTCGTGGCTATCGCAGATGGACTCAACGGCAACAATGAGTCAATCGGCGTCTCTCGCCAGCAATGTGGTGGATGCCGAGAATGGTTTCGCGAGCACGCGATGCAGCAGCAGCAGACATACGTGGTCGCTGATCCCAAGCTCACCCGGGTCTACTATCCGAATGGAGATGTTTCGATTCACGACTTGGGCGGCACGTTGATCAAGACTGTGAATGAGAAGCCGTCCGTGGGGCTCAGAAACTATGAGGACGTTCTCTGGTAGATCCTTGAGTGAGAGGCTGAGAGCGCGAAGGCTTCGTCTGCGAACGGCTGGGCATGATAGGCCAAATCCTTACTGGGCAGTGCATCCCTATCTGCTCCACGTGCGCGAGCTTGATCCGCGTATGCGTCCGAGCTTGCCTGCGTGGCCTTGCACGATGCCTTCACTCCGCCCGCGTCTTCCTGAGCTCGCTCGGCGACGTGCCTGTCCATTGCCGAAACGCGCGGGCGAAGCTCTTCTCGTTGCCGAATCCGACGGCGTGCGCGACCTGCTTGATCGGGCGTGAGCTGCGGCGCAGCAGGTCGATGGCGTGATCGCGGCGGGTTTCGTCTTTCAGGTCCTGCAAGGCAGCGCCTTCATCCTGCAATTGGCGATGCAAAGTGCGCGTGGAAATGTTGAGTTCGCGTGCGAGGGCCTCCGCGGTCGAGAGTTCGGCGCTGCGCTGGCGCAGCAATTCGCGCACGCGCTGCACGAGGAGGCGATCGCGCCGGTACTGCAATACCGTCAAAGGCAAGGCGCGCTGCAGCATGGTGCGCAGCGCCGTTTCGTCGCGTCGCAATGGCATAGCGAGGTATTGCGCGTCGAAGCTGAAGCCGGCGTTTGCCGCGTTGAAGTAGACCTCTCCGGGAAACAAGAGTGCGTACACATCGTCGTGCGGTGGCGCTGGGTACGGAAAGCTCGCCTCGCGCAATGGGATGCGTGAGTCGATCGCCCAGCAGGCAAACCCGTGCAGGAAGCGCATGCTCGTGACGAGGCAGAACTCGCGAACGGCACCCAGCCGCCGCCGCTCGTCGATGACGAAGTGGGCCGTCTTGTCGCGTATGTCGAGCCGCAGCGTGATGTCGTCAATGAGCAGCCGATGGTGGCGGCACCAGCGCGCGATGGCCACGCCCAGGTTGGGCGAGGTGATGGAGGCGCGGCACAGCATGCCGTAGCTGCCCCAGGGCAGCTTGCGCGAGAACCATCCCAGCGCCTCGTCATCGAGTTCCTGCATGGCGGCACCAGACACCGCTTCCATCTGCGCCGCAGTGATTCGTGCATCAACGCGGCGGAGTTGAGATGGCGTGATTTGTGCCTGCTTGAGTGCATTCGACGGGTCGACGCCGTACTTCTCGTAGCCAAGGACGATGGCCCGGACGAAAGCCATGGGGGTGGCAGCGATGCGTTCGGCGCGAAGGGCAGGCGAGGGGCGGATAGGCACGCCTGGAGTGTCGTCAACGCTGGCAGGATTTGCAACCTCTGTGGCGCGCTGTGCGGGGTGGTCCGACCTAAGCTTCGTGGCCCGCGGAGAAATCCGGGAATGGGTTGCACGTGAGCCCATCTCTGCACTGGTTTCATCCCGGCTACGAATGCAATCCGGTTTCTCATGCGGGCTATGCTTGCCCACCGGCTCTTGAGGAGACACAGAAGATGCCAGCGCTCGCGTCCAAGCTGAACCCGCGCACAGAAGATTTCAAGGCCAACGCAGCGGCGATGCGCGCCTTGGTTGACGACCTCAACGCCCGGCTCGCCAAGATCGCGCAGGGCGGCGGCGAGGGGCCGCGCGGCAAGCATCTCGCACGCGGCAAGCTCCTTCCGCGCGACCGCGTCGAGATGCTGCTCGACCCGGACACACCTTTCCTCGAACTCGCGCCGCTGGCCGCGCTCGACATGTACAACAACGATGCGCCCGGCGCCGGCCTTATCGCGGGTGTGGGCCGCGTGTCGGGTGTCGACTGCATGATCGTGTGCAACGACGCCACCGTGAAGGGCGGCACCTACTATCCGATGACGGTGAAGAAGCACCTGCGCGCACAGGAGATCGCGCAGCAGAACCGCCTGCCGTGCATCTATCTCGTTGATTCGGGCGGCGCCAACCTGCCGAACCAGGACGAGGTCTTTCCCGACCGCGATCACTTCGGACGCATCTTCTTCAATCAGGCGCAAATGAGCGCGCAGGGCATTCCGCAAATCGCCGTGGTCATGGGTTCGTGCACTGCGGGCGGCGCTTACATGCCCGCGATGAGCGACGAGTCCATCATCGTGAAGAACCAGGGCACGATTTTCCTGGCAGGCCCGCCGCTGGTAAAGGCTGCGATCGGCGAGATCGTGAGTGCCGAGGACCTCGGCGGCGGCGACGTGCACACGCGCCTGTCCGGCGTGGCCGACCACCTCGCGCAAAACGACACGCATGCACTCGCCATCGCGCGGAACTCGGTGGCGCACCTCAACTGGCGCAAGAACATCGACATGCTTCGCATCGAGCCGCGCGCGCCGCTCTTCGACACGCAGGAGTTGCACGGCGTCATCCCGACCGACACGCGCAAGCCATTCGACGTGCGCGAGATCATCGCGCGCATCGTCGACGGCTCGGAGTTCGAGGAATTCAAGGCGCGCTATGGCACCACGCTCGTCACCGGCTTCGCGCACATCGAAGGCATGCCTGTGGGCATCATCGCCAACAACGGCGTGCTGTTTTCCGAGTCGGCGCAAAAGGGCGCGCACTTCATCGAGCTGTGCTGCCAGCGCAAGATTCCGCTCGTCTTCCTGCAAAACATCACCGGCTTCATGGTGGGCAAGAAGTACGAGAGTGAAGGCATCGCCAAACACGGCGCGAAGATGGTGACGGCCGTGTCGACAGCCAACGTGCCCAAGTTCACCGTGATCATCGGCGGCAGCTTCGGGGCCGGCAACTACGGCATGTGCGGTCGCGCCTATTCGCCGCGATTCCTGTGGATGTGGCCCAACGCGCGCATCAGCGGCATGGGCGGCGAGCAGGCCGCGAGTGTGCTTGCCACCGTGCGGCGAGACGGCATCGAAGCCAAGGGCGGCTCATGGAGCATCGACGACGAAGCCATGTTCAAGAAGCCCATCCTCGACCAATTCGAAAAGCAGGCGCATCCCTATTACTCGAGCGCTCGCCTGTGGGACGACGGCGTGATCGACCCGGCCGACACGCGCCGCGTGCTCGCGCTTGCCATCAGCGCGAGCCTGAACGCACCGATCCCCGAAGCGAAGTTCGGCGTCTTCCGCATGTGAGGTCCAGATGAATAACCCGCTCGACGTTCGCCGCCTCTCGGCCCATGTGGCTGATGTGCGGCTCAACCGGCCCGATGTCCGCAATGCGTTCAATGATGGGGTGATCGCCGAAATCACGAACGTGTTTCGCACGCTGGGTGCCGATGCCGACCTGCGCTGCATCGTCCTCGGCGGCCACGGAAAGGCCTTTTGCGCCGGCGCGGATCTCTCGTGGATGCGCGCCATGGCCGACTACACCTGGAACCAGAACCGGGACGATGCGCAGGCGCTGGCGGACATGCTGTGGACGATCTACAGCTGTCCGGTGCCGGTCGTGGGCCGCATCCACGGCGACTGCTATGCCGGCGGCGTGGGGCTGGCTGCAGTTTGCGACATCCTCGTCGCGTCGGATGCGGCCAACTTTTGTCTCAGCGAGGCCAAGCTCGGCCTCTTGCCCGCGACCATCAGCCCCTACGTGATCCGCGCGCTGGGTGAGCAGGCATCGCGACGATTCTTCGTGACTGCGGAGCGCTTCGGTGCTTTGCAGGCGCAGGCGCTTGGCTTCGTTCACGCGGTGTGTCCCCCGGAAGAGCTCGACGCGAAAGTCGACGAGATCGTCGCTGCCATCATCGCCAACGCTCCGATGGCCGTGCGCGCCTGCAAGGCGCTGGTGCAAGAGGTCGCAGGCTTGCCCATCGACCCGCAGTTGAGGGACACCACGGCCCGGCGCATCGCCGACATCCGCGCGAGCGAAGAAGGCAAAGAGGGCGTGCAGTCCTTCCTCAACAAGCGCAAGCCATCCTGGCTTGCCTAGTAATGCCATCCCAATGAACCTCGACACGCCGCAACTGCTTTCCGTCGCTGCAGCCCTGGGCTGGGCGAGCGGATTGCGTTTGTACGCGGTCGTGTTTCTCACTGGCCTCGCGGGAGCAATGGGCTGGGTGGACCTGCCTTCGGGGCTCAAGGTCTTGCAGCACCCGGCCATGCTCGGCGCAAGCGGGCTGATGTTGTTCATCGAGTTCTTCGCGGACAAGATTCCGGGCGTCGATTCGCTGTGGGATTTGATTCACACGGTCATTCGCATCCCCGCCGGCGCTGCGCTTGCGGCCAGCGTGTTCGGTGCCGACCAGTCGACGTGGGCCATGGTGGCGGCGCTGCTGGGCGGCACGCTCGCCGCGACGAGCCATATCGCGAAGGCCACCACGCGCGCCGCGGTCAACACTTCGCCAGAGCCTTTTTCCAACATCGGCATGTCGCTGCTTGGCGATGGCGCCGTGCCGGTCGCACTGTGGCTGTCGTGGGCGCATCCGTTGGCATTCTTCGCGGCATTGACAGTCGCGCTGGTCGTCATGGTGACCGTGACCTGGATGCTCGCGAAGTTTCTGCGCGGGCTTGCCCAGCGCATCTGCGTTTTCTTCGCCAGGCGTCGCGCTAATTTGAGAGGCTGAGAGGATTTTCATCATGCCCGTTCAGCACGCTCAAAGATCCATCGTCGTCGTTGCAATGCTCGCCATAGCCGGGGCCATGGCTGCGCTTCGCACCTACAGGAGGCCCCTTTTGACGCGCTGCTCGGCCACGCTCGAAAAACTTTCAGCCTCTGGTATCCACCCCTTTCAAGGTCTTGCATTGGCTCCTCTCCCCTCTGGGGAGAGGTTGGGTGAGGGGCTGCGGTGATGGCAACCCATGGCTTTATTCACCGCCCACGGCCCTCACCCCCGCCCTCTCC
>JAJKJU010000190.1 GCA_021153565.1 Rhizobacter sp.
GGTGGCGGGGAGCGGTCGAGCAGGTGCGGGCGATGGTGGAGGTCGTCGGGTTTCCTTGATGGAGATGGATGTGATTTTTCGGAGACCCCTCACCCCAACCCCGCCGGGGGAGAGGGAGCCGAAATGCGCTACTTCGAAGCGGGGCACAGCGAGCTGGCCTGTATTGCTCCCTCGCCCCTCGGGGGCTGGAGTGAGGGCCTCGGCCGTTGGAGTCGACGGCCTCGTTCATTCCGCCTCCGTCGCCCTCACACCGCCCTCTCGCAATACAGGTCAGTGGATCGAGTCGCCATGCTGTCGTCCATAGCGCGGAGATCATCGGAATTTGTCCCGTTCGGGCATCTGAAGGACTGTCAGCAGGGCTCATGCAGAGCGTCGAGCGGCAATGCCTGAACGCTTCCACAAGAGCGGCACGAGATCCGTGTTGAGGCGAAGAGCCAAGCTCAACGAGACGTGGTCCTGATGTCGAACAGCGAATACAGCGGGCAGCGGGCCGCGATGCCCGTGAGTATGAGCACGATCCCGGCATATCCCCACACGCCGATCGTTTCGCGCGCGGCAAGCGCCACGAGCAAGATGCCCAACAGGATACGCAGCACTCTGTCGATGTTTCCGACGTTCAACGCACTCATGACAGCCCTTGCAGAAAGTGGATGAGTCGACGATAGGCGTCCTGGCCGGGCGCGACTTTGACGGGGCTCAAGCCTGTTGCACCAATCCGCGATGAAACTCGATCACGGACGGCAGGCGTCCCAACCCGGAGCAACACACCATGTATTCGCGAATTCTTGTGCCGATCGACGGGAGCCCCACTTCGCAGCGCGGGCTCGACGAGGCGATTGCGCTGGCCGCACGCCTGGACTCGGCGCTGCAGCTTCTGAACGTTGTCGACGCTCGCCTGCTCATCGGCGAGGTTTCTGCTTCTTTGCCGCCGGACAAATTGCTGGAGGATTGGCGGGCGGCCGGCGATCGTCTGGTGTCAGCTGCGGTCGAGCGCGCAAGGTCCAAGGGTGTGGCTGCAGTTGGCGCGGTGCGCTGTGACCCCGGCTTGCGCGTGTGCGACGCGATCTTGCAAGAGGCAAAGAACACCGACGCTTCGCTGATCGTGATGGGCACGCACGGACGACGCGGGCTCAAGCGGCTCGCGCTCGGCAGCGACGCGGAGCTGGTGTTGCGGGGAAGCGCGGTCCCCGTGCTGCTGATACGCGGAGGTATCACCGCCGATGCGGATTGATTCAGGCAGCGGGCCTGTATGTGCTTCGATCAGCCACGCAGCGCCCAACCTGATGGGCGCCGGCACCAGGATGGGATCGCAGCATGGGCGTGAGGCTCCATGCTATTAGTGAATTGCAGGTCTGCGGCGAGACGCAATCACTCGCACTGACGCTCGCGGCAGATCAATGATCGAACAGCTTGCATGCGTCATTGCAGAGTAGGACGATAGCGGGCGATCCCATCCATCGACGGAGGTTGGCCATGTCTGTTGTCCTGGAACGCGTTTCGACTCCCACCCCGGGCGCTGTGTCGCCCGGCCGCCTGAGGGGTTTTCACAGCGGGGCTCGCGAAATCGATTCGACCGAGATGCACGTCGAAGGGCGGTTGCCTTCGTGGCTGCGCGGAGGCCTGTTGCTCAACGGCCCGGCACTGTGGGATTTGCCAAGGGGCGGATATCGCCACTGGTTCGACGGCCTCGCGATGCTTCATCGCGTCCAGTTCAACGACGCTCAGGTGCGTTATTGCAGCCGCTTTATCCGCAGCGAGGACTACAAGCAAAGCGTGGCGGCCGGAGCGCCAGCGTTCAGTGCCTTCGATACGCGCGACCCCGAGTCCTTCGTCGAACGGCTGAAGCATCTGAACAAGCCGCGCGTGACCGACAACCCGGCAGTCGTGATGTCGCGAATCGGCGCACGCTGGTTTGCAACCACCGAGTCCCCGTATCTGGTCGGCTTCGACCCCAACACGCTGGAGACCCTGCCGCGCATGGAGTTCGATGACGAGCTCGACATCCAGATCATGGCCGCGCACGGCATCACCGACCGCCACGGAAGCTACTGGAACGTGGGCATCGCGCTTGGGCAGAAGTGCGTTTACAAGCTGTTCTGCGTGCATCCCGGCAACCATCGACGCGACTTGGTCGGGAGCATCCGCGTCGCCAAGGCGGGATACACACATGCCTTCGCGATGACGCCACAGCACGCGCTGATCTGGGAGACAGCGATGCGTGCTCAACCGCTGGGCTTCATGTTCAGCGGGCGGTCCTACATCCATAACTTCAAGTGGGACGCAGCCCATGGATCGAAGCTGCACTCCGTGTCGCTGGCCGACGGCCGCGTGAAGACCTGGGACATGCCGGCGATGATGTGCTTCCATGCGGTCCAGGCCTACGAACGCGGTGACGAGATCGTGGCCGAGCTGTGCATCTATGACGATGCGACCGTCTTCGACGACCTGCTGCTCGAACGACTGCGCAGCGATAACGTGCTGCGCTCGATGCCGCGACTGGTGCGCTACCGCTTGCAAAGCGGACGTAGCGATGCACTGCTCGAAACCTTCGGCGAAGGCTTCGAATTGCCGCAAGTACGCCCCGTCCGCTTCGGGCAGTCCGGGGCCGCCGTGGCCTGGGGCGCGGGCATGGACACGGGACGCAGCAGCACCTTCCTCGACCGAACAATTCGACTGGACTTGGCGAGCGGCGAACGGCGCATCTGGCAGCGCCCCGCCGCGGTTCAACTCGAACCATTGTTCGTGGCGCGGCCAGGTTCAAGCGCCGAAGACGATGGCGTGCTGCTGGTGCCGACGCTGGCTGATGACGATGCGAGCAGCGTGATCGGTGTGATCGACGCAGCAACGATGGAATGCCTGGCCACGCTGCATGCACCGCAGGTCATCCCCTTCGGTTTTCATGCGGCTTGGGCGGGGTGAGCTGGAGGGACACGCTTGAAATACTCTCAGACTCTCAGACAGCGAGCTAACAAGGCTCAATACGTCGATTCAAGCGAGTTTTCCCACACACAGCGGGCCCCGCGACGCTGCGATTGCATGTGGGCGAATTGCTGCAAGCCGGCGATTTCAAGCAAAGCGTCGAAGGACAGGGGCAGGCCGCTACGACGAGGTCCGAACAGCAGGGAGTCGAAGGTCCGGCGCAACTGTTCGGTGTCGTTCCAGTTGCGCGCCAGCAGGTCCAGAACTTCTGGACACTCTTTGCGCAGCACGTTTACTTGCACAGGCGAATCCAGTGTCGAGATCAGTTTGGAGGCTTGGTCGCTCACGGGATATGAAGTCTGCGAGGGCAAGGGCTTGAGCATGTAATCGCTTGTCTTGGTTCAGTGCATTACGACAGAAAGATTGTCCGGTCGGGTGACCCACGTGTCGTCCACGATGTGCAAGCGTGATGCCTTCGGAAGCTGCAATGCAACTTCTTCGATCAAGGCGAAATCGGTGGTGCTGTTCAACCCACGCACCAGGTACCAGAGGCCGGGAAAATCGATGCGCGTACCGACGGCCATCACCTCGGCGTGTGTCCGCGCCGAGCAGTCGTCAATGCCGGGAGCCCTGACGTTTTGGCCTAGCCGGAATTTTCCCGGGACGAACGTCAGCACAACGCCGAAGGGCGTGAGCACCCGCATGGAGGAAGGGGAGGGCCGCACGTAACGCTCCAGATCGTGGATGACCAGGTTGGAATGGTTCGATGGCTTCATGCTGGTAGGTGGTTCGTCGAGTCGTCATTGACCCGTTCGACAGTCTCCTATCCCAACACGAACGAACACCTAATAAAGCGAAGCCGATGAGCAAGAAACGAAGCAGCGCGTCCCACTCATTTCGGGGGTGGCTACGTTTTTGCTTCACCGGGGTGACGGAACGGGATCCGACCGACGAGAGCGAGGCCGCTGGCGTCTTCGCCGAAGTGTCGATGGCTTCGCTTTGTCATCGTGCGGCGCCCAGGCAACAGGCATGATGAGTCAAAGCGCGCCTTTGCCATCTTGAGCATGAAACTCTCTCTCACAACCAGATCACGACTGTCCGATGAAGTGGACTCGGGCCGTCAAGGCGGAGCCCACCACGAGGGCCCCTCGTCAGCAGGCCTCCCGGGGTCGCATGTCCCGCTCCGATCCGCGGGCGCATGCGGCTCCCGGTTCTCGGTTTTCATTGAGTTGCCACCGCGCGGACTGCAAGCACTTGGCAGCGTCACGCTCGCACCTCGTGCACCATTGCCGATTGAACCTCGCCTTCGTCACAAGGGACTCGCCGCTACTGTTCCCATGCGTTCGGGCGCCCAGGTTTCCCCCGAAGAGATGCCCCTGGCCGGATACCTTCTTGCGCGGGCCCTCGATGGGCGCAAGGTGGAAGGGAAGGACTTGGAACGACTGCGACGTGCAGACGAATCAATCCGCGAAACGCGAGCGTTGCTTTCTTTCGGCCGAGCCAATGTCAAGGAGGACAACGAGCAGAGCAGGGGAGATGCCTTCAGGCGACTCGATGCTGTACACAACTTGAAACTCGGTTCAACCAATGTCCCCGTTGGGGCTCGCTGTATCTGGGCAGGAGCCGGACATTGCGGCGAGCATGCCCACTTGGCCGCCGTGGCGCACGCCGGCCGATTGGACGCTGAATCCAAAGAGGCGGTCGCGGTGCTTGCCAATGTCTTTATCGACCACGGGTGGGTGGAATCGTCGATTCCGAGGACTTGGAGCCTGGCGTCGCTGTGGAGACCCAACGAAGATGCGATCGTGCTCGACGCATGGAAGGACGGTCCAGCAGTGTTCGCCCCCGACAGCACGAGAACCCAAGGGCAATGGCTGAGCGCCATCACCGCCCGACGGGTTGCTAGGCCTCAGCCAGAGCTTCTTGCCGATGCAAAGAGCGGCGCGCAGGACATCGCGCGCGAACACCCAATCGCCCTCTCGTGGCGGCAACCGCCAGCAGAATGGTTGTTTGAGGCCTGCACGGTCATCAGCAACGCCTTCGTGGGGCGTGTGTTGCCTAAGCCGATCTCGGTGGAGGAAGTGCTTGATAAGGTGCGAAAGGGCAGTCCCGCTGCCGGCTCGGAGACAGTCCATTCCGCAATGCCTGCAGAAGTCCGCAAGGAAATCTTGGCCGTGGGGGTGGCTCGAGATCTGATGGCTGCGCCGGAGCCGCTGAAACACACGACACAAGGCCGCGGTCGTGTTTGGTCGGCGGCGGGACAGGCTGCGACCCTCATCGACGCTGTTGGCAGTCTGACGAAAACCACGCCCAGACGGTACCGACCGTGGGGGATCCCGTCAGCGCCCTATCGCGCCGTCGGATTCGACCAGGCAGATGAACTCCGATTGGTCAGACGGCCCGCAACCCCTTCCATCTTCAGATCGGGGAGACATCCGAGTTGACCAGCGATTCGACTTCGACAGAGGAAGAAGTCAGAGGCTGAGAGTTTTCGAGCGTGTCCGAGCAGCGCGTCAAAAGGCGCCTGATCTAGGCGCAAAGCGCAGCCATAGCCCGGGCTATGGCGAGCATTTGCAACGACGAGCAGGTGTCTTTTGGCGTGATGAGCGGGCATGATCGAAATA
>JAJKJU010000191.1 GCA_021153565.1 Rhizobacter sp.
AACTTGTCATGCGTCAACCCCGCCTTCTTCAAACCTCGTAGGGGGAAAATTTGCTCCAACGGCCATCTTCCGCGTGTCCAGCGTACGTAAAGGTCAGCCCCGCAAGCGGGGCGAGGGAACGAGTAAGTGGGGCATTGGTTTGGCTTCATTCAGCCGGGCGCATTTGAATCTGCACAGGCATGCAGAATGCCTGAAGCTGTTGGGTCCACTCGGTTTCGGGAACATGTGTTTTTGCACCTGTCGCCCCCCCTCGGCGGCGCCATGAAACAACACACCGTATGGATCGCATCCATTGGCGCCATGCTCCTGGCTCTCATCGGCTTCGTGGTGCTGCATGCCACGGCTGGCGAAAAGAAGATCGAACAAAAACTGGACCGGCTCTACAGCATCGACGACCCGCAGTTCCGCCGATCCATGGGCGTGCTGCTCGGGCCACCTATCGTCGAAGGCAACAAGATCGATGTGCTGATCAACGGGGATCGCATCTTTTCCGCGATGCTCGCCGGCATCCGAAGTGCGAAGAAAACTGTGACCTTTGAAACCTACATCTACTGGGCCGACTCCATCGGCGGCGAATTTGCAGATGCACTTTCCGAACGCGCGCGTGCCGGAGTCAAGGTGCATGTGCTGCTCGACTGGATTGGCAGCTCGAAGATGGACACAAAGTACACCGAGTCAATGCAGCAGGCAGGCGTTGAAGTCGAGCGCTATCACAAGCCCGAATGGTGGCACCCCGCGCGACTGAACAATCGAACCCACCGAAAGCTGCTGATCATCGACGGCGTCGTGGGCTTCACCGGTGGCGTAGGCATCGCCGACAAGTGGCGCGGCGATGCGCAGGATGCAGACCACTGGCGCGACACGCACTTCCGCGCCGAAGGGCCGGTGGTCTCGCAGATGCAAGCGGTGTTCAACGACAACTGGGTGAAGGCGACGGGCCGCGTACTCGACGGCGAGACCTACTTTCCTGCATTAACCCCGCGCGGACCGTCCGCCGCGCAAATGTTCAGCAGCTCGCCGACAGGCGGCAGCGAGAGCATGCACCTCATGTACTTGATGGTGATCACCGCCGCGCGCCGCAGCATCGACTTGTCGAGCTCCTACTTCGTACCCGACGAGCTGGCGCTGGACGCCTTGATTGCCGCAAGAAAGCGCGGTGTCAGGGTGCGCATCATCACCCCAGGGACCGAGATCGATTCGGAAGTCGTGCGCAGCGCTTCGCACGCGTTGTGGGGAGAGTTGCTGAAAGCAGGCGTCGAGATCTCCGAATATCAACCGACGATGTTTCACTGCAAAGTGTTGGTCGCCGACGGCTTGCTGGTGTCTGTTGGATCGACCAACTTCGACAACCGCTCGTTCGCGCTCAACGACGAGGCCAACCTCAACGTGTTGGATGCGGCTTTTGCGAAGCAGCAGACTGAAGTGTTCGAACGGGACCTGAAGCATGCAAAGCACGTCACCTTCGAGGCCTGGGAAAACCGCCCATGGATGCAGAAGCTCGCGGAGCGAACGGCTTCGTTGGTCGGATCGCAGTTGTGAAGGGGTGAAATAGACCGGTCGGCAGAGGACTTTTACCTCAGAGCAAGTGCACCTTGCCGGGCGCACCCAAAAAAGGCCGGCGCGAAGCCGGCCTTCTCGACGCATTCAACTCTCACTTTCGATCTTGATTTCCGCTCTGGTTTCCACCCGAGCTTCCACTTTGGTCGCTGCTTTGATTGCCGCTGCGATCCTTCTGCCCGCCTTGCGGATTGGAGCTGCGGTCCTGGTCTTGCTGCTGGCGGCCTAAGTTGCCGGCCTGTCCACGGTCCTGTTGCTGTTGGCGGTTCCTGTCTTGCTCGTTCTGAGCCTGACTGCGCTCCTGATCGCTTTGACCGCTTTGGTTCTGAGATTTCTGACCACTTTGCTGGTCGTTACGATTTTGATTGCCCATCTTCAACTCCTGTTGAGGCCGGCAACATTGCCGGGCATGGGGATTCAGCAATGGGTGTGCCTGTTTCGTGCTCCAGTGCACCCCTATTGGTCGGCGGCTGATTCCATTTCAAAAGAGGTCTCCAGAGGTAGCGCTTGTTTCTGCAACTTCTTCACGTGGTACTCGCGGGTTCGCTGCGCGGCAGCGAGTTGCTCGGGGGTGACACGCATGCTGCCTTCCCGGGCCGGTAGAGTGGGCAAGGTTGCTGCAGGGATTTCTGCATCTACAAGATCATTCGGCATCGGTTCCTCCATTTTTGTTCCCCAGATCGAGAGCAATCCGCGTGCCTCACCCTTCTACCACGCAACGCGATGTTTCAGGCTCGGCATTCGCCCGCACCGCGCAGCCGAAAGTTCCGCCAGGTTGTCCAGGACGATCAGCGCAACGAAGAACTGCTTCACGGCTTATTAAGCCGGCCGATTGTTCACTGTTCCAAGGGCATATGCACCTGCATCAAGGCCGCCCCGGGATTACTTCGGGCTACGGCATGATGCGCGGCTTGATCCCGGAGCCGCGCACTTGCAAACGACCGCCCCCACTCCCGTCACCCTCGCGGAGGCATTTCGCTTCTGGCTCAAGCTCGGATTCATCAGCTTCGGCGGGCCGGCAGGGCAGATCGCCATCATGCACAGCGAACTGGTTGAACGACGACGCTGGATCAGCGAGAACCGATTCCTCCATGCGCTGAACTACTGCATGGTGCTTCCCGGCCCGGAAGCGCAGCAGCTGGCAACCTACATCGGCTGGCTGATGCACCGCAGCTGGGGCGGCATCGTGGCAGGTGCGCTCTTCGTGCTGCCCTCGCTCGCGATCCTCATCGCGTTGTCGTGGATCTATGCAGCCTTCGGTACGGTGCCCGCGATCGCAGGCATCTTCTACGGCATCAAGCCGGCCGTCACTGCGCTGGTGCTTCATGCGGCCCATCGCATTGGCACACGGGCCTTGAAGAACCGGTGGCTGTGGGGCATTGCAGCGGCATCCTTCATTGCAATCTTCGCTTTCGATGCGCCCTTCCCCGCCATCGTGCTTGCCGCGGGTCTCATCGGATACTTCGGCGGTCGTCATGCGCCCTTGGTGTTCTCGCTCGGCGGCGGGCACGGCAATGCGAAGCAAACCTACGGCCCGGCTTTGATCGACGACGACACACCCACGCCGGCGCATGCGCGCTTTTCTCGACGCAGGCTCGCCACGGTGATCGGCGTGGGCTTGGCGATATGGGCCGGCGCAATGGCATGTCTGATCCCGCTGCACGGCTTTCAAGGCGCGCTCGCGCAGATGGGCTGGTTCTTCACCAAGGCAGCGATGCTGACCTTCGGCGGCGCCTACGCGGTGCTGCCCTATGTGGTGCAAGGCGCAGTCGAGCAGCAGCACTGGCTCAGTGCACCGCAGATGATCGACGGACTGGCGCTGGGCGAAACCACCCCCGGCCCGCTCATCATGGTCGTCGCCTTCGTGGGGTTCCTCGGTGGATGGAATAACGCGCTCTTCGGCTCAGACGCGCTCTTCATGGCCGGAGCTGTCGCAGCTTCGGCGGCAACGTTCTTCACATTCTTGCCGTCCTTCGTTTTCATCCTCGCGGGCGGCCCACTCGTGGAATCGACGCACGGCAGGCTGGGCTTCACTGCACCGCTCACCGCGATCACCGCGGCGGTGGTCGGCGTGATCGTGAACCTCGCGGTGTTCTTCGCCTATCACGTGCTCTGGCCGAGCGGGCTGTCGGGCAGATTCGATGGTTTGTCGGCGGCCATTGCGTTGGCTGCGGCCGTGGCGCTGTTTCGTTTCAAGGTCGGCGTGCTGCCGCTGCTCACCGTCTGCGCCGCGATCGGACTCGTCACAAGGCTGTTGCCAGCGTAGGCTGGTGAATACAGTTACTGAGGACCGCGCTCCTTCAGCCATCGCTCGGCCGCGTCTTCGGCTGACATTGCACGCCATGCCGCCTGCTCCCAAGCGCGCAATGCGATTTCGTTCGCATCGAGGCCGTGCTTGTCCTGCGCAAACCTCGCGTCATACGCTCGCAGCCGATCGGCGAACCGGCTGATCCAGTCGAGCTGGTCCTGTTCAAGTTCGGTGAAATGTTCGCAGTGCTTCATGTGCGGCCCCGTCGATGGTGGTGCCGTCGATCGTACGCCGCGCGGATTCAAGGTCTTCGCCCCGGGTCTTGATTCGCAAAGCTGGCACGAGAGTCGCTTAGGAAAGCTCGAATGGTTGGGCCGCGGGGTCGACCAGCCCCAAAACATCAGCCTTGCCGCTCATCGATTGCTGGAGAGTTCAAATGATTGACAAACGACGTCACCGGCCCACACGTGCTCCCCACGGGACTGTGCCAAATTGGGCTCTCGTGGTGTTCGCCACCTGCGCCATCCTGATCACGGGATTCGCTCACACCTTGATTTGATGCGGCCAAGCGAGCGCACTGGCTTTGTGGCCGCGCGCTCTGTCTGCTTTTCCGACATGGCTTGGTTTCTTGCAACGCCCAAGCTGGCCACGAGCCGGCGACCTGAAAAGCTGAGAAGCCGAAGAAGTCGCCGCGGGTTCCAGCCGCAACTACTCCGCGAATCCGTGCACCGCATCTCGACTATCTTCGTCGAGATCGCCGAAGGCCGTTCCGATCTTGAATCCATCCGGCCCTGAGAACGAGCAGTACAAGACCTTGACGGCGGCCGTTACCGGCAACACCTTGCCGCCCACCGGCAATTCGAAGCTGACTTCGCATTTGGTGCCGGGCGCGATGGGCTTGGACGACATGATGCTCATGCCGTCGATTCCGAGGTCCCAGGTCTTTCCGTCTCTAGGCGGTTGGCCTCGAAGCGTCACCTTTGCTACGGCGCGCAACACCTTGCGCGGGTGAATTCGACGATTGGTTCCAGGGATCATGGCAAATACAGCTCGAAAATGGCACCTCCCCTAGGATCATCTCGTAAAGTGCAATTTCCGTGCACACCCCGATTCTTGTGGGATTGCGCGACCTCGTGACACAACTTCATGCCGAGGCCGGTGGATGTGGCGCAAGTTTCGTTGCCGACTCCCGGGCCGTCGTCGTGCACGAAGAAGCACAGGCGCCCTTTCTCCATGCGTGCGCCGAGCGCGATGCGCGACCTGGCAAAGCGCAGCGCGTTGTGCAGCGCGGAATCGATGGCGAGCCGCACAAGATGCGGGTCATAAAACCACAAGCTCGGCAGCTCGCCGGCTTCCTTGACGATCTGCACACGCCCAGCACCCAGCGGCAAGGCCTGCGAATGAAGGTCATCGAGAAACAGTTCCGGCACTTCTTCGTGCGGCACCGCGCGCAAGCCCCCTTCGCTGGCGCGCTGCACCGTGAGCCACTCGACGAGCTTGCTCGTGAGCATCGTGCTCTGCAGGTTGGCCGTGGCCACGTGGGCCTGCGCCTCGGCCGTCAGTGGCAATGCCGCGAGCCTGGCGAGTTCTTCGCCCAGAATGACGAGCCTGTTCTTGACGTCGTGTGCCACCGCTGCGGACAGGGCGGAATTCATAGCGCAGTCACTGGCGACGCGAGGCGCTCACGGTAGAACTTCCGTGCCGCCGCAACCCGCGTGTGATTTGGATGCTTCCGATCGAGCGCCGTCAACAGGTCTTCGGCACGCGTCGCATGCTCCGGCTTGCCACAGGCACGACCCATCGCCACCAGGTAGAGCGTGCACAACTCGATCTGGATGTGGAAGTTGGCCGGCGACACCGCCAACGCCGTTTCTCCGATGTCGATCGCTCGTATGAAATCTGCGTTGCGCTTGGCCAATTGCAAATCCTGCAAGGCCTGCTGCACCTCGGCACCGGCTCGCGCCACGATGTCCTGGCAAGCGCCCTCGACTGCCGTGCCCTGTGCTGCACGCAAGGCAGCGTTCAGCATGAGTGGCTTGTCGGTGTTGTTGCGCGCCACGGCCTCGATGAGCCCCTGGCCGAGTTCGAGCCGTCCGGTGGCGAGCGCGCTCTTGGCAATCAGCAGCTTGTTCGAATCGGCCAGCGATGCGCTCACCAGCTCGCGCTCGACTTCAGCCATCAGCTTCGTCGCCTCCTCCGTGTTGCCGGTGCACTGGTGCACCTGGGCGCAAACGGCCTTGCTCAGCACCTGGGCGCCCGGATGGTCGGGATACTGCTTCGCGGCATCAGTCGCAACGGCCAGAGCCTTCTTCGGATCGCCGTTGTCGAGCAAGGCTTGCGCGAGCAGCACGTTTTCCTGATGCGAGCGCGTCACCGAACCCTTGTTCTTGGCAACCGCATGTTCGAGCGCCTTCACCGCCACGTCAGCCTTGCCTGCATCGAGCGCAACAGCGCCGAGCCGGAACTTGCGGCGCGCGTTGGGCACGAGATCCGCGACGGCGCGGGCGGTGGCGAGCGCGGCATCCTGGTCACCCTGCTCTTCGGCGATTTCAAGCAAGGCGTCATAAGCGGACGCGTAGTCGGGGTGTGTCGCTATCAAGGCTTCAAACGCCCTGCGTGCCTCGTCGACGCGACCCATTGCGCGCAGCGCGTTGGCGCTGCCAAGGCGGGCCCATGGAAGTTCGGAGTTCAACTGCAGCACGGCGTTGTATGCAGCATTTGCCTCTTCGAAGCGGCCGAGTTTCATGAATGCATTGGCCTTCTGCTTCATGCCCTCGATCGACAAGGAATCGCCGCGCGCGATGAAACCCGCCGCCACCGCCAGCACCTCGTTCCACTTCTTCGCGTCGATGGCATGGAGCAAGGGCGCGAGCATGGCCTTGCGTGCAGACAGAGTCTCTATATAGCGGCACAAGAGCTGGTCGGTGAAAGGCTTGACGATGTAGCCGTCGGGTGTGAAGTCGCCGGCGGCAAGAACATCATTTCGAAGCGAATTGGCCGTGATGAAGATCCATGGTGCGGTCGGGTTGAGCACATTGGTCGAGCGGGCGACCTCGAGCAATTGCTGCCCGTCGGTGCCTTCGCCAAGGTTGTAATCGCTCAGCACCACGTCGACGTTCTCGACGTGCATGGCCTTCAGCGCCTCGCGCGCATTGCCAGTCATCACCACGTTGCGGATGCCCAGCCGGTACAGCGATTCGCGGATGATCTGCCGCATCTGCTGCTGATCGTCGATGACCAGCACCTTGAAACTGGAGAGGGGTCGTGCGGCAGGGGTTTGCATGGGCGCTCCAAACTCTCAGGCTTGCTGTGAAAGACAACGCGCGATCACCCAGCAAAGCTGCTGGGTGGAAGACTCTTCGAGTCGCGCTCCTGTGGGCGACGGACCGTTGAGCGTGCGCAAGATGATGCCGAGTTCAGTCGCCGCGAAGTGCTGGTGCACGTCAGCCGAGCGCTTTTCGTTGCGCCGCCAGGTGTCGATCCAAGCGGCCACTTCGCGCTCGAAATGGCGCAGGTTCGCACGCTGGCCGTGCCGCTCGACGAGAAAGGCGAGGAGCTGCAAGGCACGATCCGGAAACCGGTGAATCGACGTGGTGGGCACTGGCCCCGCGACTGACATTCATTTCTCCTGATTGGATGCAAGAGGCACATGCACTCAACGCAAGAGGGCGCAACCACCGCAGGCGTCGTTGCCAACAACCGGAATGAACCCGGCGGGCGCGCAGCTGGAGTGCTTCGCGTCTGGCAACCCCGCTGTCATGGCCCGAAGGCGTTAGACCGGAAGCTTTGCGACCCCGGCTTTCGCACGGGTGTGCCTTTGTCATCTCGGCCCAACTGTATCCAAAGGAAACGTTAATAGGTGAGTCCACCCTTCGCTCTCGATCAGGAAGACATGCGCTGCGTGAATAAATTCGCAACGAAAAGGCCTCCAAAACTGCTAAAGCTATTGCGAGTCATGCATTCGCAGCCCGGGTGCAACGTGGGGCACCCTTTCAGCACTATTCCGACGACTTTGCCGAAGTGGCGAAACTCAGAGGCTCTCAGCCTCTCACTCCAGCGTAAAGCCGAGCTTGATCGATACCTGCCACTGCGCCACTTTCCCATTGATCACGTGCCCGCGCGTTTCAGTAATGCTGAACCATTGGATGTTGCGCACGCTTTCATTGGCCTTGGTGATCGCGCTTTGCACCGCCTCCTCGATGCTGATGGGAGACGAACCGGTGAGCTCCAGGAGCTTGTAAGTGTGGTTGGCCATGGTGCTGTTCTCACTCAGATGGGAACGCCAACGCTAGCCGGTTTCAACGGGCGGATCAAGTCAGCCCCTGAGAGTACCTGGCCCCAAAACAAATTCCCGCTTTTTGGCGCGTCCTCAAGTTTTCGCCCCAATCATTTCACGGCGAACCCCGGCGTCGCCAATTCCAGCACGCGCACCCGCTGTGAATGTGGTCGAATGCATGTTTTGTCGTTCGGCTGTCTCCATGTTCGTATCCTTTACTCCCAGTTCCGAGCCCGGTTGGTTTCGCTGGCTGAGCCGGCTCGTGATACGCATGGGCCTCTTCCGCGCCATCGAGGCACTCACTGTCGTCGTCACGGTGAGCGCCATCCTCATTTCGCAAGCCGTGATCAGCATGACGGGCCACGGCAATCGCCTCATCGCCCTCATTTCTACCTCCGCGTGCTCGCTGGTGCTCGCGCCGGGCATCTGCTATCTGGTCTTGCGCCTCGTCTTGGAGCTCGACCGCGCCCGCACGCAGCTCACGGTTCTCGCCACGCACGACGACTTGACCGGCCTGCACAACATGCGTCACTTCATGCTCATGGTGCAGCGCGAATGGGATCGCGCACGGCGCTACAGCACCCAGGCAGCCCTTCTGCTGATCGACGCCGACCATTTCAAGCGAGTGAACGAAATCCACGGCCAACTATGCGGTGACGAACTCCTGTGCTCCATCGCAAAGACCGTGAGCGGATCGCTGCGGCAGGCTGACGTGCTGGCTCGATTCGGCGGCGAGGAATTGATCGTCTTCCTGCCGCACACCGATCCGCTGGGCGCACTCGATGTCGCTGAACGCATCCGCGAACAAGTGCAGGCCTTGGCAGTTGAGTTCAAGGGCGTGAAGGTCTCCACCACCGTGAGCATCGGCGTGGCGCCCATGCGGACGGAACTGCCCTCGCTGGACTGGATGATCCAGGAGGCCAACACGGCGCTTTACGCCGCCAAGTCGGACGGCCGCAATTGCGTGCGCACCCTGCCCTTTCAGGCCAGCCGCAGCGGCGGGGCCTTCGAGACGAACTCGAGGTAAGGAGATGGCCCGGAATCATTGGGCCACGTCCTGACTCCTGAGAGGCTGAGAGTATTTCGAACGTGTCCGAGCAGCACGTCAAAAGGCGCCTGATCAGTGCAGGCGTCTTTTTGCGTGATGAGTGGGCATGATCGAAAAACTCTCAGCCTCTGAGCCCCGCCTGTCAGAGGTGCAGGTTGGACAGCCCATTCCTCGCCCGCGTCACCGCCGTCTGCGGCAGCATCGACCAATCGCGCAGCCGGTTGTAGAGCGTCTTCACGCTCACGCCCAACGCGTGACTTGTACGCTGCTGATGGCCCCCGTAGTAGTCGAGCGTGGCGAGCACCACTTGGCGTTCGATGTCGGTCCAGCTCTCGCCCACGCAGATCTGCAGCACCGGCATCTCCGGCGCATCGTGGTGCATCGGCGCAGAACCGTGGAACGTCACCGGCACGCAGGCGTCGACGATCTCGCTGCCGGTGGCCATCACATACGAACGCTCCACCACGTTGCGAAGCTCACGCACATTGCCTGGCCACACATGGTCGCGCAGGGCATCGAGCACCTGTGGCGAGAAACGCTTGGCCGCGCCTTCGCGCTGCGAGATCGCGTCGAGAAAATGGCAGGCAATGACCGAAATGTCTTCCGCCCGTTCGCGCAGCGGCGGCACGTGGATCGGGAACACGTTGAGCCGGTAGAGCAGATCCTCGCGAAGCTTGCCTTCGCGCACCGCGCTCATCGGATCGCGATTGGTTGCGGCCACGAGCCGCACGTCGGTCGTCTGAAGCTGCGTGGACCCGACACGAATGAAAGTGCCCGTCTCCAGGACACGCAATAGCTTCACCTGCAGTTCGAGCGGCATCTCGGTGATTTCATCCAGGAAGAGCGTACCGCCCTTGGTGCGCTCGAAGAAGCCGATGTGCTGCGTATCGGCTCCCGTGAAGCTGCCTCGCTCGTGACCGAAGATCTCGCTTTCCATCAGGTGTGGCGAGATGGCGCCGCAGTTCACCGCCAGCATGGGCTTGTCGCGTCGGCGGCTCTTGTCGTGCAACGTGGCGGCGACGAGTTCCTTGCCGCTACCGCTTTCGCCCGTCACGAGCACGGTGACGCCGGTGGGCGCTACGCGATCAATCTGCTGATGAATCCGCTTCATCGCGGCTGACTCGCCTAGCAGCATGGGCGCTCTCTGTCCGAGGCCGCCGGCCGCCTCGCGATGGCCGTGCAACTGCTTCACCGCACCGCGGTTCACCCGCAGCAACAGTTCATTCAACTGCGTCGGACTCACCGGTTTGATCAGGTAGTCCACTGCGCCCAGCCTCAAGGCCTGCACCGATGATTCGACGTCGCCATGCCCGGTCACGAACACCACCTCAGTGTCGTGTGACAAGGACTCGTCGTCGAAGAGTCGCAGGCCGCTTCCGTCGGGAAGCCGCAAGTCCAACAGCACGAGATCGGGTTTGTGCATCGCAAGCTGCCGCCTCGCGTCGCGCAGTGTCCGGGCTGTCGACACGGTGAACCCCGCATCCGAGATCAGCTCCGCCATGGTTTCAGCCTCATCGCGCTCGTCGTCCACTACCAGCACATGTTGCATAGCCTCGGCTCCTTTGTTTGTTCCTTTGTATTAGTCGCCCGGAACAGCGCCGCAGCGATGCTCCGGCGGCGAGCACCATGTAGGGCTCGCGGCACAAACCTCCAAGGTGGATGCGGCGAACCTGGATGTCGCTTGAAAGATCCGGCTGACCAAAATCACTTTGATCTCCTTCGAACCGACTCAATAACCGCTTGGTCTGAATTCGCAGCGCCTCTCGGAACAACATCCATCGGACCGTTGAATGCGTACATGCCAACCCGCAGGCGCTGCTTTCTTGGCCGGCCTCGAGCCTCGTCCTCATCGATCAATTTCTGCACCACCGGCGCCAACTCCTTGAGCACCGCTTGCCATTGCTGCTTGATGAGCGGTCGCATCCTGCCAATGGATTCGGGAGACAGTTCGTCAGCGAACAATGCCTGCTCGAGATGACGCGTGCCGGCAGCGTCCTCGTCTGGGCTTTCGTTGAGCACGTTGTCCACCGCGGCCCGCAGGTGGTCTCCGACGTTCGACCCGACAAAGCCGAACATGCGCTTCTCGTCACCCGTGGGCACGAATGCATCGCGCTGCAGCAAGACGATGTCGAGCCTTTCGTCGAACTTGGCGAGGCCCAGCCGGCACACCTCTTCGAGCAAGGTGCGCGGATGAACATCCTTGGTCACAGATTGCGCAAGGCTTTCAAAGCTAGGCGCGGGGCCTTGGCGCGCAAGAAACCGCCTCGGCGAGCCGCACAGCCGCAAGGCCGGATCGCTGAGCCAGCGCGTAAAGAGTTCGGTGGCGAGTGAGCGGCCTGCGGGCTCCGGCGAGTCCATTCGCATGAGGCGAGCCACTTCGCGCCGGTTGAGCCCGGTGGCCGCGCTGACGCGACTCACAGCGCGATGCGGCAACACGTCGGCATGTGCGTCGCGGGCTGCCTCGACGAAGGCGCCACGCAGGAGTTCATCAAGTTCGCCGAACCGCAGTCCGTGCGCCACCGCCAGTTGTGCCAGCGGCACCATCACTTCTTTGCACGCGCGCAAAAGCGCATCGACCGCATCATCATCTGCGGACGCTACCAATTGGGGGCTGGGGAATGCGCTCAATTGAAGTCCATGCTGCACTGCACTGCACAAATGTGCTATTTGCACATTTGCTTCACAAGACGGGTTTACGTGCCTTGTGACATCAAGAGTCGTGAACATGGGAAGCGGACTGAGTTCGGCTCGTCGCGCTCTCGGGCCTGTCTAAGTCAGCCATGCCTTTCATCTTTTACTTCGACGAACTTTGTAGTCCAAGCCTCACAAATGCTCGCGACACCGCCCGACCCAGGGATCAGCGCCAACTGGCATCGGCTTCTGACGCGATGAGTCAGCATGACATGCCGCCATATCACGACGAACAGGTGGCGAACCAACGCCATGCGTGGCTACAAAGGAGTTCGAACCATGACACCCAGACTCATCACGCTTACCGCCGTAGCATCCCTCGTGTTGGCTGCCGGCTGCTCGTCGGTGCGCAACGACCCGGCACCGACCTATGGCGCTGTCGGCTCAAGCCCCACGTACCCGACGGGCACGACCGCGTATGACTCGGTGCAGTTCGGCCATGTCCGCAACATTCAGCAGCTCGATACGGCACGTCGCGGCGCTGGCTCCGGTGCCCTGCTCGGCGCGGTGGTCGGCGGCGTGCTTGGCAACCAGGTGGGTTCCGGCACCGGCCGCGCGGCAGCGACAGCGGCGGGCGCCATTGGCGGCGCGGTGATCGGCAACAAGATCGAAGAACGCAATCAGGCGCCGCAAACTTACTTCCAAGTCGATGTGCAACTCGACAACGGCGACTTCAAGACCTTCGACTATGCGGACCTCAACGGCCTACGGGTGGGTGATCGGGTCCGCATTCAGGACAACCAGTTGCAGCGCTGGTGATCGCGCATCTCTGGGTGCACACATCAAGAAGCGGCAGCAACTGACCGCCGGCTTTTTCATGGGCGGGCTTTGTCCATCAGCAAGGCCTGCGCCAAGAATTCGACGCCATCAATGCACCCAAGGGTCCAATGGCGTCTCCCTCAATGAATCGTGGGAGGAATCATCACCGGGGTTGGCATCACTGGAGGTTCCCGCACCGGCACCGGGTTCTGGCCGGGCGACGGCGGGTCGTCCACTGGATCGATTTCCGGACCTGGCGGCAAGGGCGGCAGCACCGGTCGCTGAGGTGTTTCCGGTGGCTCGGGAGGGGTCTGATGGGCGAACAAAATTTGCAGTCCTTCAATGAGTCCTGCAGCGTTACGGCAAATGATGGGCCTGCACTCAGAGGCAATGAAATATCTACGCTGGCATGCAAGGCCTACCGTGTCTCACAGAGCTTGCACGGGTTTCACATTTGCCCATTCATCAGCAGATGGGCATCCCCATCTCTCGCAACTTCACTGAGGAGAAAGACATGGCTGAATCGAAAATGGTGACCGGGCTCTTTCGCGACCGCGACAGCGCGGAGCGCGCCTACAACTCGATCACCGAGCGCGGGTACGACAGCAAGGACGTGAACGTCGTCATGTCTGACGAGACCCGCAAGCGCCACTTCGCCACCGGAGAAAAGACAGAACTCGGCAGCAAGGCCGCGGAAGGCGCCGGCATCGGGGGCGCGATAGGCGGCACATTGGGCGCGATTGCGGCAGCGATTGCCGCCGTCGGTACAAGCATCGCGATTCCGGGCCTGGGCCTTGTGGTCGCCGGCCCTGTGGCTGCAGCCCTGGCCGGCGCGGGCGCGGGAGCCGCAACCGGCGGTCTCGTGGGCGCTTTGATTGGGTGGGGCATTCCTGAAGAACGAGTCAAGCGCTACGAAGAAGGCATCAAGCAAGGAGGCATCTTGATGGGCGTGAAGCCGCGCTCTGTGGACGATGCGGCGCACTTTGAGAAGACTTGGCGCGACTACCGCGCCGAGGACGTCTATAGGTAGAACTTTTGGCGGGGATTACACCGGCAATAGTGCGCCCATGCAGGGCGCACTATTGCAAAGAGCCGCGCAATGCGCGGCTCCTTTTTACTTGGAAAAAATTCCGTCTCGAGCCCACATCGCCCAATGAGTCGGGAGGAAGGGGGGAGGAGCGAAGCAGTTGAATGCTCGAGCCGGGAAAACTGTCAGGAGGTTATGCGCAGTCGTCTTATGACTACTGCGCAGACACGCACCTTGGACCTTTCTAGAGCAAGTGCTGTACCAACTTTCTCCAGCCTGACGAGCACCCTTGAAAACTGTGGTTCGACGCCCCCTATTTGCCCTGTGAATCCCCTCTGAGAAAGGGCCTCTTCGCTGCGTCCCAAGCCCCTCAAAAGGCATCATTGCCGACTCGGCAATTTTTGGAAACTGCGTAAATCAGAGATGCAAGCTTTACCGATTTCCTGTGCTTGCAACGCAGACAAGGGCCCTTGCCACAGGGGCATCCCGTTTGCATTCATCGCTCGACATTCATAACAAAACCCTCTGGAGAACTCATGAGCAAATCACGACGGGTGCTGCTGATCGATGACAACGTCGACGCGGCCGAATCGCTTGCCCAGTTGCTCGCCCTGTCGGGACACGACGCGCGCACCGCAGGCGACGGCGCGCAAGCCATGCGTGTCGCGCAGGAGTTTCAGCCCGAGGTCGTCTTCTGCGACCTCGGCTTGCCCGGCATGAATGGCTTCGACCTTGCGCGGGAATTGCGAACGCTGCCCTTCGGCCGCGACATCGTGCTGGCCGCCCTCACGGGCTATGGGCAGCCGAGCGATAGAGAAAATACCGCAAGGGCCGGCTTCGACGCCCACCTCGTCAAGCCGGTCGATCCTTCAATCATCGAGAGCTTTCTCGACGACTACGCCTAGCGTCAAGCCACAAGTGTCGCAGGCGGCATTTGGAGCTTGACGCGACACTAGGCACAAAGTCGCGCCTATGTCGGAGTCGGCACAGAAGCCAGGCCGAGAACCTGGGCCAGCGTTCGCAACACGCGATCGGGGTCGATAGGCTTGGCGACGTGTTCGTCGAACCCGGCTTTCAAAGCACACACCCTGTCCTCCACCTGCGCAAAGGACGTAAGCGCCAGCGCCACGATGCGCGGACGGTGCTCTCTGCCCTCGAGCTTGCGGACTCGCTTGATGAAGGCATAGCCGTCTTCGTCGGGCATGGCGATGTCGGAGATGAGCGCATCTGGTTGCTCCTCGGCGCTCGCATGGACCAGATACTCGAAGGCGTCTCTGGCGCGGTCGAAGCTTTGCAACTCGACATCGGCTCCGCGAAGGATGAGCCCCAGCATTTCACGGCCATCCTCGTCATCCTCGACGATCACGATGCGCTTGCCCTTGAGCGCAGAGCGATCCCCGCCGGCCGATTTTTGCGCCACCTTCTCGCTGATGGCCGTCGATGGCAACTCGATGGTGAACTTGGACCCGAGACCTGCGCCCTTGCTGTCCACGCGTATCGTGCCGCCATGCAATTCAACCAACTGCAGCGCAAGCGACAAGCCAAGCCCAAGGCCGTTGGTGCGGCGGGTGTTCGAGCTGTCTGCCTGATTGAAGCGGTCGAACATCCCGGGCAGTTGCTCAGCATCGAGGCCGGCACCAGTGTCTTCCACCTCGAGCGCAAACCCTGTAGGCAGCCGCGCGCTGCGCACCTTGACAATGCCGTCTTCGGGTGTGAATTTCACGGCATTGGCCACCAGCTTGACCAGGGCCTGCCTCATCCGATCCGCGTCGATGCGCACCATGCCAATCGACGGATCGTGCGAGGCCTCAACCCGGATACGCTTCACCTGCGCGGCGTGCTGCACCGACTCCATCCCCTCTTCGATGATGGCCTCGATCGGTACCCACCCGAGGTCGAGTTCGAGTTTGCCGCAAAGAATGCGCTGACTATCGAGCAGGTCATCGACCAAATGGGCCTGCATTTGCGTGTTGCGGTCGATTGCATCGAGCGCCCTCAATTGCACAGGCAACAACTCGCCACTGTGCCGTAGTACATGAGACCAGCCGCGAATGGCATTAAGCGGCGAGCGCAATTCGTGAGTGACAACGGCGATGAATTCGTCTTTCGCCAGGGCGGCAGCTTCCGCCTGCGTACGCGCCTTGCGTTCGAGGCTCAACAGTTGCTCGATCTCGACTGCACGCGCGTTGCTCGACGACCGAGATGCGGTCTTGCTTTGTGCCGTCTTGCGGCGGGCATCGGTCTCGCAGTCGTTGGTCGGTCGTTTCATTTCACTTTAGCCAGCGGCGCCTGCTGGCTTGACTTTCTGGCAAGCAGTGTGCCCGGCCCATTTGGGAGGCGCACTGGCCAAGCGGCATGCCATTTGCCGAGGGGGGTTCTGAGGCCAATTGCCGATTCCGAGGCGGTGGCCGGCTTTCCCTCAATCGACCTTTGAAAGGACCACTTTCATGATCAACTTCATCGTATGGCTGGTAGTCGGCGGCTTGGTGGGCTGGATCGCAAGCATGATCATGCGCACCGACGCGCAACAAGGCGTCATTCTCAACGTGGTTGTCGGCATCATCGGGGCCGCCATCGCCGGCTGGCTGATCTCGCCACTGGTGGGAATACCTAGCATCAACACCGGATTCAGCGTAGGCTCTTTCGTGGTCTCGCTACTTGGCGCCATCGTGCTGCTGGGCATCGTCAACCTGTTCCGCCGCGGCAGGGTGCGCTGAGGCAGATCCTTTCTGCACAGTGTCTGAGAAGTTCCGCCGCCATCCCGGCACCGTGGGGGTGGCGGAACCACGTTTCCAAACCCTTGAGAGGAGGCTTAAATGGAACCCACCACCGGCGACTCGACCTTGAGCACCGTCACTGAACGCGGACACACGACCGTCGATCGCGCGGCGCAAAGCGCGCATGAAGCCATTGATCGCTTGGCCGCCAAGGCTGGTCCGGCCGTCGAGAGGCTGCGCGCTTCGACGAGCAGCGCGGGTGAAAAGCTACGCGCCAAGGCCGGAGAACTGGGCGAACTCGAAGAGCAATGGGTGGAAAACACCCGCGGCTATATCCGCGAGAATCCGCTTACCGCATTGGCCATTGGCGTGCTTGCCGGTGTGCTCCTGAGCAAGCTGTCGTCGTCACGTTAGAGACCCGACAACTGCTGACGGCCTCGCGCGGCGTGAAGCCGAGCGGGGCCGTTTCACTTTTCGGGCCGTTGTGGGTGGACATCCGATCATCGGCACCTCAATTGCCTGCACCGGGGCATCGGAAACGCCAGGAGTTTCAATGGCCACCAGCAGTATCTTGGGCGCTGAACGAGCGCCATCGCAATCCGAGGGACGTGACGTGGAAGCGCTCGGTCCGAGCGACAGCTCTGACAGCGGAAGCGACGTACAAGGCGAACTCGATCTTGCGTCTCCCTCTGACCTCGACAACACGCTCTTCGGCACCGTTCAGCCTGGATTGGAAAGCGACAGCGACTCGGCAGGAACTGGCGAGCGCGGCGCGGCGCTTGCGGATGAGGAAGCTCGCGCGGGCAATGACATCTTTCCCGACCGCATCCAGAATCTGACTGATGAAACGTCGTCGGCCTTCGGGTTGAGCGACGCGGAACTCGATCTCATCGACATGGCGGCCCTGGACGAGCTTGCCGCCGAGGATCGCGAGGAAAACGAAGACGACGATCCCGAAGAGCAGATTGACGACAGCCCGAGCTGAAGGGGGTACGCCAGACTTGTCGCCCCGCGTCGTCACGCCCAAAATGGCGCGGGGATCATTCGGGAGTCGCATGTGCCATGGTTCCATCGCATCACAAGTCCTCGGAGCAAGTCGTGCTCGCGCGCGCGGTATTCATCGACAAGGACGGCACGTTGGTCGAAGAGTTGCTGCATAAGGACATGGATCGCGGTAGAGACACCCATTGCTGGACGCCCCCCGCACAGATCCCAGCGGGCGTAATTCACGCACTGGGCTCCTACCTTGGGTGTGTGA
>JAJKJU010000192.1 GCA_021153565.1 Rhizobacter sp.
GAGATCAGCGCGGCCAGCACGGAACAAAGCGCTGGTGTCGCCCAAGTGGGCGAGGCGGTGAGTCAGATGGACCAGGCCACGCAGCAGAACGCGGCACTGGTCGAAGAAAGCGCCGCGGCAGCCGAGAGCATGAAGGTGCAGGCTCAACAACTGGTCGGGGCCGTGGCTGTATTCAAGACTGGTCAGGTCGAGCACCACGTATCGAGCGCAAGTGTCGCGGCTCAAACCGTGGAGCGTCGCGGACCGGACCGCGCGAAGAATGTGACGCGGCCGAAATTCGGATCGGCAAAAGCAACGCATGCCAAGCCTGCATCGAGCCCTGTGGCAAAGCCTGCAGTTGCTGCGGCAAACCAAGCGACGGGAACGGATGACTGGGAAAGTTTCTAACCCGAATCCATAGGCACCTCCAGCACAAACCACCGAAGCATTTGAGGTGATGCGTGCGGAACGGGCTGGTCGCTGACAGCAGATCTGCTGGCAGCGTCCAGCCCTGCTGACACATCGGCGTTTCCCCACAGAAGAATCCTATGAAGATCGCAACTCACATTCTTGTTGGTGCACTTGCAGTCACGGTCTCGCTTGGGTCCGCTGCGCAATCAAAAGGCGGACCGCCAATCCTCATCGGGCAGACCTACGTCCAAACTGGCCCGCTGGCCGGGCTGTCGACCGAGCCTTTGATCGGAATCCGCGCGATGCTCGTCGCAACCAATGCCAAGGGCGGAGTCAACGGGCGTTTGCTTGAGCTACGGCAGGCTGATGACGCCAACGACGCCGAGAAGGCAGCGGCGAACGTAAAGAAGTTCGCGAGTGAAGGCGCCGTCGCGGTCTTGACGCCCATCGGCACCACCTCCTCGATAGGTGCCTTGAGCGCGGCCAACGAGATCAAGGTGCCGCTCATCGCCCCGTATTCCGGCGCCGCACCTGTCATGAAGTTCACGCAGTATGGTTTTCCATTGCGTATCAGTTACGACGAGGAGTATGGGCGCATCGTCAACCACTTGTTCACCGTCGGCATCACGCGGATTGCTTTCGCGCACAACGACAATCCGGGTGCCAGATCCGCCATGGAAGCCACAAAGAAGATGGTTGAGCAACGCGGGGAAAAGCTGGTGGGCAGCGCGGCCATCAAGCAGGACGGTTCGGACGCGGCAGTGAAGGCCAAGGAGCTTGCCGCACTCAAACCCAACGCCGTGGTTCTGGCGGCGACCAACACTGTCGCAGCCAAGTTCATCCAAGCGTATCGCGCATCGGGCGTGGAGGCGCGCTTCTATTCCTTCTCCTTCTTGAACGGGCAGGGTTTGTACAAGTCCATTGGGGCCGACGCGACAGGCGTCGTCGTATCCCAGGTGGTGCCGTACCCTTGGAACCCGGGCATGCCGATCATCGCCGAGTACCAGGCTGCCATGAAGAAGCTGGGGGAGAAGGAGTTCAGCTACGGCAGCCTCGAAGGCTACATCAACATGAAAGTCGTGGTTGAAGCACTCAAGCGTGCAGGCAGCAACCCCACCCCGGAATCCGTGAAGACGGCGCTCGAAACGCTCAAGTCTTACGACCTCGGGGGCATCTTCGTCAAGTACACGCCGACCGAGCACACCGGCCTGACGTTTTCAGAACTCTCCATGATCAAGAAAGACGGCCACTACGCCAGGTAACACATCCATGCGGGTTGCAGCGTGGTACCACCCCGCAAACCCGCATGAAACCTGCAGTTGATGTCGCCAAGAAACTCTCAGCCACTCAGCCGTTGAAGAAGTAGATATCGGGCTTGCCGACGACGCCAACCTTCTGCATCGTCTCGCGCAAGTCCGCCGATTCGGCAAACCCCCGCGCGCGGTTCAGGTCCCGTGCCTCGAACAGCAGGAACACCTCGTTCGTATCGTCGGCACCGCGAAGCAGATGCTTCTCGGTCAGACCCGCTTCGACACGCTTCGAAAGGTGGGCGTCGTACCCAGCCTTCCATTCGGCAAAGTTCCGAACATTGTGGCGAACCACCATGTAACTGGCCATCGAATCGCTCCTTTCGTTTCTCGCGCGGTCGAGCCAATGGCGATAACGCCACTCGCTCGCGACACCCGAATGCGCCCAGCGCGGATACGGCAAACCATGCAGAGCCAGCGCCGACCGCGGCGCCATTTACACAGGCCCGCCCCTCGCTCACTAGCTTAGTCACGGTGCCGGCCCATGTGAAGCTCGCGGACGACAGCCGGTCACCTGAATAGAGGTCGGTTCGTCTTCCTACGGGGTTCCGATATAACTCCCAGGCGGCATTGCTGAGATCATCTCGAAACGTCATGGGCCAGCGGCCAGGCTCGTTTTCGAGGGGCGGCGAATGCTGATTGACGTGCTGTCGGGCAACTCGATGCTGCAGGGGCGGGTTGTCTCATGCAAAACACTGAGAGGCTGAGAGTATTTCGATCATGCCCGCTCATCACGCCAAAAGAGCCCTGCTCGTCGTTGCAAATGCTCGCCCTAGCCCGCTATGGCTGCGCTTTGCGCCTAGATCAGGTCCCTTTTGGCATGCTGCTCGGGCACGCTCGAAAAACTCTCAGCCTCTGAGTTGAGTCGTGCAAGGCCGCTTCTTCATTCTGTTCGGCATGCCTGTGGAGGCCCTATGAAACAGACCAAGTTGGCCATTCCGGCCGTCACAGTGGCGCTATTGCTGCCGATCCCCCTATCGGCGCAATACCGTCTCGAGCCCGTGATCATCTTCGGCACCCGCGCGAGCCTCGAGTCTGCTGTCGACCGCAAGCGCCGCAGCGATGACATCGTCGATGGCATCGTCGCGGAGGAAATCAACCGCTTGCCCGACCTCAGCGTGGCCGATGCGGTCCAGCGCATCACCGGCGTGCAGATCACGCGCGATCGCGGCGAGGCCTCGGTCGCGTCGGTGCGTGGGCTGGTGCAGGTCGAGACCACGCTCAACGGGCGGGAATTGTTCACCGCCGGCTTCGGCCGCGCACTCGACTACGCCGACCTCCCGAGTGAAATGCTGGCCGGCATTGACGTCTACAAGAGTTCGTCGCCCTCGCGCATCGAGGGCGGCCTCGGCGGCACGGTGGACCTGCGCACGCGGCACCCGTTCGATTTCCAAGAGCCCAGCCTGGCGCTCTCGGCGCGCTACTTGTCGGGCGACCGGGTCGACAAGGGCGCCGGCCAGTTCTCGGTGCTCTACGGTGGCCGCGCGGCCGTCGGCGCCGGCGAGGCCGCCATCTTGGTGAACCTCGTGCTGCAGGACCGCGCCTGGCGCGAAGACCAGAAGGGCACCGGCAACCCGATGGTGTGCAGCGCGCGCGCCCCCGCGGTGGCGTCCTCGCCCTGTCCGATTGACCTCGTGCCGGGAGAGGACACCGTCGCTCCCAGCAGCACGTCCGAGAGCACCAGCTTCGGCCGGCGCCGCCGCCAGGCGGGCAGCGTGATGCTCGGGTGGCGGCCCAGATCCGACCTCGATCTCTACGCCGAGGCGCACTACGCCGAGCTGCGCACGAAGCAGGACACCCTGCAAGTCAACGTTGGCCCGAACATCCGCACCGGCAGCAGCTTCGACCCGGCGAGCGTTGTGCTGTTTCCGGGCACCCACGATGTGCAGCACATCACCTGGACAAACGCTCCGGTGTCCATCCTCAATTTCGCGCGCGACACCATTGACCGCACCCATCAGGTCGCAGCAGGAGGCTCGTGGACTCGCGGCGACCTGCGCCTGAGCGCGGACCTCAGCCGTACCCGCAGCCTCAACCGGCTGTTCTTCTCTGGCCCCACGCTCGCCGGAACGGCAGCGCGCTTCACGCACGATCTGTCGGGCGAGGCGCCGAGCACCTCGGTCGAGGGCACCGGCCTGACCGACCCGGCCAACCTGCGCTATGCGTCGCTCGCCTACCGTGTGCGTCCGCTGCAGGGCAGCCTGCTGGCCAGCCGCATCGACGCCGAATGGCAGCTCGACAAGGGAATGTTCGAGCGCGTGGCGCTGGGGTGGCGGCAGGCGCGCCGCGAAGCCGACAATGCCCCCAACCTGATCTTCGGCGACGTTGCGGTACCGGGCACAGTGCTCGCGTCCGACTTTCCGGGCCGGACCGTCGCTTACCCGTATGGCCCTTTCCTCAACGGTGTCGGAAGCAGCCTCGACCGCTACCTCACCGACACGCTTGCCGACGCGCGCGACCCGGTCGCGCTGCGCAACGCCTTCGGCATCTCGACGCCGCTGCCCACCGCTGGCGGCGCGCTCGGGGTGTGGCGCATCAGGGAACGCACCGACGCCGCATACGCAGAGGCCGGCTGGCACCTGCCGGCGATGGCGCTCGATGGCCAGTTCGGGCTGCGCCTGGTACACACGCATTCCCTCACATCCGGCAACCAGAGCGTGCCGTCGAGCAGCACCGTCGAGCCGATCGACGTCGACACCACGACCACCGACTGGCTGCCCAGCGCCGGCCTGCGCTGGCGTGCGGGCGGCCCTTGGCAGTTCCGGGCCGCGGCTTCGCGCACGATCACGCGGCCCGACTTCAACCTGCTTTCGCCGTCAATCACGCTCACGCCGAATAGCATCAACCCTTCGCTCAACCAGGGCACGGCAGGCAACCCGGGGCTGCGCCCGTTGAGAGCGACGAATGTGGACCTCGCCGCAGAGGCCTACCTCGGTGCGGGGCACGCCGCCTCAGCCACGATCTTCTGGAAGCGCGTGGACGGGTTCATCAATACGCGCAGCGAAACTGAAACGCATGACGGTCAACAGTACCAGGTGAGCCGCCCCTACAACACCGACGTCGGCCGCGTCAGCGGCTTGGAGCTGGCCTATCAACGGTTCCTCGATTTCCTGCCCGGCGCCTGGCGCGGGCTTGGCTTTCAGGCCAATGCCACCTTCATTTCAAGCAGCGTCTACGACCCAGTGTTGAAGGCGGACGCGCCGTTGCAGAACATGTCGCGTCGCAGCCTGAACCTCGTGGGCCTGTACGAGCAAGGCGCCTGGTCTGCGCGGCTTGCGTGGAACTGGCGAAGCAGTTTTCCAAGCGGCACCGCGAACATCGTCGGGGTCGGCACCTTGCAGGCCACCACGCGGGCCTACGGCTGGCTGGACGCCTCGCTGCGCTGGCGCATTTCCGAGCGGCTGACCTGGTCGCTGGATGCAGGAAACCTGTTGGGTACTTTGCGCCGTTCGTACTGGGGCGTGGAGAGCCGCCCGCAGAGCGCCTGGGTCAACGACCGTCAGATCGGTACGAGCCTGAGCCTGCGAATGTGAGGATTGCCGGCGTTCGATGGGCGTGCGCGCTGGGGGCCTGGTTGCTCCTGTGGGCGGTCGCCATGGCGGCACCGATCGACGACTGGCGACTGCGAGCGGTCGCCGTGCGCAATCTGGCCGACAACGACGCCCCGGCGGCGCATGTGCAGGCGCTGCGCCTGCAGGCTGATCTGCCGTCGGACGCGCTTGCGGCCGACCGGGTGCGTGCGCTCAATCTGCTGGCTCGCATCGAAGTTCACCTGGCCAAGACATCCGAGGCGATGGCCCACGCCGAGCAGGCACTGCGCGAGGCCACGGCCGCTGGCGACCGCGCCAGCCAGGCCGAGGCCGACATGAACATCGGGCTTGCGGCGGTGAACCGGAACGATGTCGGCCGACTGGTGGACGTGACCTCGCAGACCATGGCGGCGCTGGAAGGCGTGGACCGGCCGGACCTGCTCGCCGAAGCCCTGTTCCGCGGCGCACTGGTGTACCGCCGCGTCGGCCGGCTCGAAGAGGCGGTGACGATGGCGCTGCAGGCGCTGGACGCGGCGCAGCGCGCCGGCGATCCGCTCGCGATGGCGTATGCACACCACGGATTGGCGATCGCCTACATGCAAAGCGGGCGCCACGCAGAAGCGGTGCCGCAGATCGAGGGGATGCTGAGGCAGGCCAAGCTCGCGAGATCAAAGCTGCAGGAGGGCTACGCGCTGTTGGTCATGTTCGAAGCTACGTACCAGGCCGGCGACCACGCCAAGGCCGAACAGCACCTCGAACAGGCCATCCAGACCTTCACCGCCGTCAAATCTCCCACGGCGCTGGGCATTGCCGTGAACATGCGTGCGGAAGTGGCGCTGCGGGAGGGCCGGTTGCAAGTGGCGCTGGCCGCGAACGAACAGGGTCGTGAGATCCTCAAGATCACCCAGCTGCCGGCCGGCTTTTTCTTTTCCGCGGTGCAGCGCAGCCAGATCGAGCAAGGGCTTGGGCACCCGGCCGAGGCGCTCGCCGAGGCCGAGCACGCCTACCGCCGTGCGCAGACGCTCGGGCAACCGGCGTACAAGTCGTTGGCATCGCGGCGCCTTGCCGAACTGGCGGCGGCCGCGGGAGACAACAAGCGCGCCTACCGCTTCGCGCTCGAGGCCGCAGACATGCAGGCGAGAGCCAGTACCGAGCGCAGTGCCGAACGCCTGGTCGAAACAGCGCAGCACCGTCGCGAAGAGGCGCGGCTGCGTGAACTGGCGGATCTGCAGCGCCGCGGCGAGCGGCAGGCTGTCGAACTGCGCGCGCGCGCGTTGCAGCAGCGTTGGCTGTGGACGGTGCTCGTCGGCAGCCTGTTGGCGCTGGGCGGGACGGTGTTCTTCATCGTGCGGCTGCGCCGATCGCGCGCCGAGGTTCGCGGTCTGGCCGACACACTGGAGCAGCGGGTGCGCGAACGCACCGAGCAGATGGAACGCGCGCAGCACGCTGCCGAGGCCGCCACCCAGGCCAAGAGCGAGTTCCTTGCCAACATGAGCCACGAGATCCGCACGCCGATGAACGCGATCCTCGGCATGTCGTACCTCGCGTTGCGAAGCGGGCTGGACGCGCGCCAGCGCAACTACGTCGAGAAGGTGCATGGCGCGGCCGAGTCGCTGCTGCGCATCATCAATGACATCCTCGACTTCTCGAAGATCGAGGCCGGCAAGCTGGAGATCGAGGACATTGGGTTCCAGTTGGGCGACGTGCTTGACCAAGTGGCCAACCTGACGGGCATGGGCGCCGAGGAGAAAGGGCTGGAGCTGCTGTTCTCGCTACCGCACGATCTGCCCACGGCGCTGGTCGGCGACCCTTCGCGGCTGGGGCAGATCCTGCTGAACCTCGGCAACAACGCCGTCAAGTTCACCGAGCGCGGCGAGGTGACGGTGGCAGTCTCGCTGGTCGAGCGCGCTGCGGAATGCACCACCCTGCGCTTCGAAGTGCGCGACACCGGCATCGGGCTGGCGCCCGACATGTGCGATCGACTGTTCCAGCCCTTCACGCAGGCCGATGCGTCGACCAGCCGGCGCTACGGCGGCACCGGGCTGGGACTGGCGATCTGCCGCCACCTCGTGGAACGCATGGGCGGCCGCATGGGTGTCGACAGCGAAATCGGCCGCGGCAGTTGCTTCCACTTCACGCTGCCCTTCGGCCTGCAGGCGGGTTCCCAGCCGGTAACGGACGCCGGTGAACTGCAAGGCGCGAGGGTTCTCGTCGTGGACGACAACCCGGCGGCTCGTGACCTGCTGTGCGCGCTCGTCGCGTCGCTCGGGCTCGAAGGTGAGACGGTGGCGGACGGCGAAGCGGCATTGGCCGCGGTGGCGTGTGCTGATGCCGCGGATCGTCCGTTCAAACTGCTGCTGCTCGACTGGCGCATGCCCGGCATGGACGGCATCGAGTGCTTGGCGCGGCTGGCGAACGCGGGCGGTCGCCATGCGTCGCCGACGGTGCTGATGGTCACGGCCTTCAACCGCGAAAGGGCAGAACGGGAACTGCAGGCGCGGCAGCTGCGAGTGGCAGCACTGTTGGCCAAGCCCGTCATGCCGTCGGCGCTGCTCGACGCTTGCCTCGCCGCGCTGGGCCGCCCTGCGGCGCGGCCGCGCCGCAGAGAGCAGCTGCAGGACCTGCTGCAGGCCAATCAGGCCGGCTTGGCCGGCGCGCGCATCCTGCTCGTGGAGGACAACGCCATCAACCAGGAACTGGCGTGCGACCTTCTCGGCGGCGCCGGAATCGTGGTCACGATCGCTGCCGATGGCCGGGCGGCGCTCACCGCGCTCGAGCGCGACAGCTTCGATGCGGTCCTCATGGACTGCCAGATGCCGGTGATGGACGGGTACGAGGCGACCCACGCACTGCGCCAGCGCCCCGAGTTCAAAGATCTGCCAGTGATCGCGATGACCGCCAACGCGATGACTGGTGATCGCGAAAAAGTGCTTGCGGCCGGCATGAACGACCACGTTGCCAAGCCTTTCCATGTGGATGAGCTGTTTGCGACCTTGGCTCGCTGGGTGCAGCCGAAAACGCCGCCATCCACGGGACCGACGCTGGAAACGCTGCCGGGATTGGACGAACGCGCCGGCCTGAAGGCCGTCCGAGGCAACGAGGCGCTGTACCGGCGGCTGTTGGGCATGTTCCGCCAGAGTGAAGCCGACTTCGAGATGCGCTTTCGGGACGCACGCGCTCGCGAGGACACTGCGGTCGCGATGCGCTGCGCTCACGACCTCAAGAGCGTTGCAGGCACCCTGGGCATGCCGGAAGTTCAGCACGCGGCACAAGCACTGGAGCTGGCCTGCGAGCAGGAGGCCGGCGACGACGCGATCGAGATGCTTCTGAAGGAGGTGGCCCGGTTGCTGAACCCGTTGGTGAGCGCGCTGCCCGAGCAGACAGAGGCCGGGCACACCGATCCCGCGTTCCGCATAGCGTGAAACGCTGCACCAGTGTCGCGTCAAGCCACAAATGCCGGCTGCTCGCTTGCTCTCGAAGCGCATTGCGGCGTTGCGCCTCCTCGCCATAGCGACGGCTATGACTCTTCGGCGCGCCTTGCACTGCGCTGCGACAGCGGCGCGATCAACCGACACTTCTGGCTTGACGCGACACTAGTCCGAAGGCGCATAGCCCGGTCGGACCCGGGACTTGGCGACCAAGCCGGACGGCCCGAACAGCACCACCAGTTCGGTCGCAGAACGCGGTGTCTTGTCGGCGCCGGCCCATCGATAAACCCAGACTTCATACCCGCTGTCGAACGGAATGACGATGGCGGCGCCGAGGGCTGAAGAGACATCGGCCTTGCGGCTCTTGCCGACGGAAATCATGTCCAGCGCAGACTGTGGCGTGAGGATCGTTCCGTGGCCTTGCGGCACAGTATTTGGCGAGCTGGCGCAAGCCACGCAAAGGCTGGCCGTGAAGGCGGCGATGCAAGCCTTGCGTTTCATGGTCCTTCATCCATGTATTCGAACTCGACCCGAGTGTCGTCCGGCCACCTGCGGTCACCCAGCGGCAGAAAGTAGGTGCGATCGACCAGCACCTCGCAATCGCAATACGGCAAATCGCTCTTCAAGCCCGGATCGTCGCTGGCTGCGGCGTACAGCTGGTCGATGGGCAACACTTCGCGCCGCGTGCCCGCCACCAGCGTCACGCTGAAGAGTGGCCGTTCGGCGAAGAAGAGGTACTTCGCTTCCTTGCGGTTGCAATAGTTCTGCTTGTCCGTGAACAACTCGGCAAGCCGGCCGAACGGATTGCTGTTGGACACCAGGTCGGCTTCCAGGCCCACCAGGCATTCCAGGCGCAGGTCGCCCAAGCGCCGCGTGCCGGCAGGCCATCCCGGCGTGCGGATTTCGGTGCGCCACGTCATGCTCAGGCGCCTGCGGTTGGGCGTGACAATGGCGTTCTCCCGCATGGCTTTGGCATCGCGCCGGAGCACGAAAGTGTGGTCGGAGGCGATGGGCACTTCGTAGTCGAAGGTGGTGCCGATGACCTCCAGGAGAATGTGGTCCATGTCCGTGCCCGACTTGCGCGGCAGCAGCTTGAAACGCAGCGTGGCATCGGGCGCGAGGACGGGCCGCATCGTCTCGAAGTAGTCCATGCCCTGCACCATCTTGCGAAAGGACTTCTCCACAGACGGTGCAGCCGTGCCCGTCACGATGACGGGCGGCAGGTCTTGCGTGGGTTTGACTTGCGCGCACACGGCGGTGCCCGCGGCGATCCATGCGATGCCGAGCCATGCAGGCAGCGTCCGGCCCATCGATGACATGCAGTACAACAGGCAAGGCCTATGCCTGGCTTTTTTGGGCTCGCGGCTGAACGGCGATTCAGTGCCTTGCACCAGATCCGTTCCACCCGGCGAAGCTCACGAGATCCGCGCAGCCGGCCAAGACAATGCGCTTTACTCAGAACAGCAGCGAGTCGGCGTAGCCATGTTTCTGCGAACGATTCTGCGGCGACCCCTCATCAAGCGATTGCGCTTGCTTCGCGTGAGCTGAGTTGTCGAGAGATTGGCCCACGTCGTCTGTCCTGGGGCGTTTGGATTGCAGCCGGGCCGCAGCCAGATCGTGCTGGAGATGATTGACCTGCCTGCGTGCTTGGACGAGACGATCGTTCATGGTCCGCTGTGATTCCTTGTGCCGAGCGCATTGCTTGGCGAGCGTGGCGCGGTACATCGTCCGCAGAATCGACCATTGAACAACAAGGCCAGCAGCAAAGGCGAATGCTGCCATGATGAAGGTCACGGTGCTCATAGGTTTTCCTTGCCGTGGATACAACTCAAAATGACTTTTCCAGTTCGTCAGGCTTCACCTGTTTCGGGCTGGCCTTTCGATGCCTGAGCCACTCTGGGATGAAATTTCAAACCATCTGGCGAGTAATTCGTATTGGCTCATGAGCGCTCCCTGGTGTTGTGGATTGAAACTTTGGTGCAACTCTGCCACTGATGCACTGAGGGCATGTCCTATGAAGAAGGGCGAAAGTCACGACCATCGAGATGGCACGACTGCGTCCCGCAATCCGGGAGATGGAGTGTTCGAGGTTCAGCAGGATCTCATTCACCGCGTCTGTGGCTTGCTGAATCGCTCGGCATTTCGGTGTCGAGACGACGCCTTGGATCAAGCGCAAAAGGTGCACACTAAGTGCCATCCCTTTCAAGGTCTTGTATTGGCTCCTCTCCCCTCTGGGGAGAGGTTGGGTGAGGGGCTGCGGTGATGGCAACCCATGGCTTTATTTATCGCCCATGGACCTCACCCCCGGCCCTATCCCAGAGCTGACCTTTACGCACGCTGGACACGCGGAAGGTTGCGCGTCTTTACTGGCTTTGACGACATGCTCTTGCAGTGATGTGAGTTTTCGACCGAAATCGATGTGAATTTCAGATGCTGGGAGATGGGGGTGATTTTTGAGAGACCCCTCACCCCAACCCTCTCCCC
>JAJKJU010000193.1 GCA_021153565.1 Rhizobacter sp.
CTCCGAGCGCCGTGTGGCGAGCCACACAAGTGAGGAGCAACGCCGCAGCGCGCCCGCCCAGCGCCCCCAAAACGGGAAATTGTTTCGGGCCAAATCCTTAGGCGAGAAGAAACTCCTCGATGCGTGTCGTGCCCGGCTCCGGCGCCTTCCAGAACGTTCGGTGACTGCCGGCGACGATGGTCGGCGCGGCAGCCAGCCTGGCTGGGTGATCCGCGTTGAAATGGCCCCCGCGCGATTCCGTGCGCAATGACGCGCTGTGCAGTACGAGGAAGGCTGCGTCGTGCAGGTTGTTGGCCTGCAGGGCCTGTCCGTATGGCAGGAGTGCGCGCCTGCGATGCTTCAGATCATCGAGTTGTCGAAGTCCGTCGCGCATCCCCTTGTGTGTTCGGACGATCCCCGCGGCGTTCCAGAGAATCTGGCGCAATTCAGGCAGCAGGTCCGCCGGCAGGCCGGTCTCGATGACGGCGGGAATGCGAGCTGTCATCTTGCTGCCTGCGAAATCGCTCTTGCCCGAGATCGCCTCGGCGCAGGCCATCCCCATCACGACGCATTCGAGCAGCGAATTGCTGGCGAGGCGGTTGGCTCCATGGAGGCCCGTGTTCGCCACCTCACCGATCGCGAACAGGCCTTCGATGCGGGTCTGCCCCGACACCTCGGCGGCGACGCCCCCGCAGGTGTAGTGGGCGGCCGGCGACACCGGAACCCTCGTCGTCGACAGGTCACAGCCGTATTGCCTGGTCAGCTCGACGAGATTGGGAAAATGATGCTCGACGAAACTGCGGCCGCGATGGGTGATGTCCAGCCAGACGTGCGACGAGCGATGTCTATCCATCTCCGAATAGATGGCGCGTGCGACGATGTCGCGGGGCGCAAGTTCTTCCTGTGACGAATGGCGCGCCATGAAGCGCTCGTCGGCGGCGTTGTACAGATGGCCGCCTTCGCCTCGCACGGCCTCGGTAATCAGGCTCACGACGCGATTTTCAAACTGGAATGCCGTGGGATGGAATTGGACGAATTCCAGATTCTCGATCGCCGCGCCCGCACGCCACGCCATCGCAATGGCCTCGCCCTTGCTGGCATGCGGATTCGTGGCGTATGGATAGAGCCCCGTGATGCCGCCGGTGGCGAGAACGATCACCGGTGCGCTGAACACCGTCACGTCGCCGTCCGCGAGACTGCTGGCGATCACGCCATTAACACGACGTCCGTCTGACAAGAGTTCCACGGCCTCGTATTGCCGGATCCAGGCGACGTTGGGCAGCGCGGAGACCCTGGCCTGCAGCGTCTGCATGATGCCGCGGCCCGTCATGTCGTCGACGTGTGCGACGCGACGTTCGCAATGGCCGCCTTCCCGCGTGAGGTGGATGTCGCCGTTTTCTCGCGTGAACGGCACGCCCATGTCGATGAGCCAGTCGAGCACAGCGGGGCCTTCCGCGACGATGCGACGTACGGCGGCCTCGTCGCACAACCCGTCACCCGCGGCTAGCGTGTCCGCCACGTGCTTGTCGACGTTGTCATCCGGCGAGAAGACGGCGGATATGCCGCCCTGCGCCCAGCAGCTTGACGATTCGTCGAGCTTGTTTCGCGAGATGACGCCGACCTTGAGACTCTGCGGAAGATGCAGAAGCGTGGTCAGTGCGGCGAGCCCTTCGCCTACCACTATCAAATCGAATTTCATTGAATCCCTGACAATTTGTGGTGTGTGAATGTGCATTGCGGGTGGACGACCCGGATGTTTCCCGATGCCCGGGTAGGCGCATGGGGTGTCGCAAGGCGACGCTGTTCGTCGTTGCTGCGGGATGAACGGAATCTGGCGCCAGATCACAACTCAACACTTATCGGCCATGGCCAACGAGGAAGTGTTCCGACACAATAGCATCCCGGCATTGGTGACGCCAAGAGTTGCGACCTTATCGAGCCAACAAGAGGGGGGCCATCCCATGGAATAGGGGTACCCATCCCCGTATGTCTATGCGACATGGCGTTCGAAAGTGGGCCGAAGTAGATCCGCACTTGCGCGACGTCCGCCGGGCAGGTCGCGTGGCTTCAGAGGTTGAGAGTTTTTCGAGCGTGCCCGCTCATCACGTCAAAAGGCACCTGATCCAGGCGCAAAGCACAGCCATAGCCCGGGCTATGGCGAGCATTTGCAACGACGAGCAGGGGGGCTTTTGACGTGATGAGCGGGCATGATCGAAATACTCTCAGCCTCTCAGGTCACTGTCGTCGCTGGATCAAGATAGTGCCGGCACCGACACCCGGTAGCCCGCCATGCGAGCGTGCCGAGGTTGGCCGCTGGTCGAGTGAGAATGGAGATTGGTCAACTCATCATTCGCGGACGGCCCAAGATGCTTTTCCCCGCTAGCCTTCGAGCGTTCTATGAGGCCGTGAGAGCGGGATCGATCAGGGCCGCCGGCGAGAACCTCGGTATCGCGCCATCCTCCGTCAGCAGACAGATCCAGTTGCTAGAGCATCAAATGGGCGCGCAACTTTTCGACCGCTCCGCCGCAGGCGTCATGCCGACCTTTGCCGGAAAGATGGTGGCCGAATACGCTCGCGCGGTACTGCTCGACTACGACAGCCTGCGCGCCGACATCCACGACCTCAAGGGCGCGCGTCGCGGCTTCGTGAGAATCGCGGCCGTCGAGAGCACGATCTCCGAACGGGCGGTGACGGCCATCAGCGCGTTTCGCGCCAAGTTCGATGGAGTGTCGTTCCAGTTGAGGATGCTGCCGGCGCCTAGGGTGATCGAAGCCGTGAAGCTCGGCGAGGTCGACGTGGGTCTGACCTTCTGTGCGCCTGCCGACACTGAGCTGCGATTCCTCGCGCGCTTCCCGGAGCCGATCATCCTCGCGATCGCCGCCGATCATCCGATGGCCAGACTCGAGTCAGTGACTATCGCCGAATTGAAGAGCCTTCCGCTGGCGATGCCGGAGCCGACGTTCGGGGTCAGGCAGATCCTCGACCGCGCCAGCCAAGCCGCAGGCGTCACGCTGACGCCTGCTCTCAGCACCGACTCGTTCGACGCCCTGCGCGCATTCGCTCGCCAGGGAGCGGGCGGCTCGCTGCTCCCGAGGCTCAGTATCGAACTGGACCGCACGCTTGGCAGGCTGAAGTCAATCGTCGTCGACGACGCTGCACTGACGCAGACCACGGCGGACATCATCGTGCTCGGTTCGCGCAGGCCTTCCCGGCTGCTAAAGCTGTTTCTCGACGAATTGCAGCGGGTCGCTCAACATGACTGATTGATGGCGACGGGCTCGGAGATTGAGAGCTTTTCGATCATGCCCGCTCATCACGCCAAAAGCCCCCTGCTCGTTGTTGCAAATGCTCGCCAAGCCCAAGCTATGGCTGCGCTTTGCGCCTAGATCAGGCGCCTTTTGACGTGCTGCTCGGACACGTTCGAAATACTCTCAGCCTCTCGGGCGTTGCGAGTTCCGCAATGCCCTGCACGAGAGTTTCGCGTTCTCAACCATCGACGGCTTGGGCACACTTGCACGACAAGAACCACCGGAAGCGCACCATGCAAGTCAAGCGAGTAGGCCTCATCGGATTTGGTGCTATCGGCAAGTCGATCGTTGACACTTGGTCGCGCGCACCGGTGACGGGCCATCGGTTGACCGCCTTGCTGGTTCGTGAGCATCAGGTCGCCGAGGCGAAGGCACTGGTGCCGCGCGACGTTGCCGTGACTTCGGGCATCGACGAACTGCTGGCGCTGGCACCGGAGATCGTCATCGAGGCCGCCGGGCATGCCGCAGTCGTCCAGCATGCCGAGCGCGTGCTCTGCCACGAGACCCGTCTGCTGATGCTTTCGGTCGGTGGATTGGCCGACCCGTCTCTCTACACTCGCCTTGAACAGGCCGCATGCGCTGGTGGTGTCCAGGTCGTGCTGCCGGTCGGCGCGATCGCCGGGATCGACGGCCTGCTGGCGCTTCGCCGCGCGGGCTTGAGGCGTGTTCGGTATTCGTCCACCAAGCCGCCGAAATCGTGGCTCGGCACGCCTGCGGAGCAGGATTT
The DNA here is from genome assembly GCA_021153565.1 of Rhizobacter sp. GTDB lineage: Bacteria > Pseudomonadota > Gammaproteobacteria > Burkholderiales > Burkholderiaceae_C > Albitalea. Next base: position 4,015 of record JAJKJU010000193.1, read on the forward strand.
TGATCTTCTGGCACTCGCTTCGAGGACGGTCATCTTCGAAGGCACGGCAAGAGACGCGGCGCGGTGCTATCCGAAGAATGCAAACCTGGCCGCCACGGTCGCGATGGCCGGATTGGGCTTCGAGCAGACGACGGTGCAACTGATCGCCGATCCCGACGCGACCGGAAACGTCGGGCACATCGACGCCGAGGGAGACTTCTCGCGACTCGAGGTGACCGTGTCAAGCCGCAGTAGCAGCGGGAATCCCAAGACATCCAGAATCACCGGCATGAGCGTGCTTTCGGCGCTGACCAACGAGGCGTCGGTGATTTCGTTCGGGTGATTGCATGACGCAATGGGAGGTGGTTGGGCGTGGTTCATTCGAGGGTGACCGGTTTGGATTTAGCCCTCTGCTGCCAGTGGCTTGGGAGGTCTGGGATGATGTTCTTCGGGTTGAAGTCCAGATGCACGCGTTTATCGAAGCGCGAACGCACCACCGTGATGACGCCGATCAAGAACAGAAGGCTGCTCACCATCAAGGGAAACAGTCCAGCACCCGCACGACCGAATTGGCCGATCGGGTAACGCAGTGCCTGCAGGCCGAATGCAAGCGAGATCAGTATGAGGAATAGGCCTCTGGCCAAGTTTCTGTCATTCATAGGTAGGGTAGTGACATGAATTGGTAGTCCGTCTTTGCATCCGGAATGAAGTCAGTCGACGAGCCGATGAATGTCCAGTCCGAGAGATCGAGCCGAATCAGACAGCGTGGGAACTACGTAAGGGACGTGGAATTGCGTCGAAGGGCGCACGAAAAAGCACGGCAACCTGAACGCAGGCTGATCAGGAGATGACTGGAAGCTGACGAGGCTATTGGTTCTGTCTTTGGCTCGATTGGCGAGCAATGGAAGCCATGCAAGTGCTCAACTTCCATATGTCCGCGTACTCGATGAAGCCGAGCAGCGGTGCGCCGGGTGCAACCTGCGCGCGGGCGATTTGCGTGGCCGAATTGCCGCTCAACGTTGTCGAGTGTGCGTTGCAGTTCGTAGGCTTGCTGGCGCGCAGCTCCGTCGAGCTCGGTGAGTTGGTCCAGCGTCAGCCTTGTCAGCAGCAGTTCGCCCAGGGCGATGACGACCAGTGTGCTGGGATCGCCTGACGTGCATCAGGGCCTAGCCGCGGCCGGATTTCATTGTTGGTTCGCGGGTCGGAGCAGAGATAGTTCGATGGGCCTTTGCATTCCGCAAGTGGCTCGCTCATGAACGATGGGATGGGCCCACTACAGGGCCCAGGCTATGAGCACTGCGTTGTGCTGGCAACCTGTAAAAGTCTGCAGGTATGCGGCCAGGGGTGCGCGCTGGTATCTTCTGCCAAAGTGACGACGAATGTCTGTTGTGGGCCGGTAAGCCCGGGGGCTGCATGCAGTGGTCCGGCGGCACGTCACGACCTTGTCTGCCCTTTACTGCGCCGTAGGTAGAGCGAACCCGTCTATGCCCGCGTTTTTTGATGTGCATTGCAGAAACATGCAGCTCGATCCGAGGTTGCATGGCGTCTGTGCCGGATTTGAATCTGGCGCCTGGCGAGCCAAGCAGCTCTCGCACTACCTGATGGAGTGGCTGCCGGAGTTCTGTCTCTCCTTTTCCGAGCACGAGTCCATTAAAGGCACCAATGCAGTAAGCCAGCTTCGCGCCGCAGCCCATACCGTCTACGACACGGACAAGTACGACCGGCGCGGCGAGTTCGGTGAACTCCTGCTACACACCATGCTTCGGGAGACCCAGAAGACGCAGCTCGCCATTAGCAAGATTTTCTTCAAGGACGCTGTCAATAACACCGTCAAGGGCTTCGACGCCATCCACGTCATTGACACTCCCCAGGGACTAGAGCTCTGGCTAGGAGAAGTGAAGTTCTACAAGGACATCGGTAAGGCCATCGCCGACGTCGTCGCCGAGCTGGAAGTCCACTTCAAGGACGACTACCTCAAGAGGGAGTTCCTGCTCATCACTCGCAAGCTCGACCCCGCGTGGTCTGGCACTCTAAAACTCAAGGAACTCCTACACAGGAACACATCGCTAGACAAGATCGTCTCCGCAATCGTCGTACCGGTACTGCTGACCTATGAAAGTGCGACGACACAGGCGTACAAGCAGGCGTGCGCTAAGTACACCCAAAGGCTTGCGGCGGAGTTGGCTCAACTTCATGGTCGATTCAAGAAGGCCAATACAGTGACACGCGTCCGCGTTGAGCTTTTCCTCTTCCCGATGTCGTGTAAAGCGGACCTCCTCGATCAACTTCACAAACGGCTCATCGCCGCACAGGACATATGAGCTACGCCAACCTACGCGAAACCCTCACGGGCCGCAACAATGGCGGCAAACTCGATCCATTCAAGTTCTTGGCTGACCTTTCTGTCTTCACGTCGCTGGCGGACGAGGATGGCAAACTCCAGGAGGCGCGCGACATCCTCGTCCGCGTCCTAGAGGACGTTGTCAAGTTCCGAGGCTACGAACCCGTTATACAGACCCTGCTTCGCAATGTCGGCCTCTTTCCATATCTGGACTTCAAGAAAGCTGACGCTGTGGATCAGCTTGCGGCAGAGGCTCACAGGCCGGACGCGATGCCCGAGAACATCGTGTTCACTGCTAAGCAGGCTGAGGTCTATCGTGAATTGATGGCCGGACGCAGCGTGGTTCTGAGCGCGCCAACCAGCTTCGGAAAGAGCCTAATCATCGACGCGGTCATCGCATCGAATAAGCATCGCAACATCGTTGTGGTGGTTCCGACCCTTGCGCTGGTGGACGAGACGCGCCGCCGTCTATTGAAATTCAGAAACCGCTACAAGATCATCACCCATCTCAGTCAGGAGCCGGTCGAACGCAACATCTTTGTCCACACCCAGGAGCGAGTTGTTGAGAATCCGCACATCGGGGATGTTGACTTATTCGTCATCGACGAGTTTTACAAGTTGCAGATTGAGGACTCTGCAGAGGGCGACGAACGCGCGGTTCTATTGAACCATGCGTTCTACAAACTGGCCAAACGCGCCAAGCAGTTCTACATGCTTGGGCCCAGCATCGACGAGTTGCCTGACGGGTTCGGTCCGAACTATCGCTGCCTGTTCATTCGCACCGACTTCAGCACGGTGGCCTCGGACACTCACATCGTTCCAGGGGGCAAGAGCGATATCTCCCGGCTAAAGGCATTGGTGCCATATCTTGAAGGGCCTACTCTCGTGTTCAGCGGGTCGGTCAGTGGGGCCAGAAAACTCGGTCGGGCGACTGCAGAGGCGCGCGGAGAGTTCAAGGCAAAAGAGGAGCTGAGCCAGGCTATCGCATGGCTCAGCTCCAACTATTCGCCGAAGTGGGGGCTAGTCAACGCGCTCTCGCATGGCGTCGGTATTCATCACGGAAGGCTCCCTCGCTCAATCGCTCAACTGCAAGTTCGCCTGTTCAATGGCGGATTGCTCGACTACCTCGTCTGCACGTCGACGCTCATCGAAGGCGTGAACACAGCTGCTCGAAATGTTGTTGTCGTGGACAACAAGATCAATAAAAAGAAGTACGACTATTTCACATTCAACAACATACGTGGGCGATCCGGCCGCATGTGGCAGCACTACGTCGGTCACGTGTATCTCTTCAACTCGCCGCCGAACCGTGAACTTGAGTTCGTCGATGTGCCGGTATTCACGCAGAACGAAAGTGCCCCGGACGCGCTGCTCGTCCAACTTGAGCCACAGGACCTTTCCGATGCTGCGAAGGTGCGGGTGAATCAAATCTGGAAGCAGGCGGTGCTTTCTCCAGAAACTATTCAGCGGAACGTTGGTATAGACCCGAAATGCCAAATTGAACTGGCAAAGGAAATCGAGGACCGCCTTCAAAAGCTGACACCACTCTTGTCTTGGACTGGGCAACCCACATACAACCAGACGAAGGAAATATTCGACCTTGCTTGGCGTCACTTCAAGGTGAAGGCTGGAGCAGGCGTGCTCTCAGCAAGCCAGCTGACTCTGCGGGTGAACAGGTACAGGAAGAACCCCGACTATGCGGCACAGTTGAGCGCCGCCATCGCGGGGAAGACTGGAGACGAAGCTGACGAGGCTCTAGAGTGAATGGCACTTACTTTGGCCTTCCAGCCCTGGGAAACGCGCGCAAATGGTTGAAGGCAAAGGGAGGAGGCTGACCAAGGATCGATAGGATGGTTGTTTAC
>JAJKJU010000194.1 GCA_021153565.1 Rhizobacter sp.
GTTCGCGAGCCCTCACCCTAACCCTCTCCCGCGAGCGGGAGAGGGGACAGGATGGGTTGTCTTGAAGCGTCATGGCCTTCGTTTCAGATCTCTTGGATTGGATTGATGTATCGACCCTTCGCCCCACCCACTTTCCCGGGCGGGCACCAGCCGAAGGCCTATGGTGATCAATTCCGCACCGGCTTACCGGTCTGCAACATTCCCATGATCCGCTCCTGCGTCTTCGGGTGATCGAGCAGCGCGCAGAAGTGCTTGCGCTCCAGCGCCATCAAATACTCTTCCGTCACCATCGACCCGGCATCGACATCCCCGCCCGTCACCACATCGGCAATCAGCGAGCTGATGTGATAGTCGTGCGCGCTGATGAAACCGCCATCGCGCATGTTGGCGAGCTGGCCTTGAATGGTCGCCTTGGCATTGCGACCGGCCACCGGGAACAGTTTCTTGTGCGGCGCGCGATATCCGGCATCGAACATGGCCCGGGCTTCGGTGATCGCCACGTGCAGCAATTCGTCCTTGTTGGGAACAATGGTGTCGCTATCCAGCAGATAGCCGAGCTTTCGCGATTCAATCGCGCTCGTGCCCACCTTGGCCATCGCGGCGTTGGTAAATCCGTCTTTCAGGAAGGCGAAGATGTCCGCGTTCGCATTGCCGGCCGCTGCCATTTCAGCCGCGCGCCGAGCGATGTAGGTCAAGCCGCCGCCGCCGGGGATCAGGCCCACGCCGACTTCGACCAGACCGACATAGGTTTCCATCGATGCCACGCGCTTGGCCGAAGCCACTGCGATTTCGCAGCCTCCGCCAAGCGCGATGCCGCGCATCGCAGCCACCACCGGCACCGTCGCGTAACGCACGTGCAGCAGGGCATCCTGCAACCTCTTCACCTCGGGCAGGATGCCCTTGCCGCCGGTCTTCATGAAGACCGGCATCAGCGCTTCGAGGTTGGCGCCGGCCGAGAACACGTCGTCCGGTGACCAGATCACCACGCCCTTGTACGACTGCTCCGCGATCTCGACTGCCTTCAGCAGGCCTTCGATGACCAGCGGGCTGATGAGGTGCAGCTTGGCGGTGATGCTCGCGATGACGACTTCGTTGTCGAGCGTCCAGACACGCACTTCGTCGTTCTTGAAGAGCTCAGTGCCCGCCTGCAGCGGCGACACAGACCCGTCTCCCACCAGCGCCTCGGGGAAGCATTGGCGCTGGTACACCGGCAGTTTGCTTCGCGCGATGTACTTGTTCTGCGACGGGCTCCACGACCCATCAGGCGTATGCACACCATCACGGCCGTCGAACACCCACGCGGGGAGCGGCGCCTTGCTCAATGCCTTGCCGGCATCGATGTCGGCCTTGACCCACTCCGCCACCTGCTTCCAACCCGCCGCCTGCCACAGCTCGAACGGGCCCTGGCTGGTGCCGAAGCCCCAGCGCATCGCAAAGTCGACTTCGCGTGCGGACTCGGCGATGTCAGCGAGGTGCACCGCAGCGTAATGAAAGCCGTCGCGCAAGATGGCCCAAAGGAACTGCGCCTGTGGGTTGGTCGATTCACGCAGCAGCTTCAGACGCTCCGCAGGCGCCTTCTTCAGAATGCGCGCGATGATCTCGTCGGCCTTCTTGTCGGCGGGCACATAGTCACCCGTGGCAGCGTCGAATCGCAAGATGTCCCGGCCGACCTTCTTGAAGAAGCCAGCACCGCTCTTCTGACCCAGCGCACCGGCGTCGATCAGCCTGGTCAGGACGTCAGGCGTCGCGTACGAGGGGAAAAACGGATCGTCCGCGAGGTTGTCCTGCAGCGTCTTGATGACATGCGCCATCGTGTCGAGACCGACAACGTCGGCGGTGCGGAAGGTGCCGGAGCTGGCGCGTCCGAGCTTCTTGCCGGTCAGGTCGTCGACCACGTCATACGAAAGACCAAACGTCTGCGCTTCCTTCATCGTGGCCAGCATGCCCGCGATGCCGACACGGTTGGCGACGAAGTTCGGCGTGTCCTTGGCACGCACGACGCCCTTGCCCACCGCGCTCGTCACGAAGGCTTCGAGCTGGTCGATGACTTCTGGCTGGGTCGTCGGCGTAGAGATCAGCTCGACGAGGTACATGTACCGTGGCGGATTGAAGAAGTGAATGCCGCAAAAACGCGGCTTGATTGTTTCAGGTAGAACCTCTGACAGCTTGGTGATCGACAAGCCCGAGGTGTTGGACGCGACGATGGCATGCGGCGCGAGTGCCGGCGCGATCTTCTTGTACAGGTCCAGCTTCCAGTCCATGCGCTCGGCGATTGCCTCGATGACGAGGTCGCATTCCTTGAGCAGGTCCAGGTGTTCATCGTAGTTGGCCTGCTGGATCAGTGCTGCGTCTTCGGGCACGCCCAGCGGCGACGGCTTGAGCTTCTTCAAGCCGTCGACAGCCTTGGTCACGATGCCATTCTTTGAGGCCGCGGAAGCTGGCGCCCCTGCGCCATCCTGGACCTGGGCCGGCAGGTCGAACAGCACCACAGGCACCTTGACATTGACGAGGTGGGCGGCAATCTGCGCGCCCATCACGCCGGCTCCGAGCACGGCCACCTTGCGCACGGGGAATCGATTCATGGTCTTTCCTTCGTTTGAAATTGTCGGGAACTGGTCACTCAACGCGATCCACGTCTAGAGGCCGAGAGTATTTCAATCATGTGGGCGTTGCGATTGGGTCGGAGTGCCAGCATTGCATCAGAACAGCGATTCCTCAATGTCCATCATGGGCTTGGCACCTGCACGGGCCGTGCGGATGAGCGTCGCAGTTTCGGGCAGCAGCTTGGCAAAGTAGAAGCGCGCCGTATGCAGCTTGGCCTTGTAGAACGGATCGCCTGAATCCAGCTTGGCAAGGGCCACCTTGGCCATGCGCGCCCATAAGTATGCAAACACCAGGTGGCCGCAGACACGCAGATAGTCCACCGCGGCGGCACCCACTTCGTCGGGATTCTGAAGGGACTTCATGCCGAGTTCGGTCGTGAGCTTGGTCACCTTTTCGCCGATGTCGGCCAGCGGATTCACGAACTCCTGCATAGCCTCGTTCGTGCCTTCTTCTTCCACGAAGTCGCGAACGAATTTGCCGAACTTTTTCAGCTTCGCGCCGTTATCGGCCAGGATCTTGCGACCCAGCAGGTCCAGCGACTGGATCGTGTTGGTGCCTTCGTAGATCATGTTGATGCGTGCGTCGCGCACGAACTGCTCCATGCCCCACTCGGCGATGTAGCCGTGACCGCCGAAGACCTGCAAGCAATGCGAGGTCGAAATCCAAGCGTTGTCGGTCAGGAAAGCCTTGACGATCGGCGTGACGAGCGCCACGAAATCCGCGGCGTCCCGGCGCTCTTCTTCATCGGTCGATGAGAGCTCCTTGTCGAGCATCAGCGTGGTCCAGATACCAAGTGCACGGCCGCCTTCGGCGTAGGCGCGCGCAGTCAGCAGCATCTTGCGAACGTCCGGGTGGACGATGATGGGATCAGCGGGCTTGTCCGGCGCCTTCACGCCCGACAGCGAGCGCATCTGGATGCGGTCCCGGGCGTAGGCAACGGCGTTCTGATACGCCACTTCCGTCAACCCCAGGCCCTGCATGCCGACGCCAAGCCGAGCCGCATTCATCATCACGAACATCGCGGCCAGACCCTTGTTGGGCTCACCTACCAGCGTACCGTTGGCCTCTTCGAGCACGATCTGCGCCGTGGCATTGCCATGAATGCCCATCTTGTGCTCGAGGCCACCGCAGTAGATGCCGTTGCGCGAACCAATCTTGCCATCGGGCATGACGTTGTACTTGGGCACCACGAAGAGGGAAATTCCCTTGGAGCCGGCCGGCGCGTCTGGCAGGCGCGCAAGCACCAGGTGGACGATGTTCTCGGCCATGTCGTGTTCACCGGCCGAGATGAAGATCTTGTTGCCGGTGAGTTTGTAGCTGCCGTCGGCTTGCGGCTCGGCCTTCGTGCGAAGCAGACCAAGGTCGGTCCCGCAATGCGACTCGGTCAGGCACATCGTGCCTGTCCATTGGCCGCTCGTGAGCTTTGGCAGGTACAGCTTCTTCTGCTCGGGCGTGCCGTGTGCATGCAGCGCTTCGTACGCGCCATGCGACAGGCCGGGGTACATCGTCCAGGCCTGGTTGGCCGAATTCAGCATCTCGTAGAAGCACTGGTTGAGGACGTGCGGCAAGCCTTGGCCGCCATACTCCGGGTCGCACGACAGCGATGGCCAGCCACCGTCGACGTACTGCACATATGCTTCTTTGAAGCCTTTTGGCGTCGTCACCTCATGCGTGGACTTGTCGAGTTTGCAACCTTCCTGGTCGCCAATCTGGTTCAGCGGCGCCGTGACCTGCGCGGCGAACTTGCCGCCTTCTTCGAGCACGGCGTTGATGGTGTCGGCATCGATCTCGGCGTGCGCGGGCAACTGCTTCAATTCGTCGACGACGTTGAGCAGTTCATGCAACAAGAACTGCATGTCGCGCAACGGAGGGGTGTACTGAGCCATCGTGAAACTCCTTGAATGGAAGCAGGAAATAGGAAAAGTGGTGTGCGGATCAACGGGTCTTGGTGCGCCTTTGGGGGGCTGCGCTCTTGGCGCCTCTCAGGACCTGGATGCCTGACGGCGTGGCGTAGTCGCCGACCAAGCGCTCGAAAGCGGTACGCACGCGGTCCAGCGCGCCCGGGTTGCGAAGGAAACGAGCGTCATGGTGCAACGCGAGAATGAATCCGTGCAACTCGAACACAAGTTGCAGCGGATCGATATGGGGCTGCAGATGCCCTTCTTCGACGGCGAGGATCACGGCCTTTTCGAGCGCCGATTGCCAAGCCAGCACCATGGTCGCCAGCGCGTCGCGCACAGGGCCCGGGCGATCGTCGAATTCGACAGCACCACTGATGTAGAGGCAACCTGAATCGATTTCCATGGACACGCGGTGCACCCAGCGGTGAAACAGCGCCTTCAGGCGGGGCAAGCCGCGCGCTTCGCGCATGGCCGGAAAGAACACCTCCTCTTCGAACCTGCTGTGATATTCGCGCACCACCGAGATCTGGAGTTCTTCACGTGAGCCGAAGTGGGCAAAGACGCCAGACTTGCTCATCTGCGTGACTTCGGCGATCGCGCCGATGGACAGACCTTCGAGGCCCATGTTCGCAGCAAGCACGAGTGCGGCATCAAGAATCGCGGCGCGGGTCTGCTGGCCCTTTTGCAACGTGCGATGCGGGGCTGCGGAGTCGCGAATCGATGATGCGTTGTTGTCTGTCACGGCGAAGACATCGGCGTTTGGGGCTGTGAAATCGAACGGTCGTTCTATTTTGCAGACTTTCCGAGTCGACAGGCTTGTCTCCAGTGGATTTTTTTGGCATGCGGCTCAATATCGATCGACTGTCACGGGTTAACCCGATAGCGTAATGAAGCGTGTTGGCCAGTCGCCCTGCAAGGTCTGCGCCTATTGAGTACGGCGCATGGATTGGATTACTCTTCGTGCAAGGAGTTTTGCACGTGGAAGTTCTGCAACTCGACATCTCCGGTAGGCCTCAATCCTGGATTTCAGAGAAAGAAGCAGCCTGCATTTATGCAAGCGACGGCATTGCCTGGACGCTTGGCAACCCCTTCCATGTCTTGCGCGGGGGCACTCAAAAACGTACCGGCATGCAATCGCGCATCGAGGTGCATCCGATCATCGCTGTGCGCGGGACCGTTCCAAGTCGCGCATGGCGGCAGACTCCTGCCTTGTCGAACCCCAAGCTTTTCGTACGCGACCGTCACGTTTGTGCCTATTGCGGTGATCACTTCCTCATCGAGGACCTCACGCGCGAGCACATCACGCCGACCTCGCGCGGCGGATACGACACCTGGATGAACTGCATTACCGCCTGCCGCCCGTGCAATGGCCGCAAGGGCAATCGGATGCCTGAAGAGGCCCACATGTCGCTGATGTATTTGCCCTATGTGCCGAGCCTGCACGAGGACATGATCCTGCGCGGACGCCGCATCCTCGCCGACCAGATGGAGTTCCTGCTGGCCAGCGTTCCGCGACACAGCCGGCTCCACGGCTAGATTCCTCACTGGACAGGTTTCTGTGGCTTTACAAGCTCCAAGTGCGTTGAACTCTTTTATTAAAGTACGGTTCAATATCCGGGTGTCCGTCAACGGGCGCCACTGTTCTTGCATTCGCTGAAGAATCCCCCCTGGAGACACCCATGAAGAAGCCGCTACTCGTCCTGTCGCTTGCCGTCCTGGCCGCCTGCTCTACCACCAGTCCCGATGTCATCCAGAAGGGTGACGCTCAACGGCTCTCCCAGGTTCAGGATGCCACGGTGTTGTCAGTGCGACCTGTGGTCGTCGAAGGCAACCAGAGCGGCGTCGGTGCCGTGGCCGGAGGTGTCGCTGGCGGCGTGGCTGGGTCGACTGTCGGCGGTCACCGTGAAGGCGCTGTGGTCGGTGTGCTGGGTGCCGTGGCCGGTGCCGTCGTCGGCAACGCGGTGGAGCGCTTCGGCACCCGCGAACAGGCCGTCGAGATCCTGATCCAGCTTCGCAATGGTGAGCGCCGCGCGATCGTGCAGGCCAAAGGAAATGAGAACCTCGTTGCCGGCGACCCGGTGGTTCTGGTCACCACCGGCGGCAAGACGCGGGTGACGCGCGCCCCGGCAGTTGTTCAGGCAGCGCCTCGAAGCTAATCGCTTCTTCCTCCCTTGAAGAACGCGCCCCTGTGGCGCGTTTTTTGTTGTCCCATCATCTTCGGGATGACTGCCAAACATGGGGATTGAGGCGCTGCAAGCCCTGTGATGTACTGCGCGCCCTGCCCCAAACGAACGCACGAGGCGCCGCCGCATCCGCACGGCCGCCCTCGGGGAAACGACATGGTTGACCTGGTAACCCTCAAGCTACGCGGCGCTCCGCTATCGCTGGACCGCCTTCCACGCGCTTTCGAGGGCAGTCAGCGTTCCGCGGCCAACGCACAGGACGATCCGTTCCTGCCGCGCGGCCTGCTCAAGGTCGACACGGCCCACGACTTGTCGAGTGGCGCCCGATCCAGCGACGCGGGCCGCATTTCGCGCGACGTTCGCTCGTCGGTCGGACAGGTCGTGGTGATGGAACTCCCCGAAGGCATCACCGTCGTCACGCATCCCGAAAATCTTCGCGAGGCGATTCGCCGGGTCGATCCGAACGCCATCGATGCTTCCGGCGCCATCGTCTTCGATTCCGCCTTGCGCGCACGCGGTGCGGCGATGCGCGGCAGCCTGGGCGATGCGATGTCGGAGTGCCTCAACTCCATCGTCTCGCAGATCTACACCGTGACTGTGGGACAGGTCGCCGACCCGATCATCGACGCTGCGAGGCGCAAAGCCTGCGAGTGGCTGGGCCAGAAATCTGAGGAGAAGACCGAGCAGTACGCCGAACTCGGCGTGACCTGGGTCGGCACCAAGGCCTTGATGTGGGCCATCGAAAGCAAGCTCAAGCGCGACCCGGGCCTGTACCGATGGGTCAATGGCGAACTCACCGAACGTTTCGAAGCCGGCGACAAGAAGCTCGCAGCCCAGGCAGCGGCCGGCCCATTCCTCGTGATGATCCACGGCACCGGGTCGAGCACTTCGGGCAGCTTCGATGCCCTGCAAAGTGCATCGCCCTCCTATTGGCGCAGTTTCGAGGACCGCTTCGGCGACCGCGTGCTTGCCTTCGAGCACCGCACCCTGTGCGAAAGCCCCGCGGAGAACGCGTTGCAATTGGCACGGGCACTGCCCGAGGGCGCACGGATTCACCTCCTTGCCCACTCGCGGGGCGGGCTGGTCGGCGACCTGCTGTGCCTGGACGGTTTCGACGACCTCATTGACGGCTATGCGCTCGACGGCATGCAGCTCGGCGAGGCCGATCCGGCCGAACGCGAACGCATCCGTGCCGAATTGGCGAAGGCCTATGCCGAGCAACGCAACACGCTGCACGAGCTCTGCGCCGAATTGAAGCGCAAGAAGATTCGCATCGAGCGCTACGTCCGCGTTGCCTCGCCTGCGCGCGGGACGCGGCTTGCATGCGGCAACTTCGACGTCTTCCTGTCGTCACTCCTGTCGTTGATGGGTTGGGTGCCGACTTTCAAAGGCAACCCCATCTACTCCGCCTTCAAGCGCGTGGTGCTCGAGATCGCCAAGAACCGCACCAAGCCCAACCTCGTGCCCGGCATCGAAGCGATGTTGCCCGGCTCGCCGATGGCGCGCTTTCTTGCGCGAGCCAAGGTGCAGGATGGGGTCAAGCTCGCCATCATCAGCGGCGACATAGAGGGCGGCGGGTGGCTCAAGCAGCTAGGCGTTTTCTTCACCGACTACAACTTCTTCGGAAGCGTCGACAACGACCTCGTCGTTGACACTGATTCGATGACCGCCGGTGTCGCACGCCCCGAGACAACGCGCGTGCTCTTCGATCAAGGCCCCGAGGTCAACCACTTCCGCTACTTCACCAATGACTCCACGCGAACCGCAATAAGAAGTTGGCTGCTGGAAGCATCGGTCGATCAAATCGAGGCTTTTCGGCCCTTGCGCGGCATGGACGACACGGCCGCACCAACAAGAAGTGTGCGAGGCATGTCGGCGTCGGTGATTCCGACACCCGTGACCGTGCTGCTGCCCGGCATCATGGGCTCGCACTTGCGCATCAATGCGCGCGAGCGTGTGTGGTTCGACGTCGTGTCGCTCGCCACAGGCGGCCTTTCAAAAGTCGCCATGGCCGCGGGCAAGACGGACAAGATTGAAGCCGAGGCCATCTCCGCGCAGCTCTACGGCGATCTGAACACGTACCTCGGCACCAGCCAGCGTGTCGTGCCCTTTCCCTACGACTGGCGCCAGCCGCTCGACGTGTTGGCCGACAGGCTTGCCGTCGTCCTGCGCCAGCAACTCGATGCGACCCGATTGCGTTTGCAGCCGGTGCGGCTGCTCGCGCATAGCATGGGCGGCCTCGTCGTGCGCGCGCTGGTGCACAAGCACCCTGCCTTGTGGGATGAAGTCATGTCGCGCGATGGGGCGCGGCTCGTCATGCTGGGCACGCCCAACCAGGGCTCGCACCAGATGGTCGAAGCACTGATCGGCAAGTCCGACACGGTGCGCAAGCTTGGCGTGCTTGACACCGCACACGACCTGCAAGAGGTACTCGACATCATTGCCAGCTTCCCGGGTGCCTTGCAATTACTTCCCAAGCCAGGCTTCAAGGACACTGGCAATGACAGCAGCCGCGACTACTTCGACCCGGCCACCTGGGGCGCCTTCAAGAAGGACATGCGCGACTTCTGGTTCGGCGACGGCATCGCCGCCCTGCCCTCGGCCGCCATGCTCAAGCAAGGCCAATGGCTGTGGGCGCAGGACCGCAAGGCACCACCGGCATTGCCCGCGAAGCACGAGAAGAAGGTGGCCTATGTGTTCGGCTGCGCAGCCAAGACGCCCTGCGGCATCGTTCGCGAAGGCGAGCGCTGGAAGATGCTCGGCACACCGCGCGGCGACGGCATGGTGACTTGGGATTCCGGGCGCATCGACGGCATCGGGCAGTTTTTCTACATGCCCGCGGAGCATGGCGCTCTCGCCGACACGGAAGAGTATTTCGAATCGATCGCGACCCTGCTCGATCATGGTGAGGGCGGCCAGCTCATGACCGCACCGCCGTCGGTGCGCGGCGCCGACCCCGCCCCGCTCGTTGCGAGCTACGACGCAGGCCCCATACCCTACCCGACGGGCGCTGAAGCCGCGGCTGGTCTCTTTGGCGCAGGCAAGCGCGTGCGTTCTCGCGGGCGCCGTCAGGACGTGCTCAACGTGCGTGTGAAGGCGATGGACCTGCGGCAGGTGACCCGACCCATTCTCGTTGGCCACTACGAACAAGATGCCATCTCCGGGGCCGAGGCGCTGATCGACAAACACCTCGTGCACGGTGAACTCTCCGTGCGCCATCACCTCGGGTTGTATGCAGGTGCCATCGGCACGGCAAGCGCTGTCATGATCCACAGCAGCGCGCAGGAGCGCCAGCGCGGCAGCATGCGCGGCGCGGTGGTCGCGGGCCTGGGCAAATACGATGGCTCGCTCACTGTGAGCAAGCTGATCGAAGCCTTGCGCACGGCGTGCCTGCGCTACCTCATCCACGTGCTCGATAGCGGCGCCGTAGCCGCCGGCACTGAGAAGGCCGAAGGCGTGAAACTCGCGAGCCTGCTCGTGGGCTACAACTCGTCGGCCAACCTGAGCATTGCCGATTCGGTACAGGCGCTCATCCGCGCCGCGGTCGAAGCCAACCAGCATTTCGCGCAGACCACCGGATCGAAGCTGCGCATCTCATGCCTGGAAATCGTCGAGGTTTATCTTGACTCGGCCATCACCGCAACTTATGCGGCGCGCGAGATCGGGCAAAACCTGAACGCGGACAAGCGTGTGCCTTGCCGCATCGTCGTCGACCCTCTGCTGCACGAAGGCGAAGGCATGCGCCAGCGCCTCTTTGACGGGCGTTGCAATTCATACTGGCCGCGGCTCATGATCGCGGACGCGGACCGCAAGGATCCCGACTGCGCGCCCGCGCTGGCCGATGCAAAGCTCGGGCCGCTTCCACGCACCGCACTGGCCGAGCGGCTGCACTACCTCTACGTCGGTCAGCGCGCGCGGGCCGAGTCGGTGGTACAGCAGCGGCAGCCCGGCCTTGTCGAGAAGCTGGTCGAGCGCGAGGTCATGTCAATGGCCTACGACCCGGACTTCAGCCGCACGCTGTTCCAGCTTCTCGTGCCCTACGACTTCAAGGACGCTGCGCGGCAGATGCAGCAGATCGTCTTCGTGCTCGACAGCTACACCGCGAACTTCCCGTGGGAACTGATGCTCGCCGACGACAAGCCACTCGCCACAAGCACGGCAATGGTTCGTCAGTTGACGTCGACGCGATTCCGTACACGCGTGAACCAGACCATGGAGCGCCGCGCCTGCGTGGTGGGCAATCCTTCAACAGCAGGATTCTTCAGCGCCTTCCCAGATCCCCAAGTGCCTCACCAGGATTCGCTCGACGATTTGCCCGCGGCAGAAAAAGAAGCCACTGTCGTCACCGAATCGCTCGCGCGACACGGCTTCGACGTGGAGCGCACGATTGGCAGCAAGCACCGTGCGATTGATGTTGTCAATCGGCTGTACAAACATCCCTACCGTATCGTGCACATCGCCGGCCACGGCATGTACGACGAACGCGGAACCAATGACAGCGCACGCAGCGGGGTGGTTCTATCAGACGGCCTGTTGATCACCGCCGCCGAGATTGACGCGATGGAGGTCGTGCCCGATCTCGTCTTCCTCAACTGCTGCCATCTCGGCAAGATCGATCGGTCGCCGGTGGCATTCAACAAACTCGCCTACAGCGTCGCGCGGCAGTTGATCGACATTGGCGTGCGTGCCGTCGTCGTGGCCGGCTGGGCGGTAGAAGATGCACCAGCGAGTCTCTTTGCCGAGACTTTCTACGAAAGCCTGTTGGCCGACAACCTGAGCTTCGGCGAGGCGGTGTTCAAAGCGCGCCGCACCACGTGGCAGGAGTATCCGGCGAGCATCACCTGGGGTGCATACCAGGCCTATGGCGACCCGGCGTGGCGCATCGACCCGAAGTCCGAGGTCTCGCTGGCGGGCCTGCAGTCTGCATGGGGTGGCGTGTCGCCTGAAGAACTGCTGGACCGCCTCGAAAGCGAGAAGCAGGTCATCCAGCGCAGTGGCGAAACCATCTCGCGCGCGGAGGCCAAGCGGGTGGCAGACAAAGTGCAGCAGTGGCTCGCCGCAACCCCGCCCGAATGGGAATCGCGCCCCGACATCTTGAGCACCGCTGCCGGAGTCTTCGCCGACCTGGGTCCGGGCTACTTCGA
>JAJKJU010000195.1 GCA_021153565.1 Rhizobacter sp.
CCTCCTCGCCATAGCGACGGCTATGACTCGTCGGCGCGCCTTGCACTGCGCTCCGACAGCGGCGCGATCAACCGACACTTGAGGCTTGACGCGACACTAGATCGACATGCGCCGCCGCACCCCATCCGTCTCCATCTGCTCCCCTCGCCCGCTCTGCACGATCTCGCCTCGCTCCATCACCAAGTACTGATCGGCCAGTTCCGCCGCGAAGTCGTAATACTGCTCAACCAGCACGATGGCCATCGTCTTGCGATCCGCCAGCATGCGGATGACTCGGCCGATGTCCTTGATGATGCTGGGCTGAATGCCCTCGGTGGGTTCGTCCAGGATCAGCAGCTTGGGGCGCGCGGCCAGTGCGCGGGCGATGGCGAGTTGCTGCTGCTGACCGCCTGAAAGATCGCCGCCGCGGCGGTTGGTCATCTGATTCAACACCGGAAAGAGTTCGAACAGCTCCGGCGGAATCGGCGTGCTGCCGGGCTTGTACGCAAGGCCCATTCGAAGGTTTTCCTCGACCGTCAGCCGACCGAAGATCTCGCGGCCTTGAGGCACGTAGCCCACGCCCTTGCGCACGCGCTCGTAGGGCATGTCACGGGTGATGTTCTGGCCGTCGAGCTGGATGCTGCCGGTCTTCACGAGCACCACACCCATCAGGCTCTTGAGAAGCGTCGTCTTGCCAACGCCATTGCGGCCGAGCACGACAGTCACTTCACCGAGCTTCGCCTCGAAGCCGAGGTTGCGCAGGATGTGCGAGCCGCCGTAGTACTGGTTGATGCCTGAGACCTTCAGCATGTTGAAGTCACCGTCTTCCTCGCTGAGGGATGCTTGGCATATCCTGAGCTTGTAGAGTCACGAACGCCCAGGCCTTATCCCAACCTTCCCCCAGCGGGCGAAGGGCCGGACGGCCACAACTACCGGCCAAGATACACCTCGACCACCTTGTCGTTTCCCTGCACATCGGCCAACGAACCCTCCGCCAGGACGCTGCCCTCATGCAGCACCGTCACCTTCTTTGCCGCGTTGTCGCGCGTGAGTTCATGGATGAATTTCATGTCGTGTTCGACCACCACGAGCGAATGATTCCCTTCCAGAGATAGAAACAGCTCCGCCGTACGCTGCGTCTCTTCGTCGGTCATTCCTGCCACCGGCTCGTCGAGCAACAAGAGCTTCGGGTCTTGCATCAGCAGCATGCCGATCTCAAGCCACTGCTTCTGCCCGTGCGACAACAGCCCCGCGATGCGTTGCGCGCTCCCCTTCAGGTGGATCAACTGCAGCATCGCCCCGATGCGGTCCAGCTGCTCGCCGTTCAGCCGGAAGAACATCGATGACTTCACGCCGCGATCGTCCTTCAGTGCCAGCTCGAGATTCTCGAATACCGACAGCTTCTCGAACACCGTGGGCTTCTGGAACTTGCGGCCGATGCCGATGGAAGCGATCTGGTTCTCACGCATGCGCAAGAGGTCGATGGTCGAACCGAAAAAGGCCTTGCCTGCATCGGGCCGGGTCTTGCCGGTGATGACGTCCATCATCGTGGTCTTGCCCGCGCCATTCGGTCCAATGATGCAGCGCAGCTCGCCTGCACTGATCGACAGCGACAAGTCGTTCAAGGCCTTGAAGCCGTCGAAGCTCACGGTGATGTCGTCGAGGTACAGGATGGCGCCGTGCGACACATCGATGATGCCTTCCTGCACCACCCGACCGTAGCTGGCCTCGCGTCCGCCGGACGATCCGGGGCCAGCCTTGCGCGCTTGCATCGCTTCGCGCCTGAGCGATCCGGCCTCCATCAGTTCCGGCGTCATGCCCGCTCTTCCTTCTTCGTGCTGCGGCGAAGCAAACCGATGATCCCTTGCGGCAGGAACAAGGTCACCGCGATGAAGAGCGCGCCCAGGAAATACAACCAGAACTCTGGAAATGCCTGCGTGAACCAGCTCTTCGCTCCGTTGACAAAGAAGGCGCCGACGATCGGCCCGATGAGCGAGGCACGACCGCCCACCGCTGTCCAGATCGCGATCTCGATGCTCGCGGCTGGCGACATCTCGCTCGGGTTGATGATGCCCACCTGCGGAACGTACAACGCGCCGGCAACGCCGCACATCACCGCGGAGATCACCCAGATCGTGAGCTTGTAGCGCAGCGGGTCGTAGCCCGTGAACATCACACGCGACTCCGCATCGCGAATAGCTTGCAGCACACGGCCGAACTTGCTCGCCACCAGCCAGCGTGCAAAGAGAAAGAAGCCAATCAGCGTAAGCCCGGTGATGACGAACAGCGTCATGCGCGTCGATGGCTTGGCAATCGCGATGCCGAGGACCCGCTTGAAGTCGGTGAACCCGTTGTTGCCGCCGAAGCCCGTCTCGTTGCGGAAGAAGAGCAGCATCGTCGCGAAGGTCATGGCCTGCGTGATGATGGAGAAGTACACGCCCTTGATGCGAGAGCGAAAGGCGAAAAATCCGAACACGAAGGCGAGCAAACCCGGCACGAGCACGATGAGCAGCAGCGTCGCGAAGAAGCTGTCGCTCACCGCCCAGTGCCACGGCAGCTTCTTCCAATCGAGAAACACCATGAAGTCCGGCAAGTCACTCTGGTAGTTGCCGTCGCGCCCGATCTGGCGCATGAGATACATGCCCATGGCGTAGCCGCCGAGCGCGAAGAAGACGCCGTGGCCGAGCGAAAGGATGCCGGTGTAGCCCCAGATCAAATCCATCGCGAGGGCACAGATGGCGTAGCACATGATCTTCGCGACGAGGGCGACGGCGTAGTCGCTCATGTGGAAGACACTGCCTTGGGGAACGAACAGGTTGAGCAGCGGAGCGAGGATGCAGATTGCAAGGGCAGCCAGCAGTGTGCCGGCCCTCACCCCAACCCTCTCCCGCAAGCGGGAGAGGGAGTATTCCGCCGAGGCCACCACCGCTTCCCCCTCTTCTGCCGAAGCCACCACCGCTTCTCCCTCTTCCGCCGAGGCCACCACCGCTTCCCCCTCTTCTGCCGAAGCCACCACCGCTTCTCCCTCTTCCGCCGAGGCCACCACCTCTTCCCCCTCTTGCTCCCTCTCCCGCTTGCGGGAGAGGGTTGGGGTGAGGGGTGCCCCAGGCAAGGCACTCACGCTTCAGCACTCCGCCCCTTCATCGCAAACAGCCCTTGCGGCCGCTTCTGGATGAACACCACGATGAACACCAGCACCATGATCTTCGCGAGCACCGCACCGGTCCATCCTTCGAGCAGCTTGTTGAGGATGCCCAAACCCAGGGCCGCATAGACAGTGCCGGCCAACTGCCCCACTCCGCCGAGCACCACCACCATGAACGAGTCGACGATGTAGCCCTGCCCCAGATCCGGCCCTACGTTGCCCACCTGTGACAAGGCGCATCCCGCCAGCCCCGCAATGCCGGACCCCAGCGCGAAGGCATAGGTGTCGACTTTCGCGGTATTCACCCCCATGCACGCCGCCATCGGCCGGTTCTGCGTCACACACCGAACGAACAAGCCGAGCCTCGTTCGCGCCACCATGAAAGCAAGACCGCCCAACACCAGCGCCGCAAAGACAATGATTGCGATGCGGTTGAAAGGCAGCGTCAGATTGCTCAGGGCCTGCACGCCGCCGCTCAACCACGAAGGGTTTTCCACCTGCACGTTCTGTGCACCGAAGATGGAGCGCACGCCCTGCATCAACACGAGGCTGATGCCCCAGGTGGCAAGCAGAGTTTCCAGCGGGCGGCCGTAGAGGAAGCGGATGACGCTGCGCTCCATCGCTGCGCCGACGAGTGCGGAGGCAAGGAACGCGGCAGGAATGGAAGCGACGATGTAGAAGTCGAAGAACCCCGGCACATAGGCCTTGAAGATGTTCTGGACCATATAGGTGGCATACGCACCGATCATCATCAGTTCGCCGTGCGCCATGTTGATGACGCCCATCAGGCCGTAGGTAATGGCGAGACCCAATGCCACCAGAAGCAGGATGGAGCCAAGGCTCGCGCCGGTGAAGACCACGCCCAGACGTTCGCCCCAGGCGAGGCGCGATTCGAGTGCCGACAGCGCCATCTGCAGTTGGGCCCGCACGTCGGCTTCGGTCTCGGCGTCTGGCTTCAAACGCTCAAGCAGCAGCGTTTTGGTCGCAGGCTCATGGCTGTCGGCCAAGGACTTGGCAGCATCGAGCCGCTTGGCTTTGTCGGTGGATGAGATGAGCACACCGGCACGCAGCAGGCCGAGCGCGGATTTCAGCTTTGCATCCTTCTCCGCAGCGTAGGCCTTCTCGATCATCGGAAGCTTGGATTCGTCGGCACCGTCGCGCAACTCCTTGACTGCGGCGGCACGTTCCGCGGTATCGGGCGACAGCAGCTTCAACGAGGCCAGCGCCGCCTCGATCTCGCGGCGCATGCGGTTGCTGTTGACGACATCGTCGGCGTTGTCGGGCAGCGTGGCGGCGTTGCCGGTGGCAGCGTCTTGCGCCTTGCCGTCGCGCACGATGAAGACCTTGTCGCCGGATGTTTTCACGGCGTCGTCGAGCAATGACTGGAAAAACTCTTGTGCCCGGGCGTCGCCGCTCGACGCCACCTGCGCGATAGCGGCGGCACGGGCGTCGTTTTCGCCTTGGGCCATGGCGCGGACCTGCTCCATGGTCAGCGCGTGGGTGGAAGACGCCATCCACAACCAACTTGTGCAGGCGAAGGCAATTCGGAAGACGCATGCATGCAGTGGATGATGGAACTTCATAATCTCAGAGGCTGAGAGTTTTTCGAGCGTGCCCGAGCAGCGCGTCAAAAGGCACCTGATCTAGGCGCAAAGCACAGCCATAGCCCGGTCTATGGCGAGCATTTGCAACGACGAGCAGGGGTCTTTTGACGTGATGAGCGGGCATGATCGAAATACTCTCAGCCTCACAGCGACAACCCTGACAGATCAGACAAATCTCGGCATCAACCCGGGATGAGGTATCGAAGGCCTTGCGCCAACCGGATGACACCTCGATACCCCCACAGCGAAGCAGCTCCCTTGCAATTAGATCTTCTCCGGCTCGTCCTTCTTCTTGTCGTTGCCTTCGATGTACGGGCTCCACGGCTTGGCCTTCACCGGCGCGGGGGTCTTCCACACCACGTTGAACTGACCGTCCGCCTTCACTTCACCGATGAACACCGGCTTGTGCAGATGATGGTTCTTCATGTCCATCGTCGACGTGAAGCCACCCGGCGCCGGGAAGGTCTGTCCGCCCATTGCAGCGATCACCTTGTCGGTGTCTGTGCTCTTGGCTTTCTCGACCGCCTGCTTCCACATGTGGATGCCGATGTAGGTTGCTTCCATCGGGTCGTTGGTCAGCGGCTTGTCGGCGCCCGGAAGATTCTTGGACTTGGCATACGCGGCCCACTGCTTCTTGAATGCCTCGTTGCTCGGATTCTTCAGGCTCATGAAGTAGTTCCATGCAGCCAGGTGGCCGACCAGCGGCTTGGTGTCCACGCCGCGCAGTTCTTCTTCTCCCACTGAGAAAGCCACCACCGGAACGTCGGTCGCCTTCAGACCTTGATTGCCCAGTTCCTTGTAGAAGGGAACGTTCGAGTCGCCATTGATCGTCGAGATCACGGCGGTCTTGCCACCGGCAGCGAACTTCTTGACGTCGGCAACGATGGTTTGATAGTCGCTGTGGCCGAAGGGCGTGTATTTCTCGTCGATGTCGCTGTCCTTCACGCCCTTGCTGTGCAGGAAGGCGCGCAGGATCTTGTTCGTGGTGCGCGGATACACGTAGTCAGTGCCCAGCAGCACGAAGCGCTTGGCGCCGCCGCCTTCCTTGCTCATCAGGTACTCGACAGCGGGAATGGCCTGCTGGTTGGGCGCGGCACCCGTGTAGAACACGTTCTTGCTGAGCTCTTCGCCTTCGTACTGCACGGGATAGAAAAGCAGTCCGTTGAGTTCCTCGACGACCGGCAGCACCGACTTGCGCGACACACTGGTCCAGCATCCGAACATGACGGCAACCTTGTCTTGCGAGATGAGCTGCTTGGCCTTTTCAGCGAAGAGCGGCCAGTTGGATGCAGGATCGACCACGACGGGTTCGAGCTTCTTTCCCATCACGCCGCCCTTGGCGTTGATCTCGTCGATGGTCATCAGGGCGACGTCTTTCAAGACCGTCTCGGAAATCGCCATCGTTCCCGACAGCGAGTGAAGAATGCCGACCTTGATGGTGTCAGCGGCTTGAGCAAGACTGCTCAGCGAGAAAGCACCGACGGCGAGGCCGACAGCACTCAGGGTTTTCGCGAATGTGCGACGGTTGTGCTTCATGAAAAGCGCTCCTTGGATGATGAATCTCCAGCCCTCACGGGATGGACCGACGCAGGTTAAGGAGCGGGGTGGTTTCCTGATATACGCCACATGGCGTAGATATGGTTTACCCCGTGATGCGCAGCAAACGCCGGGTGGGCAGCTCGACATGGAATTCGTCGGTGGAACCCCGCAGGATTCGGCGACTCTGTCGTGCAGGAGACTGCCCGTGTGTGAATGCGCTGGTGAAGAAGTTTGGCGCGTTGGAGCTGAGGGGCACCCCTTTCAAGGTCTTGTATTGGCTCCTCTCCCCTCTGGGGAGAGGTTGGGTGAGGGGCTGCGGTGATGGCAACCCATGGCTTTATTCACTGCCCACGGCCCTCACCCTGGCCCTCCCAGAGGGAGAGGGAGCGAAGACCTTGAAAGGGTGGAACTGAGAGGCTGACTCTTGCGGTCCGCCAGGACGACTCCATGTAAGGTCCGCGGTCCATGGGGTCCATGCTGTCGGGGCCGCCAAGCAGGAGAAGCCGATGTGGAAACGTACTGTCGTACTTTGGCGTGTCGTCCGCGCAGACGCGCAGCGTCTGTGGTTCGCCTTGCGGCATCCCGATGCGCCGATCTGGCTCAAGATAGGCACGGCGCTGATCGTGGCCTACATCGTCTCGCCGATCGACCTGGTCCCCGACTTCATTCCCTTCGTTGGCCTCGTCGACGACATCGTGATCGTGCCCTTTGCCATCCGCTGGCTGCTCGGGCGCTTGCCCGCGCACATACGCATGGACGCAGAGCGAGCGGCAAGGTCGCAATAAGGATTTGGATCGCGGTAGAGACACCCATTGCTGGACGCCCCCCGCACAGATCCCAGCGGGCGTAATTCACGCACTGGGCTCCTACCTTGGGTGTGTGA
>JAJKJU010000196.1 GCA_021153565.1 Rhizobacter sp.
AGCCGGCCTTGCCGACCTGATCAGCGCCTCATCGAAGCACGGTCAGGGTGGGGGATTTTGAGGTGGACATGGGTGGGGGAGTTTGGGTGGCCATCAGGGGGCGACCCTGAATTGGCATACACCGGCCACTTGAGAGAGCGCCGCGACAGTGCGCCACCAGTGTCGCTTCGATGCGCTCCTCCGCAAGAAGCTTGCCTCTGACGATCCGCCAAGAAAAAGGCCTCGCGGATCGCTCCGAGAGGCCTTTTCATCGATATGCGGTGGGGTGGCTGATGGGACTCGAACCCACGACGACCAGAATCACAATCTGGGACTCTACCAACTGAGCTACAGCCACCGCAGAGCCTTCAATTATATGCGATGCGTTGGGCGCTTTCTTGCGCGTCGCCCACATCAATGCGATCCGCCCTACTTCGTGGCGGCGCTCGCAGCTTCCGAGGACGGCAGCAAGGACTTGTTCTTGATGTCGACCTTAAGGCGCGTTTTCAGCGCCGAGTAGTAGGCCTGCGTCTCGGCGTCGTTTAGCGCCTGGGCAATCTGGGCCGCTGCCCTCGCCGGGTCGCCTGCTGCCGGGTCGCGCCCGAGCACCTTGGTGATGCGAGCGACTGCATAGCCATCCGGCGTTTCGAGACCCAGCGTAACCGGCAACTTCGCGGTATCTGCGCGCAAGACGGCATCGACCACAGTGCGCGGAAGCTCCTTGGTTGTCGCCCGAGAGATCACCATCGCTTCACCCGGCAATGTCGTCTGCGGGCTCTTCTTGAGCTCGCCAAGACGCGCTTCACCGTCCTTTCGAGCGAGCGCGGCAGCCTGCAATGCGACCACGCGTTGGCGGACCATCTCCTTCACTTCGGTCAACGGCAAAACGTGCGCCGGTGCGTACTGCACGATGCGCGCGGAGACGAGTTGATTCGGCCCCGTCTCGACGGCGTCTGTGTTGCGCTTGTTCTTGATGATGTCGTTTGCAAAGAGCGCATCAAGCAGCTTGGGATTGTTCAACGGCGGGGGCGTCTCTGGCGCCGGCGTGCGCTTGACATTTTGCGCAGTGCGCAGTTCGAGCTTGAACTTGTCTGCGGCAGGCTTCAGGCTATCGGACTGTTCGTACACCATGTTGGTGAAATCGACCGCGTTCTGAGAGAACTTCTTCTGCGCTTCAGCACGGCGATATTCCTTCTCGATCTCCGGTCGAACTTCTTCGAAGGTCTTTGTTCCGCCGGCATGCACGCCGGTCACTTTGATGATGTGGTAGCCAAAATCGCTCTCGACGATGCCACTGATGTCGCCTTCCTTCATCGAGAAGGCAGCATCTTCGAAGGGCTTGACCATGGCGCCACGGCCGAAGAAGTCGAGATCGCCACCACGCTCAGCAGTGCCTTTGTCTTCCGAATTCTTCTTTGCCACTTCAGCGAAGGAAGCAGGATTCTTCTTCACCTCGGTAAGCAAGGCTTCGGCCTTGGCCTTCGCCTTGGCGCGTACATCTGCGGGCGCCGACTTCTCAGCCTTCACGAGGATGTGGCTAGCGCGACGCTCTTCCGGCGAGACGTAGCGCTTCTCGTTTTCCTTGTAGTACTTCTGTAGGTCCGCCTCGACGGGCACCACTGACTTCGCCAGCGTGTCCACATCCAGCACCAAGTATTCGACCTTCGCCTGCTCCGGCGCCTGGAATTGCGCGGCGTTGGCCGGGTCGTTGTAGTACTTCTCGATGTCAGCATCGGTCGGCGTGACCTTGCTTGCGTACGCCTTTGCATCGAAGCGCTGGACCTGTACCTCACGCTGCTGGAAGAACGAATCGAGCGCCGAGCTCGCCGCCGCTGCCGGCGCGAAGGTCGTGTTGCTCACGCCGGACAAGACCTGCTGGCGACGATAGTTCGATTCGAATTCGATGGGCGTGATGCCTGCATTGGCCAGCGCCATGATGTAGCGCTCCTTGTCGATCTCGCCGTTCGGGCCGCGCAGCGACGCAAGCTGCGGATCGTTGCGCATCATTGTGCGCACACGCTCGTCGGATGCGCTCAGGTGCAGTTTGTCGGCAACCTCACGCAACACCGCATCACGCACCATGCTATCGAGGATCTGCTGGCGCATCTGTGGCGTGTCGAACAGCTTCACGTCCACGCCCGGCGCCTGCCGGCGGATGCGGTCGATCTGGCGCCGGTGGGCGGAGTCGAACTCGGCCTGCGTGATCTTCTGCGAGCCGACCGTGGCGACGGTGGTGTTCGACGCGTCGGTGAACCTGTTGTAGCCGGAGATGCCCACCAGCACGAAGGATGGGAAGATCACCAGCAACAGAACGAATTGGAACAGGCGGGTGTGCGAGCGGACGAAATCAAACATCGAAGGCCTCGACCGTGAAAGTAGTCAACTGCAAAGATAGGGCTGTGGGTTGCGCCCCGGAGCAAAAAAACAGCCTGCTGCAAACGCAACAAAGGCGAACCGAGGTTCGCCTTTGAGGGTGCGGGCTTGCCGGGATTCTAGCCGACCGGGCCACATCTGCCCGGTGGTGGCAAGCCGCTTGTATGGTGGGTGCTGAGGGGCTCGAACCCCCGACCTACGCCTTGTAAGGGCGCCGCTCTACCAACTGAGCTAAGCACCCGAGATTCAGACGCCGCTGGGCCGCCACAGGGCGGCTGACAGTCCTCTCGGGGGGAAGGAACAATGCGACGCGAAGGAATTCATGATGTCAGTTCACCGCGTCTTTGAGTGCCTTGCCGGGGCGGAACTTCGGCACCTTGGCAGCCTTGATCTTGATCGTGGCGCCGGTGCGGGGATTGCGGCCTGCGCGCGCTGCGCGCTTACTGACACTGAAGGTTCCGAAGCCTACCAGCGACACGCTGTTGTTCTTTTTCAACGTGGTCTTCACACCGCCGATTACTGCTTCGAGCGCGCGCGTGGCTGCCGCTTTGGAGATATCGGCCTGCTTGGCGATGTGTTCGATCAGTTCGGATTTGTTCACGAAGGTGCCCCCTCTCAAAGGTGTCTCACAAGGAAATCTGGGATGGTGGTCTGGGCCGCGGATATCGGGTGGTCCGCTTCAAATTCATTACAGCCGTGCGACCTCGCAGTGTCAAGCGCGGAAGCGGATTCTATGCGTATTCACCTTGAGCAAGTAGGGTGTGAACAATTTCTCGCTTGACATGCTTATGTGTCGGACAAAGAGCCCGCGAGAGGACGTCGAAGCATTGGCCGACGGTGCCGTGTGCCCCCACAGCACGCGCAGTTCGAGGTCGACTTTCTTGCCTGCCGCGCGATCGGCGCGATCGTGTTCGAGGTCAATCGTGGCAGATGCGCAGTAGTCCTCGCAGATGGCATGCGCGGTGCCTGGCAGGGCCACGCAGCGTTCATATTCCGCCATTGCAGCCGAATCAAAGGCCGAGAGGCCTGCATACCGTCCGCCCAGCTTCGGACACCGGCCGCGAGGAATCGCCGTACCCGCGCAGATCGAGTGCCACCACCGTGAATTGCATCGCCAGATCATTGGCGACCCGATGCCACATCACATGCGATTGGGGATGCCCGTGGAGCAGCAACAATGCAGGTCCCGCGCCACCCACCCGTGCGTGGATGACCGCGTCATCGAGGGTGAAGCGACGCGCTTCGAAGGATGTGAACATGCTGGCGACTGTGCGCGGTCAGAGGCAGTCCCCGAGCAGCACGTCAAAAGGCGCCTGATCTAGGCGCAAAACGCAGCCATGGCTCGTGCTATGGCGAGCATTTGCAGCGACGAGCAGGGGTCTTTTTGGCGTGATGAGCGGGCATGATCGAAATACTCTTAGCCTCTCAGGCCGGGGGCGGTCCTCGCAACCAAAGCCACCCCTCCTGCCGTCAGCGCCATTCCCAGCATCATGGGCGCAGTGAGCACTTCGTTGAAGATGGCCCACGCCATCACCGCAGTGCAGGGCGGCACAAGGTAGAGCAGGCTCGTGACCTTTGTCGCCGCGCCGCGCTGGATCAAGAGGTACAGCAGCGAGCTGCCGCCGAGCGTCAAGGCGAGCACCGACCACGCCATTGCGCCGATGAAGGCCGGGTGCCAGTCCACTGTTCCCGGTTCGAGCACTGCAATGGGCAGGCTGACGACGAATGCTGCCACCAATTGCACGAAGCTCGCGGTGCGCACGTCGCAAGCTGCGACAAAGCGCTTTTGATAGAGCGTGCCTGTTGTGATGCACAGCAAGGCGAAGATGGCGAGTGACAGATTGATCATGGTGCCCTCGCCCGCCCCAAGCTTGCGCCACACGACGAGGACCAGCCCCGCAAGCCCGAGCGCGAGGCCGGCCCATTGACGGCTGGTAAGTCGGCTTTCGTAGCCTGGGTGCACCCCTGGATCGATCTCTCGCGAAGGCCCACCTCCAGATTGCATCGAGGCTCCGAATACGGTCACCCAGATGGCGGTGAGGATCGGCTGCAATCCGACCAGCAATGCAATCGTTCCGGCTCCAAGGCCAAGCTTCACCGCCGCCCAGACGCCGCCGAGATAGCCAGCATGCATGAGAACGCCGGTGACCGCGAGATGAAGCACCTGCCGACTGTCGCGCGGCCACGCTGCACGAGCCAGTGCGATCCACACCCCGAAGCACACCACCGACAGCGTGTACCGGATGACAAGGAACGTGAACGGCGGCGAATGCGGCATGCCGAAGCGCGCCACGATGAAGCCGGTACTCCAGATGAGCACGAACACCAACGGCATCGCGCGAATCAGCGCGTTTTGTCGCGAGGCACTCAAGGCTATCGGGCCTTGGCGCGGATTTCCGGAAGCGCTTTCTGAAGGTAAAAGATCATCGACCAGATCGTGAGCACGGCGGCGACCCAGATGAGGCCGGTGCCCCAAAGGTGAGTATCGATCAGGCCGAAAAGATCGCCGTGATAGAGCAGGAATGGAACGGCAATCATCTGTACGGTGGTCTTCAGCTTGCCGAGCATGTGCACTGCGACACTGCGCGACGCGCCGATTTGAGCCATCCACTCACGCAAAGCGGAGATCGCGATCTCCCGCCCAATGATCACCAGCGCGACGTATGCGTCGACGCGATCAAGTTGGACAAGAATCAGAAGCGATGCACAAACCAGAAATTTGTCCGCTACCGGATCGAGGAAGGCTCCGAACGAAGACGTCTGTTTCAGCTTGCGGGCAAGATAACCATCCGCCCAGTCCGTGAGCGCAACCACCACGAAAAGGATGGTGGCGATCAGGTTCTGCATCTGCGGCTTGAGACCGTTCGCGTAGAACACGCCGACGATGAGGGGAATGGCGACGATTCGCGCCCAAGTGAGGAGAGTCGGCAGGTTGAAAAACATGCTCGCATTCTGCCGAAGTTCCCGCAGAACGCCGAATCGCGGCTATTCGTCGAGCGTTCTGGGCTTGAACTTGCGCTCTTCGTTGAAGAGGAAGCTCTCGCTGAACTTCCAGGGCTTGGGCACACGCGACACGTCGCCGAATGGCGCCGCCCGGCGCATGGCATCGATGGCGATCTGCACCGTATCCTGCGCCTGCCTCGGATGCCGCAACACATCGATGCGGCGGATGCTGCCGTCGGAATTGAGCTCAACCTCGAGCACAGGAATCGCAAGCAACACGTCGGGCACTGTGCCCGTGTAAGTACCACCAGGGTTGGCGGCGACAAGGCGCTTGGCCGCCTGGTGACGCAACTCGGTCATGCTGCGCACGCCCCCCGGATTGGACATGGCGGGCTTGGCGGAAGCCCCCGACGTCGTGGTACGAGCGGGAGGCGCTGTCGGCGGCGGTTCGGGCGTCGAACAAGCAGTCAAAAACACGATGGCCGCGAATGCAATGCGCGCGAAGCGCGGATCAATGCAAGGCACGATAAATCTCCTCGGCGAGTTCATGGGACACCCCTTCCACGGTCGCGAGGTCTTCGACGCTTGCGCTCGCCACACCGCGAACGCCGCCGAATCGCTGCAACAGCTTGGCACGTTTTTTCGGGCCAATGCCCGCAATGTCTTCCAGCCGGCTGCCGCCCGTGCGCACGCTGGCGCGGCGAGCCCGCATACCGGTGATGGCGAAGCGATGCGCTTCGTCGCGGATCTGCGCCACGAGCATCAAGGCGGCGGAGTCGCGGCCGAGATAGACCTTCTCGCGACCGTCGGCGAAAACCAGTTCTTCAAGGCCAACTTTGCGGCCCTCGCCCTTTTCCACACCGACGATCAGACCGAGGTCGAGACCCAGTTCCTCGAAGACTGCACGCGCCATGCTCACCTGGCCCTTGCCGCCATCGACGAGCACGAGATCGGGGAGTCGTGCAAGGTTGCGGGGCGGTGCCACGGCAGCGGCCTCGGTACTGATTTGTTCACCATCGGCAGGCGTTGAAATCGCTTGTATGGCATTGGCCTGCTCCGCCAACGCCGAGGCGATCTTCCCGTAGCGGCGGGTCAGCACCTGCCGCATGGCCGCATAGTCATCTCCACCGGTGATGCCTTCGATGTTGTAGCGTCGGTATTGCGAGTTCTGCATCTTGTGGTTCTCGAACACCACGCACGATGCCTGAGTCGACTCGCCAGCGGTATGGCTGATGTCGAAACACTCGATGCGGAAGGTATCGAGATCGTCGGCCTCGATGTCCAGCGCCTCCACCAGGGCACGTGTTCGGGCCTGCTGAGAACCTTCTTCGGCAAGCAGTTGCGCAAGCTTGATCTCTGCGCCCCTGACGCACATGTCGAGCCACGCACGCCGCGGTTCGCGCGGCTGGTGCTGGGCCGCGATGCGAATGCCGCTCTGCTCTGACAGCGCCTCGATCAAAGCCCTGTCCACCGGATGACTCAGCACCAGGAGCGGCGGCACGCCTCCCTCGAGATAGTGCTGCGCGATAAAGGCTTCGAGCACGCGGATTTCGGGCGCCTTCGGCATCTCTCGCTCTTCGGTGCCGTCCTCGATCGCCGTCGCGTCGTCAACATGAGTCGGAAAGTACGGCCTGTCGCCCAGGTGCCGACCTCCGCGAACCATCGCGAGGTTCACGCAGGCACGGCCGCCCTGCACCTTCACCGCGAGGATGTCGGCGTCCTTGGTCGTCACGCCCGTATTGTCCTCCACGGACTGCTGGTGCAGCACGCGCGACAGGGCCCCCAGTTGATTGCGGATCTCCGCCGCCTGCTCGAACTCAAGCGCCTCGGCACGCGCCATCATCTGCGACTGCAAGGCGTCCATCACCTCCTGCTGCTCGCCGAGCAGAAATCGTTCGGCGTGGCTCACGTCTTGCGCATAGTCCTCGCGCGAGACGTAGTCGACGCATGGTCCCGAACAGCGCTTGATCTGATACAGCAGGCACGGTCGCGTGCGGTTGTTGAAGACCGTGTCTTCGCAAGTGCGCAGCTTGAACACCTTTTGCAAAAGGTGGATCGATTCCTTCACCGCCCATGCACTCGGATAAGGCCCGAAGTAGCGATGCTTCTTGTCCACCGAGCCGCGGTAGTAGGCGACGCGCGGAAACTCGTGCGAGACGATCTTGAGATATGGGTAGCTCTTGTCGTCGCGAAACAGAATGTTGTAGCGCGGCTTGAGCGTCTTGATCAGGTTGTTTTCGAGCAGCAGCGCTTCGGCTTCCGATCGCACCACCGTCGTCTGCAGCCGCACTATCTTGCCGATCATGTGGCCAATGCGCGTGCCGCCGTGGTTCTTCTGAAAGTAGCTCGACACGCGCTTCTTCAGATCGCGCGCCTTGCCGACGTAGAGCACTGCGTCTTGCGCATCGAAGTAGCGGTAGACACCCGGCAGGCCGGGCAACGCAGCCACGTCGGTGAGCAGCCGTTCGCGTGCCGCATCGTCGGGCGGCGCGTCTTCCAAGGGGGCGTCTACAACGTCAGTCATCGACCGAATTATGTCCACAACCCACCCGCGATAATTTGGCGATGCTTTGGGACATCTTCTGTCGCGTGGTCGACAACTTCGGTGACATCGGCGTGTGCTGGCGCGTCGCTGCCGACCTGGCGTCACGGGGCGAGCGGGTGCGATTGTGGGTTGACGATGCGAGTGCCTTGGAGTGGATGGCACCGAGTGGACGTCCGGGCGTGCAAGTCGTCGAATGGAGCGGCGAGGCCACGGTCGAGCAACCGGGCGAGGTCGTGATCGAAGCCTTCGGCTGTCATCCACCGGATGACTTCGTAGCTCGAATGGCGGGAGCCGCGCGACCGCCAGTTTGGATCAATCTCGAATACCTGAGTGCCGAAGCCTACGTGCAGAGCAGCCACACCCTGCCCTCGCCACAGATGAGCGGGCCGGGCCGGGGGCTCACGAAGTGGTTCTTTTATCCGGGCTTCACTGCTCGGACGGGAGGCTTGTTGCGCGAGGTCGATCTGCTGCCGAGGCAGGCACATTTCAATCCAGATCGGTTCTTGCGCTCGCGTAACCTGGAACGTCGTCCGGGCGAGCGGGTGGTGAGTCTCTTTTGCTACGACAACCCGGCCCTGCCCGCCTTGCTCGACACTTTGGGCCGGGAACCGACGGTCCTGTTGACGACCCCAGGCAAGGCCTCGTCTCAGGTCGCGCAAATCCTCGGACCCACCTTGGCAAGGGCCGCCCTGAGAGCCGTCACACTGCCCCATTTGACCCAGGCCGAATACGACCATTTGCTCTGGACTTGCGACCTGAATTTCGTGCGCGGCGAGGATTCGTTCGTGCGCGCCCAGTGGGCGGCCAAGCCCTTTGCCTGGCAGATTTATCCGCAAGATGATGGCGCTCACGCCTCTAAACTGGCTGCGTTCAACAACCTTTTTCTCGCCCATGCCGACCCGGCCGTGGCGGCCCCGATTCGCAACCTCCATGCCGTTTGGAATGGCTTGTCCAAGGACGCACCCAGCCTCCCGATCCTGCCTTCCTGGGAAGACCACTGTGAGTCGTGGCGTGAAGACCTCCTCGCCCGGCCGGACTTGATCAGCCAACTGATCGGATTCGTCCTCGAAAGACGCTAAAATTCAAAGCTTTGCGCGATCCGGGACACATTCCGGCGCGCTTCTACAGCGTCCGGGATCAACCCGCGGCGCATCCCCGCCAGGCCGGGACAAATCGGAAATCGCTATGAAGATTGCACAGGAAATTCGCGCCGGCAACGTCATCATGTACGGCAAGGACCCGATGGTCGTGCTCAAGACGGAATACAGCCGCGGTGGCCGCAATGCCGCCACAGTGCGCATGAAGCTCAAGAGCCTGCTCAACAACTCGGGCACCGAAGTCGTCTTCAAGGCTGACGACAAGATGGACCAGATCATCCTCGACAAGAAGGAGTGCACCTACTCCTACTTCGCCGACCCCATGTACGCCTTCATGGACGCCGAATACAACCAATTCGAGGTCGAAGCCGAGAACATGGGTGACGCGATCCAGTACCTCGAAGACAACATGCCCGTCGAAGTGGTGTTCTATGACGGCAAGGCCATCTCGGTCGAACTGCCGACCAGCCTGGTCCGCGAAGTGACCTACACCGAGCCGGCCGTCAAGGGGGACACCTCGGGCAAGGTTCTCAAGCCAGCCAAGCTCGCCACCGGTTTCGAAGTTTCGGTTCCGCTGTTCGTGGAAACCGGCGACAAGATCGAAATCGACACCCGCACGCACGAGTACCGCAAACGCGTTTGAGGCTTGTTTCTCGCATCAGCACACAAAGGGCACTTCGGTGCCCTTTGTCTTTTCTGCACTCGACTCTCCTTGGCCTCTCCTTGATTTGCTAACGTGGATCGCTTGGACGTGCACCTTTCGACTTACCAATGACAGATCTCTTGCAGGAGTGGTGGCGTGAGCATGAGCGCGTGGTGGTGCTCGATGCCGGGACGGGAGCAGTGCGGGGTTTTCTTGCCGCGTGGGATGCTTGGCGCCGCGAAGGCGTCGAATGCGGAAGGATGCATTTCGTTGCGATCGAGCCTCGGGCGATCACGGCCGATGAGGTGCGGAGCTTGGAGCCTGGAGACCTTGCCGGCCGTTTGGCCGACGTCTGGCCCCCAATGACGCCGAATCTCCATCGTCTGAGTTTCGACGGGGGGCGGCTTCAGCTGGTGCTGGCGTTGGGCGACGTATCGGCAGTCTTGCCTGAGCTCGTGTGTGAAGTGAACGTGTTCCGCCTTCGAAGCCCTGATGCAACCCGCGACGATGCGACTTCGTCGACCGCCCGCCCCGGGTTGCACCATGGCCTCGAATCCAGGCAGCGCATGCGCATCTTGCGGGCCATGTCACGCTTGGCCGCCACCGAAGCGATGCTTTGCATCGATAGCGGCTTGACCGATTGGACGGACGCGCTTTCTGGTGCAGGTTTCAAAACACTTCCATCGTCCGCGACCCAGACAATCGCCCGCTACTCGCCAAGCTTCAAGCCACGTACAACACCCTCACGTTCAGGTGCTCCCAAACACACCGAACAACACGCCCTGGTCATCGGCGCCGGCCTCGCCGGCTGCTCGGCCGCCTGGGCCTTGGCCGAACAAGGGTGGCGAACGACGGCGCTCGATCGTCACCACGCACCGGCGCAGGAAGCTTCAGGCAACCCGGCCGGCCTCTTCCACGGCATCGTCAATCCGCAAGATGGCGCCCATGCGCGATTCAACCGGGCGGCGGCACTTGAAGCGCAACGACTCGTGTCTCGGGCGGTCGATGAATGGCAAGTCGCAGGCGCGGTGGATGGCCTGTTACGACTCGAAGACTCACCCTATGGAATCGAGGCGATGCGGGCCTTGCTTTCGCGATCCGACCTACCCGATCACTACGTTCGTGCGGTTGACGCAGATGAAGCAAGTTCCCTCGCCGGCATCGCCTTGTCATCTCCGGCATGGTTTTATCCTGGTGGCGGATGGGTGCATCCCGCCCAACTTGCAGCGGCCATGCTGCGCTCATCCGGCGACAAGGCAAGATTCTGCGGCGGCATCGACGTTCACGCCCTGCGACACGTCGACGGCCGATGGCGGGCCTTCGACTTAGAAGGTCGATGCGTTGGTGAAGCCGCTGTCGTCATCCTCGCCAACGCGGGAGATGCACTGCGCCTGCTTGGGCAGGCAGCTTGGCCGATCGATCCGGTCCGCGGGCAGATCAGCATGGCTTGCGCGTCGGCACTTGGGGAGCTGCCGCGCATTCCGGTCGCCGGGGCCGGGTATCTGCTGCCCGACATCGATGGCACAGCGATGTTCGGTGCGACAGCGCATCCGGGCGACAAAGCCACGGACATCCGAGACAGCGATCACGCCTACAACCTGGCGCAGTTGCAACGACTCATTGGGCGCGGGTTGCCTGCACTCAAACTCAGCGGCCGCGTGGGTGTTCGCTGGTCCACCGACGATCGGCTGCCAATCATCGGCGCGGTTCCGGACCTGCAGGCGGCCAAGAGGGCATCACGTCTTGATCAACCTCGATTCGTTCCGAGCGTCCCCGGCGCATTCACATTCACCGCCCTCGGCTCGCGTGGCATCACTTGGTGTGCATTGGGCGCGCAGGTGCTGGCATCGACCATCACCGGAGCACCTTCGCCGCTCGAAGCCAACCTGCTGGATGCGGTGGACGCGAGAAGATTCGTGAGTCGGAAAGCTCGCCGAGACACCCGGCCTACTTCTTCATTATCAAAGCCTGACTGACTCACGCAAACACGCGCAGATCGTCGAGCAATCCATGCGGTGATCGGCGAAGCTTGGCGTTGCTCAAAAAGACTAGATTCGAAATTTTCGCGACTTAGCGAACACTAACTGTCAAGTCCCGTGTGTTCATAGACCTTTTTGACGAACAACTCGGGCTTTTTTTCACGCCAAGCCTTGAGCGCCTGAATGGGTGTTTGATGCTTCAA
>JAJKJU010000197.1 GCA_021153565.1 Rhizobacter sp.
GCCCCCTGCTCGTCGTTGCAAATGCTCGCCATAGCCCGCTATGGCTGCGCTTTGCGCCTAGATCAGGTGCCTTTTGGCGTGCTGCTCGGACACGCTCGAAAAACTCTCAGCCTCCTGATGATGAAAGACCGTAAAAGCATGGCCCACGTCAAGATGTACACCACGCAGGTGTGCCCATATTGCATCCGCGCCAAGATGTTGCTCAAGCAGCGCGGCGTCGACACCATCGAAGAAATCCGCATTGACGTGAACCCCACCGAACGCCAGGCCATGATGCAGATCACGGGCCGGCGCACCGTTCCGCAGATCTTCATTGGCAATACCCACGTGGGCGGCTGCGACGACCTGATCGACCTCGACCAGCGGGGCGGTTTGATGTCCCTTTTGCAGGCGTAAATCCGGACCTGAGGCCGGTTTGGCCTCGGTGATAATCTGCGCTACAGCCCGCACATTCCGGTCGCGGGCTTTCTTTCGATTGCGAGACTTCCCATGGCAGACGACACCCAACAACCGGTCTTCAATATCCAGCGCATCTACCTCAAGGATTTGTCGCTTGAGCAGCCGAATTCCCCGCAGATCCTGCTCGAGCAGGCGCAACCGCAAGTCGAAATCAACCTGTCGCTGGCCGCCGAGCCTGCGGCTGAAGGTGTGTACGAAGTCGCCGTGACCGCGACCGTGACGACCAAGGTCAGCGACAAGGTGCTATTCCTCGTTGAGGCCAAGCAGGCCGGCATCTTCGAGATCCGCAACATCCCCGAAGACCAGCTCCAGCCAATCATTGGTATTGCCTGCCCGGGCATCATCTACCCCTACCTTCGCGCCATCGTCTCCGATGTGTGCACGCGCGCTGGCTTCCCGCCGGTAGTGCTGTCGGAAGTGAACTTCCAGGCGATGTTCGAGGCGCAACGCGCGCAGGCGGCTGCACCGAACGGGTCCGGCGCCATCGCTGGCGCAAACTGAAGACACAGGCCGGCAGTGAACCTCACCGTTCTTGGTGCCGGGGCCTGGGGCACCGCGCTCGCTATCAACGCGAGCGTTCGTCATGACACGCGGCTGTGGGTGCGCGACGTCGATCAGGCGCGGCGTATGCTCACGCAGCGGCGCAACGAGCGTTATCTGAACGAGGTAACGCTGCCCGAGAGCCTGCAGATCAGCTCCGACTTCGACAGTTCGATCGAGTTCGCACGCGATGGCCTCGTGGTCATCGCGACGCCGATGGCCGGGCTCTCTGAAATGCTTCATCGCCTGCCAGAAAGCCCGCCCGGAATTCTGTGGCTTTGCAAAGGCTTCCAGGAAGGCACGGGCTGGCTCGGGCATGAGGTGGCGCGGGCCGTGTGTCCGAATGCTCGAGTTGGGGTGTTGTCCGGGCCAAGCTTCGCGATTGAAGTCGCGAAGGGCCAGCCGACGGCCCTGGTTGTGGCGAGCGTGGACGCTCCCTTGTGCATTGATGCGGTCGATGCGCTTCACAGCGACAGCCTGCGCATCTATACGTCGAACGATCCCGTCGGCGTCGAGGTTGGCGGTGCGGTGAAGAACGTGCTTGCCATCGCCACCGGCATTGCCGATGGCATGAACCTCGGGCTCAATGCACGCGCTGCACTGATCACCCGCGGACTGGCCGAGATGACCCGACTGGGTCTCGCATTGGGTGCGCAGCCCGAGACTTTCATGGGCCTGAGCGGTCTTGGCGACCTCGTGCTCACCGCCACCGGCAATCTGTCGCGCAACCGCAAGGTCGGCCTGCTGCTCGCGCAAGGCATGCCGCTGCCCCAGATCCTGAGCGAACTCGGGCACGTGGCCGAAGGCGTCTACAGCGCCGCGATGGTGCTTCGACGCGCTCAGGCGTGCGGTGTAGAGATGCCCATCACCGAAGCGGTGGTGGCCGTGCTCGAAGGCCGCGCCACGCCGAGGCAGGCGGTCGATCAATTGATGGGTCGCGAAGCACGGTCCGAGAGATGATCTCCTGATCTCAATTTATCCAGAGGCTGTTTCGATGCATCGTCGTCGTGTCCTGCAAGCATCCGTCGCGGGAGCTGCGACGCTGGCGCTTGGGTCTTTTGCACAGTCGTGGCCCGCGAGGCCGATCAAGCTCGTGGTGCCATTTCCACCAGGCAGCTCGCCGGACATCATCGCCCGTCTGATCGCCGAGCCGCTGGCGCAGTCGCTCGGACAGCCTGTCGTCGTGGACAACCGGCCGGGTGCCGGGGGCAATCTCGGCACGGGGGTCGTGGCCAAGGCAGAGCCCGACGGCTATACCTTCCTCTTCACGATCCAAGGGCCTTTGGTCACTGCGCCGCTGTTGAGCAAGAGCCTCAACTACGACCCGATCAAGGAGCTCGCGCCAGTGTCGCTCGTGGCGACGTCTGCGAACTTGCTGGTGGTGGACGCGAAGCTCGGCGTCAATACCCTCGCCGATTTCGTGCTGATCGCGAAGGAGAGGAAAGGCAAGCTGAACTACGGCAGCGTGGGCAACGGCAGTGCTGCTCATTTGGCGATGGAGCTCTTCAAGACCCGAGCCGGCATCGATCTCGTTCATGTGCCATATCAGGGCTTCCCGCAGGTCGTCAACGCGATCCTCGCCGGGCAGGTTCAGGCGGCATTCATGGTGCCCGGCATTGCGATGGGGCAGGTCAAGGCCGGCAAGCTGCGGGCGCTGGGCGTGACAACGATGGGGCGCGCGTCGTCGCTGCCTGAGTTTCCGGCGCTGTCTGAGTTGGGGTATCCGGGCTTCGAAGCTGTGTCGTGGCAAGCGGTGCTTGCGCCCGCGAAGACCCCGAGGCCGATCATCGATCGGTTTTCACGCGAGCTGGTGCGAATCATCAAGAGTGATGACGTGCGCACGAAGATGCTGGGGCAGTACTTCAGCGCGGTCGGTTCAGCGCCCGAGGCGCTGGCCGGGCTCATCAAGTCTGAACGCGACAAGTGGTCGCAGGTGATCAAGGCAGCAGGCGTCAAGCCGGAGTGATGTTGTAGGGGGGGGGCTGGCCAGCGCAAAACGGGAACTTATTCCGTGCCAAATCCATAGCCGAGTAAGCGCACTCGGTTTTGCTCACCTACGAGTGCGAACCGGCGTATTCATTTTGACGCCACGCTTCGAATACAGCCACCGCCACCGCATTGCTGAGATTCAGGCTGCGTTGCCCCTGGCGCAGCGGCAGCCTCACGCGCCTGTCCGTCGGAAACGAATCGCGCACAGGGTCAGGCAGGCCTGAGGTTTCGCATCCGAACACCAACCAATCTCCGGCCTTCCACGCGATCTGGGCAAACGGCCGCGCCCCTCGCGTGGTAAAGGCGAACATCCGGCTCAGATCGGGCGCTTGCGAGCGAAGCAGTTCGTCCCACGATGCATGCCGCTTCACGCTTGCGTACTCGTGATAGTCGAGGCCCGCGCGCTGAAGCAGCTTGTCTTCCATCGAAAAGCCGAGCGGCTCCACAAGATGCAGTGCACACCCCGTGTTGGCCGCCAACCGAATCACGTTGCCAGTATTTGGAGGAATCTCCGGGTGAACGAGAACGACGTTGAACATGAGGTTCACCCGCCTGGAGTGGGAGTGCGCGCCACGACCCACGCATGGACCTGCGCCGCGCCGGCTTGCCGTAGCACGCGGGCGAGTTCTGCCGCAGTGGCCCCAGTGGTCATCACGTCATCGAGGATGGCTATAACCTTGCCCCGAACTTCGGCCACTCGTCGCGGTTCGATGGCGAATGCGCCTTTCACATTAGCTGCGCGCTTTTCCACGGGAAACGCGAGTTGATGCGGTGTGTCCTTGATGCGCAGCACCAATCCCGCATCTGCAAGGCAGCCGATGCGCACGGCCACGCGACGAGCGATCTCCCACGATTGGTTGAATCCCCGATCGCGCAATCGCCGGTCGCTCAGGGGCACCGGGACGATGAGATCGGGCTTGGTGCCGCCACTCGTTCGCCAGGCGTTCTCCACACTATTTGCGAGCGATGCCGCCAAGTCGAGCGCGGCATTGAACTTGAACTGGCCGATGAGCCGATCCCAAGGATGGCCGTAGTCCATCGCAGCCAGGGCGCCGTCCTGCGCGGGCGGGTCGGTCAGGCAGGCGCCGCAGGTGCGCACGCCCTCCGGCACGCGAAGGGCGCATCGCAGGCATCGCGGAACCGCGGCCATGAAGCGCGTTCGGCATGCTTCGCAGATGCGGTCGCGGTCCCAGTCGTGGCAGACGGCGCACTGGGTCGGAATGGCGCGGGCGGGCCGTGCGTCAAGCAATCGGGTGAGGAACAACGCTTGTCTCGGTGATGAAAAGATAGGGTCAATATACTGCCGCCCCATGCCAGACACGCCACCCATCGATCAACGCCAGCTCGATGCCGTCGCGGTGGACGCCGTGTTGCGCCGCCTCGCGCATCGGGCCTCGCCGCCCTGGCTCCATACCGAGGTGGCACGGCGCATGGCGGAACGTCTGCAGATCATCCGGCTGCAACCGGTGCGAATCGTCGACTGGTGGTCCTTTCTCGGTGCGAGCGCCGAGGTGCTGTCGCAGGCCTATCCCGATGCGCATCGCGTTCTCGTCGAGCCTTCCGCGGCGCTTGCCCAACTCAGCCGCGACGCGCAACGAACACCTTGGTGGTCGCCCAAGCGTTGGCGCAAGGAGAGCGTCGAGGTCAAGCTCGAATCCGACGATCTCGGCGAGCCCGCGCAACTGCTGTGGGCCAACATGATGCTTCACCAGATCAAGGATCCGCCCCGGCTCATCTCCCGCTGGCAAAAGGCAATTGCCGCCGATGGCTTCGTGATGTTTTCCTGCCTTGGCCCTGGGACGCTGCGCGAACTGCGCGCAATCTACGCCAGCGTTGGATGGTCCGACCCGACACCGGCCTTCGTGGACATGCACGACCTGGGCGACATGCTCGTGCACGCCGGCTTTGCCGATCCGGTGATGGACCAGGAGACGATCACCTTGAGCTGGCCCACGCCGCAGGCGATGCTCGACGAGCTTCGAAGTCTCGGCGGCAATACGGCGCCTGGGCGGTTCCAGGCCCTTCGCACTCCACGATGGCGCGCCCGACTCGAGCAAGAACTCGAAGCCTCTTCAGGGCCCGACGGCCGCATCGCCATGCGTTTCGAGGTTGCCTACGGCCATGCTTTCAAAGCAATGCCTAAAGTGCAGGCTGGTCAGCCGACGACGGTTTCTCTCGATGAGATGCGCAGCCTTGTTCGAACCCGTCGCAGGTGAATGCTGGTGAGCTCCGCCGCTGCGCTAAACTCCTCAGGTTGACGGTGGAGCACCCGGAAGGCCTTCTCGAATTCGATGTATGTCCAATCCGATGGCCATTTGGGCGCTCGTGGAGCAGCAGCGCAGCAGTATGTCGGCATCCGGCTCGCCCGACGCTTCATGTGCACCTCTCGCGTCCAGTGCGAGTAGTGCCGTGGGCCTCGTCCCCTCATCTTTCGCATTTCGCTTCGGCCACGAGTCAAGCGGCGCGGCGGGCGAGTGGGCGTTCGAGTGGAAGCTGAAGCGGAACTGTTCGTTGGCGCCACGTCAGTTGCTCGGTTTTTACTCTGTGCTTTGCGGTATCTCGCTCGCCGTCGCTGCCTTCTGGTGGTGGCAAGGCGCGCGAATGGTGATGCCCTTTGCCGCGATCGAGTTGCTGGCGGTCGGTGTTGCGATGCTGGTGTATGCGCGCCACGCCACCGACAGCGAGTCCATCGCATTGCGCGACAACCGTCTGACGGTCGAGCATGCGTCGGGCAGCCGGCTGGAGCGAGTCGAATTCCAGCCGCAGTGGGTGACGGTGGAGCCCGCAGTGTGTGACGGTTCGCTGGTCGAGCTGTCTGGGCAGGGGCGGAAGATGGCGGTGGGGCGCTACGTCAGGCCCGAGCTGCGGCGGCAGTTGGCAGACGAATTGAGAATGGCCTTGCGCCGTTCCGGCCGCACGACCCCAGGTCGTGCAGTGAACAGAATTTGAAACTGAAGTGACGACAATGAAGACGATGAAAGCACTTTGGCTGGGTTGGATCGAGCGGGCAGGGCAGTTGGGCCTTGCGCTCGCCACGATGTTGACCACCCAGGTGGCCATGGCAGTCAATGACCTGCCTGGCGGCCCCGCCGTCAACCAGCTCGACATGCATCCGCCCGTGACTGCCATTGCGCGCGAACAGCAGTGGCTGCACTACTTCATGATGATCATCTGCCTGGTGATCTTCATCGGCGTGTTCGGTGTCATGTTCTATTCAATGTTCAAGCACCGCAAGTCCAAGGGTGCAAAGGCCGCCAACTTCCACGAGAGCACGACGGTCGAAATCGTCTGGACCATCGTCCCATTCATCATCGTCATCTTCATGGCGCTGCCGGCCACCAAGGCCGTGGTCGCAATGAAGGACACCAGCGCAGCCGACATCACCATCAAGGCGACCGGCATCCAGTGGAAATGGGGCTACGACTACTTGAAGGGTGAAGGCGAAGGCATTGGCTTCATCTCCACGCTGGACGTCGCCCAGCGCGAAATGTCCGACGCGGGCAAGCCCTCCGGCGACGACTACCTGCTGCGTGTTGACAACCCGCTCGTCGTGCCCGTCGACAAAAAGATCCGCATCATCACCACCGCTACCGACGTGATCCACGCCTGGATGGTCCCGGCCTTCGGCGTCAAGCAAGACGCCATTCCCGGCTTCGTGCGCGACACCTGGTTCCGCGCCGAAAAGGTCGGCGACTACTACGGCCAGTGCGCCGAGCTCTGCGGCAAGGAGCACGCCTATATGCCCATCCACGTGAAGGTGCTGTCGGCACAGGACTACTCCAGGTGGGTCGACGGCGAGAAGAAGAAGATTGCCGCCAAGTCCGACGACCCGGCCAAGGTCTGGGTGCTCACCGAACTCGTGGCCCGCGGCGAGAAGGTCTATAACGCCAACTGCTCGCAATGCCACCAGCCCAACGGCAAAGGCGGCGGCCCCGTCAAGCCGCTCGATGGTTCCCCCACAGTGCTCGATGCTGACAAGAGCAAGCAACTGCACATGGTGTTGAACGGCTCGGCCAACGGCATGCCTTCGTGGAAGGCGCTCTCTGACACCGAGATCGCGGCTGTGGTCACCTTCACCAAAAACCACTGGTCCAACGCCACCGGTCAGATCGTGCAGCCGAGCGAAATTGCCGCTGCCCGCAAGTAAGAACGCCGTCAGATCAAGAAGCTTAGGAATCGAAACGCCATGAGCGCTGTACTCGACCATCACGGTGACCACGGTCACGATCACGCACACGATCATCCGCACGGCTGGCGTCGCTGGGTTTTCGCGACCAACCACAAGGACATCGGGACGCTTTATCTCCTGTTCTCGTTCACGATGTTCATCTTCGGTGGCATCCTGGCGCTGGGCATTCGCGCCGAACTGTTCCACCCGGGCCTCCAGTTCGTCAACCCGCAGCTCTTCAACCAGCTCACGACCATGCACGGCGTGATCATGGTGTTCGGCGCGATCATGCCGGCCTTCGTGGGCTTCGCGAATTGGATGGTCCCGCTGCAGATCGGTGCCGCCGACATGGCCTTCGCGCGGATGAACAACTTCAGCTTCTGGTTGCTGATTCCCGCGGCGCTCTCGATCGTGATCGCGTTCTTCCTGCCCGGCGGTGCTCCCGCTGCCGGTTGGACGCTCTACGCACCGCTCACGCTGCAGATGGGCCCGTCGATGGACGCCGCGATCTTCGCGCTGCACATCATGGGTGCGAGCTCGATCATGGGCTCGATCAACATCATCGTGACCATCCTGAACATGCGCGCACCGGGCATGACGCTCATGAAGATGCCGCTTTTCTGCTGGACATGGCTCATCACTGCCTATCTGCTCATCGCCGTGATGCCAGTGCTGGCCGGTGCCATCACCATGACGCTGACGGACCGACATTTCGGCACGACCTTTTTCAACCCAGCCGGCGGCGGTGACCCGGTGATGTACCAGCACATCTTCTGGTTCTTCGGCCACCCCGAGGTCTACATCATGATCTTGCCGGCCTTCGGCATCGTCAGCGCGATCATCCCGGCCTTCGCTCGCAAGCGCCTCTTCGGCTACACCTCGATGGTGTACGCCACGGCGTCGATCGCCATCCTGTCGTTCATCGTGTGGGCACACCACATGTTCACGACCGGCATGCCCGTTACCGGCCAGCTGTTCTTCATGTACGCGACCATGCTGATCGCGGTGCCCACTGGCGTGAAGATCTTCAACTGGATCGCCACCATGTGGCGCGGCTCGATGACCTTCGAGACGCCCATGCTCTTCGCAGTGGGTTTCATCTTCGTGTTCACCATGGGCGGCTTCACAGGCCTCATCCTCGCGATGGCGCCGGTGGACATCCAGTTGCAGGACACCTACTACGTCGTCGCGCACTTCCACTACGTGCTCGTCGCCGGCTCGCTCTACGCGATGTTCGCGGGCGTCTACTACTGGGGCCCCAAGTGGACGGGCGTGATGTACAGCGAAACGCGCGGCAAGATCCACTTCTGGGGTTCGCTGATCGCCTTCAACGTCACCTTCTTCCCGATGCACTTCCTGGGTTTGGCCGGCATGCCGCGTCGCTATGCCGACTACCCCATGCAGTTCACCGACTTCAACATGATCGCGACTTTCGGCGCGTTCTGGTTCGGCCTGATGCAGGTGTACTTCTTCCTGTTCATCGTCGTCCCGATGATGCGTGGCAAGGGCGAGCCCGCTCCGCAGCAGCCGTGGGAAGGCGCCGAAGGTCTGGAATGGGAAGTGCCGTCGCCGGCACCTTTCCACACCTTCGAGCATCCGCCCAAGCTGAATGCAGCCGCGACCAAGGTCATCGGCTGACTCTCGACCAGCGATCCGACGCAACCACGAAGCGTGCAGCATGACGCCTGAGCAAAAGAAGCAAAACCTGCGGCTGGCG
Organism: Rhizobacter sp.; assembly: GCA_021153565.1. Lineage (GTDB taxonomy): Bacteria > Pseudomonadota > Gammaproteobacteria > Burkholderiales > Burkholderiaceae_C > Albitalea. Next base: position 8,874 of record JAJKJU010000197.1, read on the forward strand.
TTGGTCCTTGCCTCTGTCGCCGTGGTACTGTTCATCGGATTCATCGCCAGGGCGGCGATCGTCGGCCTCTAAAGATTGACGCCAGAGCAGACGATGCCGCAAGCCCTGCCTCCGTCCGGTCATGATTCGATCTTGCGCGGTGACAACCTGCGCATGGTCGGCAAACTCGTGGTCATCGTGGGACTGATGTTTGGCTTTGGCTACGCGCTGGTGCCGGTGTACCGGTCCATCTGCAATGCGCTAGGCATCAACGTCCTGTCGCTATCGGAGCAGGCTGTCCCGGGAAACTCGTCGAATTACAAGGGCAACACGCAGGTCGACCTCACTCGCACGATCACGGTCGAGTTCGATGCCAACGCCCGCGGCGTCTGGGATTTCAAGCCTGCCAAGCGCAGCGTGGACGTGCATCCCGGCGAACTCACGACGGTGATGTACGAGTTCAAGAACATCCAGCCGCGCACGATGGCGGCGCAGGCGATTGCCAGCTACGCACCCAAGCAGGCATCGCCGTATTTCACCAAGCTCGAGTGCTTCTGCTTCAATGAATACACGCTGAAGGCGGGCGAGAGCAAACAGTGGCCGGTGGTGTTTGTCATCGACCCGAAGCTTCCGAAGGACGTGAAGACGATCACTTTGTCGTACACCTTCTTCGAGGTGGGCGGCAAGATTCCTGCGGCGCCGCAGGCGGCGATCAAGACGACTGGGGCACAGTCGTGACCGAGCACAATCCGCTTCGCGAGGCTGTTCAACGCAAGGCCTCGTTTCTGCAGACGATGCGGGCAGTGGCTTGGTCGTTCTTCGGCGTGCGCAAGTCGGCGGACTACGAGAAAGACGTGAACCAGCTCAACCCGGTTCACGTCATCATTGCAGGATTGATCGGCGTGGCGATTTTCATCGGTGTGTTGATCGCATTGGTGAGCTGGGTGTTGTCCAGTGGGGTGGCCAAGTAGGCACGAAATGTGGGAGCGTTGAAACCGGCGACGCGGCATTCAGCGTGAATGAGTTTCAGAAGATTCGGATTCCAGGAGAAAACATGTCGGCAGCGACGCAACAAGGGCAAACGCCTTACTACTTCGTCCCGGCGCCATCGCGCTTCCCGGTGATGGCCTCGATCGGCCTGTTCTGCGTCATGATGGGCGCTGGTCAATGGATCAACGGCTCTGATTGGGCCAAGTGGCTTCTGCTGTTCGGCCTGCTGTTCTGGGCCTTGACGATGAAGCAGTGGTTCGGCCAAGCCATCAGCGAGAGCGAAGGTGGCCTTTACGGCGACCGGATCGACGTGTCGTACCGCTGGTCGATGAGCTGGTTCATCTTCTCGGAAGTGATGTTCTTCGGCGCCTTCTTCGGTGCCCTGTTCTGGTCCCGCCTGTACTCGGTGCCGACACTGGGCAGTCTGTCGAATGCCATCCTGTGGCCCGACTTCAAGGCCGTGTGGCCGAGCTTGCAGGCCGGCGTCACCGCGTCGCCAGCCGGCACGATCGAGCCTTTCACGACCATGGGTCCGTGGCCCATTCCGACGATCAACACCGCATTGCTGCTGACCTCGGGCGTCACGCTGACGATCGCACACCATGCACTCATCGCCGGCCAGCGCGGCAAGACGATCGCGTGGATGTGGATCACCGTGCTGCTGGGCCTGACCTTCCTGGGCCTGCAGGGCTTCGAGTACTACCATTCCTACCATGAGCTGAATTTGAAGCTCAGCTCTGGCATCTACGGCTCGACCTTCTTCATGCTCACTGGCTTCCACGGCTTCCACGTGTTCGTCGGTATGTTGATGCTGCTGTTCATCACACTGCGACTCATGAAGGGCCACTTCACGCCGACGCGTCACTTCGGTTTCGAAGGCGCGGCGTGGTACTGGCACTTCGTGGATGTGGTGTGGCTGGGTCTGTACGTCATCGTCTACTGGTTCTGACAACACCGAAGCCACCCATGAAAAACGCCGCGAAGTGCGGCGTTTTTCACTTCCGGTGCGCTGAGAGCCTGAGAGTATTTCGAGCATGCCCGCTCATCACGCCAAAAGACCCCTGCTCGTCGTTGCAACTGCTCGCCATAGCCCGGGCTATGGCTGCGCTTTGCGCCTAGATCAGGCGCCTTTTGACGCGCTGCTCGGACACGCTCGAAAAACTCTCAGCCTCTGAGCGAGTCAACGTAGCTGAATGCCCGTGGGCTGAATCCAACCGAGCTTGTAGCTGATCAGAATGCATAGGAAGAGGGCCACTGACAGGCCAACCCGCCATGCGAGTGCATGCATCATCGTGGGCTTCTTGCCTTCGCCCTCCTTGCCGCGAACCATGGCGACACCCGCGAAGGCCAGTGCGCTGAGGATGGCGACAAATGCAACGGTGATGAGAATCTTCATGCGTACCGATTATCCGCTCGCGCTTTGCGCGAGGCTGAGAGGCTGAGAGTATTTCGATCATGCCCGCTCATCACGCCAAAAGACCCCTGCTCGTCGTTGCAAATGCTCGCCATAGCC
>JAJKJU010000198.1 GCA_021153565.1 Rhizobacter sp.
CACGGCATGGCAGACCTTGTCCCAGGTGGTGCCAAAGCTCAGCGCCGTCTCCTTCCACGACAGCTTGCGTGCCCAGTGCGCCAGGTACAACATGTAGGCCTCGGTCAGGGTGTGCTTGCCCGTTGCCCAGGGCACCGACTCTACCTTCACGCCGCATTGGCCACACTTCACGCGCCTCATGGCATACACAAGCATCACGGCATAGCCCCAGATCGGGATGAACTCAAACCTCCGCACAGGCAGCACGCCATATCCGGGCGCAGGCTTGCCGCAACACGAGCAGTGCGCCTTGGAGCCCCGGCGTGGTCGCACATCCACCTCGATGGTGCTGGTGGCGGCGATCAGCCGCACGGCGGCGTAGACGAAGTCGGGAAAGTGGTGGCAGGCGTTGAGCAAACGGGTCAGCAACATGGTCAACCCCCGAGGCATTCGTGCCGGTGCGTCGATTCTTGCGCCGCAGGTCGCACAGCGCCTGCGACAAGCATGCCCAGACTTGGACAACTGGCCGCAATCATGGCGCTACGATGAGCTGGATCTCGCTGTAGGGCAGCAGGTCGTCGAGATCCTCACGCCGTTTCTGCTCCACCTGCTGGATCAGGGGCTGGCGCGCAAGACCGTGAGCCGGCACCGCAACAATCTCTGGGTGCTCGGCGGCGAACTGATCCGGCGGCGCTACGAAGACGAAGAGCTTGCCCGCTTGGACGTCGAAGGCGCCCTGCGACAACTCATCGAAGACGATGGTGCTCCGCTCATGTGGCCACGCATCAGCGAATCAGAACAGGATTCGTTGGACGCCACCTGTCGAAAGCTGCACCGGTTCATGCGCAAGGCAGGCGCCGATGCGTTGCGGCCCTAGGCCGCGGGGGCTGGGGGGGGCTTGCCCCAGTGAAGGGCCCGTGCAGGGCTCGCTGCAGAGCCACGGCATAGCTGGGCGGGTGTTCCCCGGGACAAGCAGCGCAGCGATCGGACATTCGGCGATGTGGCGAATGTCGCCGCGGCACCTTGAGCAAGAAGCCATGAGGGCGCGGCGGTACGGCAGGTGCTCGCATCGGTCAGTACTCGTGCAGGGGCAACAGGAGCGCGCCACGATAAAACAATGCATACCACGGATCACCTTGCCGAAAACGCCCACAAATAGTTCGAATCCAAAACGAAAGCGCCGCAGCGCTGTGAAGCGGCTGCGGCGCCAACGAATTCGTTGATTGCACAGAGTTGACGAAACCCCGCGGGCGCTGTTCAACCCTGGGGCCACTCGCATGGGCTCGCGCCCACCCTGCGAATCAACGATCGCTCAAGACAATCAGAAGTTGTGGCGAATGCCCATCGCCACCGAGCGGAAGTCACCGCCATACAGGTTGGCCGCGTTGTCGTCGAGCTTGGTGTAGAAGCCATAGACCTTGGTGCGCTTGCTGAGGTTGTAGTTGACCCCTGCGGTGAACTGCTTGGCTTCGCTGTCAGCAAGCGAACCGTTCTTGCCGGCCTTGCCGAAGTTCAGGTGCAGTTCCGTCTGACCCATGGTGTACATGCCGGACAGGCGGATATTGGTGCGGTTGCCCACTTGGGCGCAGGCAGCGGGAGAAGCAACGCAGTCGAGCGCGAACGTATTGTTCTTGTCACGCTGGATATAACCGCCGAACGTGAAGGCGCCCATTTCATACAGGGCGCGCACAGCGAACTGGTGCTTGTTGTCGTCCTTGGCGTAGCCGGCACCCAGGTGCAGCGGGCCGCCATCCCAGTTCACGGCCGCATCGTAGGTCGGCTTCACAACGCCTTCGCCCAGTGTGCGAGCGATGTCGAAGGTTGCGCCGCTGAAGGTCGGCGAATGGTACGCGACCTTGTTGGCGTTGCTCGACACGTAGGCATACAGCGCGTCCGACGACGTGCCCGTGTCGTGGTTGTGCATGCTGACGTAGTCAGCAGTGGCATAGTAGGCATCACTCGTGAACCGGCCCAGGCGGACGGTACCGAGGGTGCTGCTGCCGAGGTTCACTTCAGATTGACGCCCCCAGAACGGCGAATTCGCGACACCGGTGTCGGCTGCAAAGCCGTGCTCGATCTGGAAGCCTGCCTTCAAGCCGCCGCCCAGGTCTTCCGTGCCCTTGAAGCCGATACGCGAGGAGTTGTTCTGCAGGATCCATACCGAGGAGCCGTTGCCGAACTTCTGGTTTTCAACGCTTTCGTTGAGTCGACCGTAGATAGTCACGCTGGATTGTGCAAATGCCGGTGCGGCAGCCGCGGCAGCAAGAACGATGGCGAGAGGCGCGAAAGATTGGCTCTTCATGGAGTTGTTCCTATGGATATGGGCGCAGCAAGCTAGTAGTGAGTTGCGCAGAAAAGAAATGACGAAAGGGCAATTTGAACCTAACCATCCAATGCCGTCACCACTTTGTCACTTATAGTTGTTTCGTTCGTGTTCAAAAAACGACAAATGCTCGGCGCTTTCGCGACGAGCATTCGTTGGGTGAAAGTGAATGGATGAAGTGATTCGCTATTCGCCCAAGTATGCGGCGCGAACCTTCGGGTCATTAAGAAGTGTCTTGGCGTCGCCACTCATCGTGACCTCGCCAGAGTCCATGACGTAACCACGCGTAGCAAGCTGGAGTGCGCGGCTAGCGTTTTGCTCGACCAGAAGCACGGTCACTCCGCGGCTGTGGATGTCGTTGACCACCTCGAAGATCTTGTCGACCATGATCGGCGACAAACCCATTGACGGCTCATCAAGCAACAGCACCTTGGGGCGAGCCATCAGCGCGCGACCCATCGCCAGCATCTGCTGCTCGCCGCCCGACATGGTCCCCGCGAGCTGATTGCGCCGCTCCTTCAGCCGCGGAAAGATGCCGAAGACCTTGTCGATGTCGGCGTCGATTTCGTTGTCGTTGCGGATGAACGCGCCCATCTGCAAGTTCTCTGTGATGGTCATGCGCGTGAACGTGCCGCGCCCTTCCGGGACCATCACCAGTCCTTGCTTGACCAGATCCCAGGCGCCCTGGCCATGGATGGTCTTGCCCATGAACTCGATGCTGCCCGACGCCACCGGCTGCAAGCCGGTGACGGCCTTTAGCGTGGTCGTCTTGCCGGCGCCGTTGGCACCGATCAGGCTCACGAGTTCACCTTCACGCACCTCGAAAGATGCACCCTTGACTGCCTGGATGCCGCCATATGCGACCTTGAGGCCGCTGACCTTGAGCAATGTGTTTGCCATGTTTGTGTTCCGATGTAGTCCTTTGTCTGTCGAAGGACGTTGCTCAGGATCAATGCGCGGCGTGGCCGGCGCAGAGGTAGGCCTCGATCACCTTCTCGTTGCGCTGCACGTCGTGGGGGGTTCCTTCGGCGATCTGCTTGCCGTAGTCGAGCACGGTCACGCGGTCGCACAGACCCATCACAAGCTTCACGTCGTGTTCGATCAGCAAGATCGTGCGTCCGTCGTTGCGGATTCGGTCGATGAGTTCGCGCAGCACGACCTTCTCAGTCGCGTTCATGCCGGCCGCGGGCTCGTCGAGTGCGATGAGCTTGGGGTCGGTGGCGAGCGCACGTGCAATCTCGAGGCGACGTTGGTCGCCATAGCTGAGCGTGCGTGCCTTGAATTCCGAGTACTTGCCGATGCCCACGTAGTCGAGCAGCTCTTGTGCGCGCTGGGCAATGGCGGCTTCTTCATGCTTGAAGGTGGGCGTGCGAAACACGGCGCCGATGAGCCCCGAATGAGTGCGCACGTGGCGCCCCACCATCACGTTCTCGAGCGCCGTCATGTCGGCGAAGAGACGGATATTCTGGAATGTGCGCGCAATACCGGCTTTCGCGACCTTGTGCACCGCGCTCGGCTTATAGGGCTCGGCGCCCAGTTCGAAACTGCCGGAATCGGGCGTGTAAAGACCCGTGAGCACATTGAAGAATGTCGTCTTCCCCGCGCCGTTCGGACCGATCAGGCCGTACACCTGGCCCTTCAGGATGGTGATGCCTACATCAGACAAGGCCTGCAGACCGCCGAAGCGCTTGGAGACCTTGCTGACCTTGAGTACCGTTTCAGTCATGATCGTCTCCCTTATTTTTCGGCCGGTGCAGGCGCTGCCTTACCGTGCTCTTTCGCGGGCCACAGGCCGCGCGGGTTCACAAGCATGATGATGATCATCGCGAGTGCAATCAAAAGCTGCCGCAAGATGGAAGCGTCTAGCCGTCCGCCGGTGAAGTTCTGCAGCGGGCTTGCCACGTAGCGAAGCACCTCTGGCAGCATTGCCAGCAACAGCGCACCAACGATCACGCCCGGCAAGTGGCCTATACCACCTAGCACCACCATCGCCACGATGATGATTGACTCATTGAGAGTAAAGGACTCGGGCGAGACGAAGCCCTGAAAGGTCGCGAACATCGTCCCCGACACGCCTCCGAAGGTGGCTCCCATGCCAAAGGCGAGCAGCTTCATGTTGCGGGTGTTGATACCCATTGCCTTGGCCGCGATCTCATCTTCGCGGATCGCCATCCATGCCCGGCCGATGCGGCTGCGCTCCAGACGGTGGCAGATCAGCACGCTGAAGCAGGCGAGCGCCAGCAACAGGTAGTAGAAGTTCGTGACGTTCGGGAAGTCCATGCCGAAAATCTCGTGCGTCTTGCCGAACTCGAAACCGAAGAGCACGGGTGAATCGATGGGCCCGACCCCGCGCGGCCCATTGGTGATGTTCACAGGCGCGTCCAGATTTAACAGAAACACGCGGATGATTTCACCGAAACCCAGTGTGACGATCGCGAGATAGTCGCCGCGCAGCTTCAGGGTAGGAGCCCCCAGCAGCACGCCAGCCAGCCCCGCCACTGCCGCCGCCAGAGGAATCACGAGCCAGATGCTCATGTGGATGCCGTTCGGAAAGCTTGCATGCAGCGCCGGAAAGGTTTCGAGCAGCTGAGGACTCGCGAGCAAGGCGAAGAGATATGCGCCGAGTGCGTAGAAGGCAACGTAGCCCAGGTCAAGCAGGCCGGCATAGCCGACCACGATGTTCAGTCCAAGGGCCAGCAGGACATACAGCAAGGCGCTGTCGAGGATGCGAACCGGGCCGCTGCCGAACTGCTGGGCGACGACCGGCAGGGCGATCAGCACGAGCGCGCCGATCGCGTAATTCATCGGTTTGTTGTCTGTGAATTTCATGGCGGCTTCCTTATGCGCGGTCGGCGACGCGTTCGCCGAGAAGGCCTTGCGGCCGCAGCGTCAACACAAGAATGAGGACGACGAAGGCGAAGATGTCCTTGTAGTGACTGCCGAGGATGCCGCCGGTGAAGTCGCCGATGTAGCCGGAACCCAGTGCTTCGATCAGACCCAGCAGCACACCGCCGACCATCGCACCAGCGAGATTGCCGATGCCGCCGAACACCGCCGCCGTGAAGGCCTTGAGGCCCGGCAGGAATCCCATGTCGTGCTGCACCGTGCCATAGTTCGACGCATACATCACGCCGGCCAGAGCAGCCAGCGACGCGCCGATGACGAAGGTGGCGGAAATGACGAAGTCGGGCTTCACGCCCATGAGGCTCGCGACCCGCGGGTTCTCGGCTGTGGCGCGCATGGCACGTCCGAGCTTGGTCTTGTTCACGAGGTACATCAGACCGGCAAGCGTCGCGGCGGTGACGCCGAGTATGAGGATCTGGATGGTGTTGATGACGGCGCCACCGATCTCGTAAGGCTCACTGGGTAGCAGGATCGGATAGGGCTTGGGATTGGGCTTCCAGAGGATCATCGCAAGCGTCTGCAGCAAGAGGCTCACGCCCATCGCTGTGATGAGCGGCGCAAGTCGCGGCGCATTTCGCAGAGGCCGATACGCGATCTTCTCGATCGTGAAGTTGAGGGCGCAGCACACGACGATGGCAGCGATCAGAGACACCAGCATCAGTGCCCAGCCTGGCATGGTCCCCTGCAGGAAGGTCACTACCGTCCAGCTTGTGAGGGCCCCCACCATCAGCACGTCTCCGTGAGCAAAATTGATGAGGTTGATGATGCCGTAGACCATCGTGTAGCCCAGTGCCACCAGCGCATACACGCTGCCAAGCACCAGACCATTGATGATCTGTTGGATAAAGGTGTCCATTCGCGAAGTCTCCTCGGGTTATATGTGCACTCGACGGGCAACTCACACGTCCGCCAAGCGTCGAGTTTTTTCTATTAGCAAAAAGCCCGCCGCGGCTGTTTGCTCGGCGGGCCTTCGACTTCAATGAAATCTCATCAAGCGGCGAAATTCTAGGGGCACGCCACTAAGGTAGACATGCGGAGTTTTCTCTAGCCGTCAAGTGGAACTCACCAAAGAATGGTTACTTCAGTCACTTTTCTTCGCCTCCTCATTCAGGCGACGCAGTTCACTTAGTTTTTCTCCGATTCGGATCTCGAGTCCGCGAGGCGCTGGCTCATAAAAGACAGGGGCCTCCACGTCGTCGGGCCAGTAGCGCTCGCCTGCCGCGAAGGCGCCTTCTTCATCATGCGCGTAGCGATAGCCCTTCCCGTAATCGAGCGTTTTCATCAGCTTTGTTGGTGCATTGCGAAGACGCAGAGGCACCGCCCGGGTGCCGTCTTGCGCGATGAAAGCCTTGGCCGCCTTGTAGGCCGTGTAGACCGCGTTTGATTTGGGCGCCATCGCAAGATAGACGACGGCTTGCGCAAGTGCGAGTTCTCCTTCGGGCGACCCGAGGCGTTCGTAGGTCTCGGCCGCATCGAGCGCCAGGCGCAGCGCGCGTGGGTCAGCCAGACCGATGTCTTCGCTGGCCATGCGCACCATGCGGCGGGCGGCATAGCGCGGGTCGACACCACCGTCGAGCATGCGGACGAACCAATAGAGCGCGGCGTCAGGGTCGGATCCGCGCACGGCCTTGTGCAAGGCCGAGATGGTGTCGTAGAACTGCTCGCCGCCATTGTCATAGCGGCGCAGTTGTTCTCCAAGCGATTTCTCCAGCAGCGCCTCATCGATTTCCTTGACGCTTGCGCCGTGAGCCGTGATGTTGGCAACCAGGTTCTCGTACGCGTTGAGCAGGCGCCGCGCGTCGCCGTCGGCATAGCCGATGAGCCGCGTCGCCGCGGGCTCGGACATGGGCGGCGCCTCCAGCATTGCCTGCGCCCGCCCGAGCAAAGTGCGCTGCTCGTCGTCGGCAAGACTCTTGAGCACGTGCACCGTCGCGCGCGACAACAGTGCGGAGTTGACCTCGAAGGACGGGTTCTCGGTGGTGGCGCCGATGAAGGTGAAGAGGCCCGATTCGACGTGAGGCAGGAAGGCATCTTGCTGGGCCTTGTTGAATCGGTGCACTTCGTCGACGAAGACCACGGTGCGGCGGCCATTGGCGCGTACCGTCTGTGCACGCTCGACAGCTTCGCGGATATCTTTCACGCCGCCAAGCACCGCCGAAATGGGAATGAACTGCGCATCGAAGGCATCGGCCATCAGGCGCGCGAGCGTGGTCTTGCCGACACCCGGCGGGCCCCAGAGAATCATCGAATGCAGACGCCCCGACTCGAAAGCCACTCGCAATGGCTTGCCACGTCCGAGCAGGTGCTGCTGGCCGATGACTTCGTCGATGGTTTTCGGCCGCAAGCGTTCGGCAAGCGGCGCGCCCGGAGGCTCTTGGAGGGAAGACAGAAGATCTGCGGTCATGGGTGGAGTCCATTGTGCCGCCTTGAACGCGCCCAGCATTTCATAGATTCTATGGACGGGTCAATGCAAGGAGCGCTTGTTCGGGTCCGGGTCTAAAGCTCGGATGCACACCCCGGGATTGGCCCGTGCGAAGCCATCCGCGTGGGTCGCGTCGACTCACGAATGTCCCCTCTTCAATCGAACGCGCGCACCCAAGCCTCGCCCATCCGCACCACTCGCAAGCTCAAGTCGCCCTTGCAGAAGTTCCGAATACCGCGACACGATCGCCAGCCCCAGACCTGCGCCCTCTCCCAATTTCACGCCTGCCGCCCCCTGCGCCCAGCGGTTGAGCAGCACGTCGCGATGCTGGATGTCCATGCCGGGTCCGTTGTCCGTGACCGCCAGCATCACATCGTCGGCATCCACGCGCAGTTCCACCGTCACCCGCGGCATCTGCTCATCCGTCGGCCGCCCGTAGCGCAAGGCGTTGTCGATGAGATTGTTGAGCAGACCTTCGAGCAATTCGCGGCTTGCCATCGCAGGCACTGGTTGATCGAGGCCCACGGCCCCGAGGTCGACACCCGCCGCATCGGCGCGCGGCAGGAAAGAGAGCACGGTGTGGTGCACGATCTCGTCGATCATCACCGCCTGCAGCACCACGCCGTCGCTCGCCTCGTCGGCCAGTGCGAGGGCGAGCAACTGATCGACCAGACGGCTGGCTCGCTCCTGGCTTGCAGCGACACTTCGCAACTGCGCCTGCCAGACGCTTGGATCCTTCTGCGCCAAACCGTAGTCGGCGAGCGCACGAATGCCGGCGAGCGGCGTGCGCAACTCGTGCGCCACATTGCCCGCGAACTCGCGCTGAGCACGCAGGCCGCGGTGGATGCGATCCATCAAGGCGTTGACGGTCTGCGTCAGGTGCTCAACGTCGCTCGATTCCGCGACCACGTGTACGGGAGTGAGGTCGGTGGAGTCTCTTTGCTGCAGCGCTTCCTGGAGACGTCCGAGCGGCTCAAGTTCGCGTCCGATGGATCGACGCAACCATGCACCGATGATGAGCAAAAGCACCGCCTGCGGTGCCACCGAATACACCAGCAACTGCTTGAGCAGCTCGCCGCGACCGACCATCGTCTGCGCCACCACGACGACGAAGGGCCGCGGGTCTTCGCGACGCACGGTGGCCATGCGCAGCACCTCGTTGGCATAACGCACGTCGCGCACCTCGGCAGCCGCGCCCGCCGGCGGAACACTGTCGCGCAAACCTGGCAGGCCCGCCACGAGCGATCCGTCTTGCCGGAGGATCTCGTAGTAGAGCGTGTCCCTGCGATCGAAAAGAATGCCGCGCAGTGCGGGAAGCGTGAGGCTCAGCGAGAGCTCGCCGTCGCGCTCGACCACGTTGGCCGCGATCGCGTAAGCGTTGTCGACGAGCGAACGGTCAAAAGCCTCGCGGGTGAATAAGTACGCGACCATCGCCGCCACTGCGCTTCCGATGAGCCAGGTGAGTGCAAGCGGCACCAGCACTCGCCACAGCATGCGCGAGCGCAGGGCTCCCTTGCGCTCGACGCCGCTCATTCGAACGGCATTGACGGCGCAGCGGACTCGGCTGCGTCGTTGTCGCGCCGCTCGGCCTCGACCACATAGCCGAGGCCGCGCAACGTGCGGATCGTAGCGCCCGTGCTGGCGAGCTTCTTGCGTAGCCGCGAGATAAAAGCCTCCAGCGCGTTGTCTCCCAGCGCTTCGTCGAAGCTCGACAGCTTGCCCGACAGTACCCGCTTGCTCACGACACGTCCGGGCGGCGTCATCAGCTCGCGCAGGACTTCGAATTCGCGCGCCGGGAGTTCGAACGGGATGGCACCCGCGGGTGTCTGCGTAAAGAAGCGGCCGGCTTTTCGGTCAAGCACGAGGATGCCGACTTCGCATCGATCATCGATACCGTGCGCGCGACGAGCCATTGCACGAAGCCGCGCCTCGACCTCGCCCAGATCAAAGGGCTTGCCGAGGTAGTCGTCGGCACCCGCATCGAGTCCGGCAATGCGCTCGTCGGTGCGATTGCGCGCGGTGAGGATGAGCACCGGTGTTCGATCGCCCCTGGCGCGCGCCTCTCGCAAGGCAGTGAGCCCGCTGTCGTCGGGCAGGTTGAGATCGAGCAGCACAGCATCGAAGTGCTGCACGCGCCACAGGTGGCATGCATCGACGGAAGTGCTGGCCATGTCGACGCGGTGGCCCGCATCGTTGAGGCTGCGAAGCATCACGTCGCGCAGTACGGCATCGTCTTCTACGAGGAGGATTCTCATGGGGAATGTGGTGTTGCGTACAAACCCTGGGTCAGGCGTCACGACGTCACTGGGATAACGCAGCATGAGTGGCGCACCGCTGGCGGAGTCAGAGGCTGAGAGTTTTTCGAGCATGTCCGAGCAGCACGTCAAAAGGCGCCTGATCTAGGCGCAAAGCGCAGCCATAGCCTGGGCTATGGCGAGCATTTGTAACGACGAGCAGGGGTCTTTTGGCGTGATGAGCGGGCATGATCGAAATACTCTCAGCCTCTCAGGCGAGGTCACTGCTCGATCACGTCTGCACCTTGCGGCACCGTGAACTTGAAGTGCTCGGGCGCCATCGGCACGTTCGCCGAAAGCTGCGTGAACTGCAGCAGCGAGCGCTGGCCGAAGCTGTCGACGATCTCCAGGGCCGACAAATCCTTGCCTTTGAAGCCTATGCGCACCGATTGGAAGGCGCCATCCTTGGCTTTGGGGATGGCCTGCGCCCAGTCGAGGCCGTCTTTCGACGGCAGCGCCGAGAGCGTGAAGTCCTTTTCCAGCGAACCTCCGGCAAGCAACGCGGCAGGGGTTGCACCCATGGCTTGGCTGAACTTGCGCGAGCTCACCTGATTGAGGTCAGCGTCGTAGATCCAGACCTTCTGCCCGTCGGCCACGATCAACTGTTCGAAGGGCTTGGCGTAGGCAAAGCGAAAGCGATTGGGCCGTGAGAACTCGAAGGTGCCGCTGGACGACTTCTTCTTGGCGCCGTCCGGCGACGTCACGACCTGCGTAAATGCGGCATGGCCGGTCTTCACGTTGTTGACGAAGTCCTTGAGAGTGTCGACCGCATCGGCGTGGGCGCCGATGGATGCGAGGGCAAGAACAGACGCAGCGAGCAGTTTGTTGTTCATTCAGCACGCGCCGGGACGACGATGTCTCGGTTGCCGTTGGTGGACATGGCCGATACGAGCCCGGATTTCTCCATTTGTTCCAGCAAACGGGCTGCCCGGTTGTAGCCGATGCGTAAATGTCGCTGCACCAGCGAGATCGATGCGCGTCTATGCTGCAACACTACGCCGACCGCCTGGTCGTACATCGGGTCGTTCTCACCGTTGCCACCGCCCCCCGGCATGTCGGCGGTGGAAATGTCGCCATCACCGTCGAGCGTGCCACCTTCGAGGATGCCCTCGATGTAGTTCGGTTCGCCCTGACTCTTGAGGTAATTGACCACGCGGTGCACCTCATCGTCGCTCACGAAAGCGCCGTGCACGCGCACCGGCAAGCCCCCTCCGGGCGTGAGATAGAGCATGTCGCCCTGCCCCAGCAAGGCTTCGGCGCCCATCTGGTCAAGGATGGTGCGGCTGTCGATCTTGCTCGACACCTGGAAGCTCAGTCGCGTGGGAATGTTGGCCTTGATGAGGCCGGTGATCACGTCAACACTTGGCCGCTGCGTCGCGAGAATCAGGTGGATTCCAGCGGCACGCGCCTTCTGCGCGAGGCGTGCGATCAGTTCTTCAATCTTCTTGCCGACCACCATCATCAGGTCGGCCAGCTCGTCGATCACGACAACAACGAAGGGCAGTCGCTCCAGCGGCTCGGGTTGCTCGGGCGTGAGGCTGAAGGGGTTGGGAATCGACTGGCCGTTCTCGAGCGCCTCGGCGATCTTCTTGTTGTAGCCGGACAAGTTGCGCACACCCATCTTGCTCATGAGCTTGTAGCGACGCTCCATCTCGCCCACACACCAGTTGAGAGCGTTGGCTGCTTGCTTCATATCGGTGACGACAGGTGCGAGCAAATGCGGAATGCCTTCGTAGACGCTCATTTCAAGCATCTTCGGATCGATCAGGATGAGTCGGACGTCGCGCGCTTCGGCCTTGTACAAGAGCGACAGGATCATCGCGTTGATGCCCACCGACTTGCCCGAACCGGTGGTGCCGGCGACAAGGCAATGCGGCATCTTCGCGAGGTCGGCCACCATGGGCGCGCCGATGATGTCCTTGCCCAGACCCATTGTCAGCTGCGAGGACGCGTCGTTGTAGACCTGCGAGCCGAGGATTTCCGACAGGCGAATGGTCTGCCGCTTGGAGTTGCGCAGTTCGAGCGCCATCGTCGTCCTGCCGGGAATCGTCTCGACCACGCGGATGCTCACAAGGCTGAGCGAGCGGGCCAGGTCCTTGGCCAGATTGACAATCTGCGAACCCTTCACCCCCGTGGCGGGCTCAATCTCGTAGCGAGTAATCACCGGGCCCGGTGAGGCCGCCACCACGCGAACTTCAACGCCGAAATCCTTCAGCTTCTTCTCGATCAGACGCGAGGTCATCTCGAGTGTGTCGGGCGTGACCGAGGCCTCGATGCGCGTGGGAGCTGCGTCGAGCAGATCGACCTGCGGCAGCTTGGTGTCAGACAACTCGGTAAAGAGCGGCTTCTGCCGCTCCTTGACCACACGCTCGCTCTTTGGAACCTGGATGACCGGCGCCTCGATCACGATCGGCACGTGCTCTTCGTGCCATTGATGCTCGACCTCGACCACGTGCTCACGCTCTTTCAGCGCCTGCTCCCCAAGGCGGATGTCTTCGGCGCGCTCGATGCGTTCGACGCGACGCTCCCTGAGCGAATCGAACCAGGTTCCGATTTTTTCCGCGGCACGCAGCCACGAAAAGCGAAAGGCCATCGCGAGGCCAGCGACGAGGACCGCAATCCACAACACGCCCGACCCGACGAAACCAAGAAGGTTTTGGCTGACATGCCCGAGCAATGAGCCGAGCACACCGCCCGCGGCGCCCCCAGGCAACCGCGGGTCCCATTGATACATGCGCGTCCATTCGAGCGAAGTGCTTGCGCAAAGCAGCAAGGCAAGACCCGCCCAGAAGAGCCAGCGCGGTTTGTTGGATCGCACGACGTCACCTCCCCGCAGCACACGCGCCAGCGCACCCAGCCATTCGCGCGCGCCCATGGCCATGAGCCACCAAGTTGAATAGCCGATCAAGAAGAACGAGAGATCGGAAAACCACGCGCCCAGTGCCCCCGCCTTGTTCAGCGCCACCGGCGAACTGCCGGACGTGGAGAAAGCCGAATCGGCCGCGTTGTGCGTGGCAAGCGCCAACAGTGCCAGCAACCACGCCACACCGCCCGCCAACAGCATGAGCTGCGCCTTCCAGCCGGCTGGGTGGTGATGCTCTTCGGCGCTCGGACGCACGCCTTTTTTGCTGCGGGTGTACGTTCCGCCATGCCCCCCTGCGTGGGAGCTGGCGGACGGAGAAGAGGAGACTTGCGAAACCCCGGAGTCGGACCGGAGCGAACCGAGCGGAAACGTCATGCGCGGATTGTGGCCGAAGCCGGCCTTCGCGCTGTGAAGATGAGAATCAAGCCCGGCTGTTCCCGAGTCAGAGGCTGAGAGTTTTTCGAGCGCGCCCGAGCAGCACGTCAAAAGGCCCCTGATCTAGGCGCAAAGCGCAGCCATAGCCCGGGCTATGGCGAGCATTTGCAACGACGAGCAGGGGCCTTTTGACGTGATGAGCGGGC
>JAJKJU010000199.1 GCA_021153565.1 Rhizobacter sp.
AACGTGCCGACGTGCCGACGTGCCGACGTGCCGACGTGCCGACGTGCCGACGTGCCGACGTGCCGACGTGCAGGCAGCGAGAGGCAGGCCACGCGTGAATTCATTCCGTAAAACCACCGATCGAAGTGATCGTGCTGTTCGTCATTTGCGCTATAGCGCAGTGAGTGGGCCAGAGCGACCCGTTCGCACGACAAGAGCGTGAACATTGACCCTTGCACCGAGACCCATCGCGCCAGTACATCGCATCCGAAGGGAGCGGCTACCATCCCAAAGATGAGTAACAAGATCCTGTTCGGCTTCCATGCCGTCACTGTGCGGCTGAAGACCGCGCCGAAATCCATCATTGAAATCCATGTCGATGCCACCCGGCGGGACCAGCGCATGCGACAGTTCGTCGATCGCGCCAAGGATGAAGGCGCCAAGATCGTCGAAAGCGATGACGATCGCTTGCAGAAGATGTGCGGTACGCATCGCCACCAAGGCGTGGTGGCGCGGGTCGAGGCGGTGCAGATGAGCCACTCGCTCGATGACACGCTCGATGCGGTCGAAGGCGACCCCTTGCTGCTCGTGCTCGATGGCATTACCGACCCGCACAACCTTGGCGCCTGCTTGCGGGTGGCCGATGGCGCTGGCGCACATGCGGTCATCGCGCCCAAGGACCATGCCGTGGGCGTGAACGCCACGGTGGCCAAGGTGGCAAGTGGCGCGGCCGAGACCGTGCCTTACTTCATGGTCACCAACCTTGCTCGCACCTTGAACGAACTCAAGGAACGCGACATCCGAGTCATCGGCACGTCCGACGATGCGCAGAAATCGCTCTACGACCTGGACCTCAGCGGTCCAATCGCGCTGGTGCTGGGCGCCGAAGGCTCGGGCATGCGGCAACTCACGAGCCGCACCTGCGACGAACTCGTCCGCTTGCCGATGAAGGGTGCGGTCGAAAGCCTCAACGTCTCGGTGGCCTCGGGCATCTGCCTGTACGAAGCGCTTCGCCAGCGTGATGCCTGATCTCCTTAGACCTGTGGTCCAAAAATAAAAATTCTTTCCGCGACTCTGCGACTTTGTCCCTTAAGCCTGTGCGGTCAACTGCCGAGAATGCCGCTTGTCATCGGGGAGCAAAAAAGAGAAAGAACGCTTAAAGGACAACTTTTTCATGGGTCGATTCGTGATCAATGCCACGCTCACAGCATGTTTGTGCGCGTTTTCCATTTCTTCGTTTGCAGTGGACTATGCCCCTGCGCCTACCGCGGCCGACAAGGCCTGGAAGCTTCCAGCGGTGCCGATGCCCGCCGACAACGTCAGCACATCGGCCCGCGTCGAACTCGGCCAGGCTCTCTTCTTCGATCCGCGCATGTCGGGCAACGGCGCCATGTCGTGCGCGACTTGCCACAATCCCTCGCTCGGTTGGTCCGACGGGTTGAAGACGGCAGTCGGGTGGGGAGGTCAG
This sequence comes from Rhizobacter sp., assembly GCA_021153565.1. Lineage (GTDB taxonomy): Bacteria > Pseudomonadota > Gammaproteobacteria > Burkholderiales > Burkholderiaceae_C > Albitalea. Next base: position 1,448 of record JAJKJU010000199.1, read on the forward strand.
ATTCTGGGCCGCGCCACACCTACTGTGCTCAACACCGCCTACAACACCCAGTTCATGTGGGACGGCCGCAAGAAGTCCCTTGAAGACCAGGCGCTCGGGCCCATGAAAGCCCCGCAGGAAATGAACACCGACTTCGCCGTCTCGCTGGGCCGCCTGCGGTCCGTGCCGGCGTATGTGGCGATGTTCGAGAAGGCTTACCCCGGCGAAGGCGTGACGGAAGACACGGTTGCCAAGGCCATCGCTGCTTTCGAGCGCACGGTGATCGTCAATGACTCTCCTTTCGACCGCTGGCTTGACGGCGACAAGAATGCAATGACTGCCCAGCAGTGGCGCGGCTTCAAGATATTTACCGACGCCGGCAAGGGCAATTGCGCAGGCTGCCACTCGGCTCCCAACTTCACCGACAACGGATTCCACAACATCGGTATCGCGAAGAAAGGCGATGGAGAAGGAGACCTGGGCCGCTTCAGCATTCGAAAAGTGTCGAGCATGAAGGGCGCCTTCAAGACGCCGGGTCTACGCGACATCGATCTCACCGCGCCGTACTTCCGTGACGGCTCGGCGGCAACGCTGAAAGACGTGGTTGAGCACTATGCGCGCGGCGGCGACGACAAGTCCAATCTGTCGGCGAGCATCAAGCCGCTGAACCTCAGCGAACAGGACAAGGGCGACCTGGTCGCGTTCATGAAGGCCCTGACTGGCAAGCGCAAAACGCTCAGTGTTCCGCAATTGCCACAGTAAGGACGTGGTTCAAGCCGACAGTCCGCCGTTGAAAAGTGCGTCTCGCAAAGGCGGCATGTCTGCATTGGAAATGGCACGCGACGCTGTTCGCGATGCTGATGATCACACTGGTCATCAGTGTCGCGGGCACATCAAGTGCGCTCATGTGGCGCATGCTGCGCGATGTTGCCGCGAGTGAACGTGATAGGAGCTTGAATATGATGAAGTCGAATATTGCCTGGATCGGCGCGCTGGCGCTGTCAATGATGAGCGGTGCCGCGGGTGCTGCCGAGCACGTGGTCGCGCAAAAGAGCATGGCCTTTTCCACCAATAAGCTGAGCGTGAAGGTCGGTGACTCGGTGAAGTTCGTCAACGAAGACCCGTACGCGCACAACTTGTTCTCGCTGTCCGAAACCAAAAGTTTCGACCTGGGACCGTCCCCGCAGGGCGGATCTAAGAGCGTCGTCTTCGACAAGGCCGGCACGGTCGAGATCGAATGCGCGATGCATCCGGACATGAAGCTCACCGTCCAGGTGAAAAAATGATGGCCGCGATGGCATCGTGCGGGTGCCGAACCGGCGCGCCATGGTGCCTCGCTCGCGTTCCTGCTTTCGTCGGCGAGTGATTTTTGCGGCCGAAACGCCGAGCGACGAGCTGCCCAACCAGTAAGTGGGTGAGCTGGTGGCGTACTTGAGGTCAACCAACGCGTGACCGGAAGACTGAAAGGTGAAACGTGAAAGGTGACAATGCGCCCAGGTGCGTGGTCCCCACGTTTCAAATTTCACTTTTCTCCTTCACCAAATGCCCGTCATCGATGTCCGCCATCCGCTCGTCAAGCACAAGGTCGGGTTGCTGCGCGAACTCGACATCTCGACCAAGAAATTCCGCGAGCTGACCAATGAGCTCGCCCGACTGTTGGCCTATGAGGCCACGGCCGACTTCCCTCTCGAAAAGATCACCATTGACTGCTGGAGCGGTCCAACCGAGATCGACCAGATCAGCGGCCGGAAGGTGACGGTCGTGCCCATTCTGCGAGCCGGGCTCGGCATGCTTGATGGTGTGCTGGACATGATTCCTAATGCCAAGGTCAGCGTGGTCGGCCTCAGCCGCAATCACGAGACCCTGCAACCCGAGAACTACTTCGAGAAGTTCGTCGGCCACCTCGACCAGCGCACGGCCATCATCATCGACCCCATGCTCGCGACCGCGGGTTCGATGATCGCCACCATCGACTTGCTCAAGAGCAGGGGCTGTACCGACATTCGTGCCTTGGTGCTTGTCGCTGCGCCCGAAGGGGTAGCAGCCTTGAACAAGGCACATCCCGAGGTGCGCTGCTGGGCGGCAGCAGTGGACAGCCATCTCAACGAAGTGGGCTACATCATCCCGGGGCTTGGCGACGCGGGTGACAAGATTTTTGGAACAAAGTAGAGGTGAAACGATAAGAACCGCCAATCGGCTGTTCTTGAAAGTTCCATCGCTTACCTCTGTACCAAGACGCGTCTTTCACAGCGCTGCCTGTGGAGTCGCAACGCCCGGCGACGCACCGAAATTCCAACCCCGACGCTCAGAGGCTGAGAGTTTTTCGCATGCCCGCTCATCACGCCAAAAGCCCCCTGCTCGTCGTTGCAAATGCTCGCCATAGCCAAGCTATAGCTATGGCTGCGCTTTGCGCCTAGATCAGGCGCCTTTTGACGTGCTGCTCGGACACGTTCGAAAAACTCTCAGCCTCTCAGGGGTTCTCCCTGGAATTTGCGAGATTGCTACAAACTACTCGTTCTTCGAGAGGCCGTCCAAAGGCTCCTGGACGTTACCGGTTTTCACAGGGAGGTCACAGGCCGAATTCAAACTCGGCCCTCATCGGCAATTGAACCGAGGAGCTCTCGATGAAACAGCCCTTCCGATTCTGGATGACAGGCAGTGTTGCAGTCGTGATGGCCGCACTCGGCATCGGACGCAGCGCGGTTGCGCATGAGCGCCACCCGCTCTCGCAGTCGAGCCGCTTTCGTGTCCTGGAAACGGTCGAGCGCATCGAGGCATCTGCTCAACGACACGGCCTTTCGGTGTTTACTCGTGTGGGCAGCGAAGGCGGGGTCGGCCGAGAAGAATTCATGCGGATCGTCTTTGCATCGTCAGTCGGCGGAACGCCGGTGCTGATGGAAGGTCCTGAGTCGCATCCGGAGTTGCCGCTGACGGTGGCAGTTCGGGCACATCCGACGGGTGGCGCGGAAGTGTTTTTTGCCGGGGTGGACTGGGATGATCTTCCGGCCAACGTGGCGCGCGACCTGACCGAACTGCCGATATTGGTGGCCGACGCACTGCGCTGAGGATTTGGCCCTGTGGGTTGAGAATGCTTTGCCCACCTCTACGAATCAGGCCAGTCCGAACGCTCCCGCCACAGCGCCTGCGGCTACCGCCCAAATCGGGCTCAGCTTGGTCTTCACCATCACAACCACCGTCGCCGCGACCAGCAGCATTGCGCCGATGTGCCCGCCCGTCGGTCCGGCAAGAATCCACCCTGTCGCGAGCAACAAGCCGATGGTCAGGGGCGCCATGCCTGCGGTGAACGAGCGCACGCCACGGGTCTCCTTGCGCGACTGACCCCAGCGCGTTACCCACAAGGACAAGGCGGTCGACGGAATCAGGATGCCCGTCATCGTCGCCAGTGCCCCGATCGGCCCCGCCACGTTCCAGCCGAGTACCGCGACGAAAAGCAGGTTCGGTCCGGGCGCGGCTTGCGCGATTGCGATCGATGCGGTGAATTCTTCCGGGCTGAGCCAGTGGTGATCATGGACGAGGTAGCGGCTCATGTCCGGCGTGGTCGTGATGGCCCCGCCCACGGCCAGGAGACTCAGCACAAGGAAGTGCCCAAACAGCGAAGCGATGTCGACCCAGTCGTGGCCTGCCATCCAGGCGTTCATGGCTTGATCCTTCGCCACGCGATCGCCACCGCGACCGGTCCGAGCCCGAGCAGCACCCACACCAGCGGCCAGCGCAGCAGGGCGATTGCAATGAAGGTGAGCAGGCCGAAGATGGCACTCAGCGGCACGCCCATGGCGCCGCTTCGCAGAGTCGTTGCCAGCTTGAGCGCCGTTGCGATGACCAGTCCTGCTGCTACCGCGCCCATGCCCCGCAGCGCACCGCTCACCATTGGCAGGCTCGCATACTGGGCATACAGGGCAGTGACGGCCAGCACGATCACGAGCGGGATGGCGAGCATGCCCCCGAGCGCAACGAATGCACCGCGAAGGCCGAAATGCCGGTCTCCGATCATCAGCGACAGGTTGACCACGTTGGGGCCGGGCAGCACTTGGCTTACCGACAGCAGCTCGAGGAATTGCTGGTGCGAGATCCACTGTTTGCGTTCGACCAGTTCGCGCTGGGCAACCGCCAGCACGCCGCCGAACCTTGCAGTGACAAGCGGTTGAAAGTCCAGAAAAGGTCAGACAGGGACTGAGGGCCGGGCGGGGAGGCAGTGGGTTCTTCGACCCGAGCAGCTTCGCTGCCGGCCTCTTGGCTCAACGTAGCACCTTCAGCGCATCGGGATTGATGATGTTGCTCGGGTGCCCTTGTACGAAATTCACGACGTTATCGAAGGCCGCGCTGAAGTAGAACTCGTAGCTGTCCTGCTCGACGTAGCCAATGTGCGGCGTGCAGACCGCGTTTTCGAGCCGCAGCAGCGGGTGGCCTTGCAGTATGGGTTCGCTCTCGAACACGTCCACCGCTGCCATGCCTGGACGCCCGCGATTGAGCGCGGACACCAGCGCGCCTTCTTCAAGCAGTTCGGCACGCGAAGTGTTGATGAGCAGTGCGGTCGGCTTCATCTGCGCCAGCGCGTCGTGCTTGACCACGCCACGCGTCTCATCTGACAGACGCAGGTGCAGGCTCAACACGTCGCAGGTTGCGAAAAATGATTCGCAGCTCTGCGCCGCGATATACCCGTCTGCCACCGCCTGGGTGCGGGCAGATTCGCTGCCCCACACCAGCACGTTCATTCCGAAGGCGCGCCCGTAGCCGGCCACCGTCTGGCCGATCTTGCCGTAGCCCCAGATGCCCAGCGTCTTGCCTTGGAGCACCATGCCCAGCCCGAAATTGGGCGGCATGGATGCCGCCTTCAGCCCCGACTGCTGCCACGCCCCGTGCTTGAGGTTGCCGATGTACTGCGGTAGGCGCCGCATGGCCGCCATGATGAGTGCCCAGGTCAGCTCGGCCGGCGCCACCGGCGAGCCCACACCCTCGGCGACGGCAATGCCCATGCGCGTGCAAGTGTCGACGTCGATGTGCGATCCGACACGCCCCGTCTGCGCGATCAGCTTGACCCGGGGCAGTTTCTCGAGCAATTGTTTCGGAAAATGCGTTCGCTCGCGGATCAACACCAGCACGTCTGCGTCACGCAGCCGCACCGACAACTGGCCGATGCCCTTGACGGTGTTGGTGAAGACCTTGGCGTTGAGGGATTCAAGCTTGCTCGCGCACTTGAGCTTGCGAACGGCGTCCTGGTAGTCGTCGAGGATGATGATGTTCACGGTCGGCGTGTTGCTTGCAGTGCGTGCAGATTCGTGCGAGGGGTATACGCGGGATGACAGCCCGTGGCTGCATTGTGCCCGGTCTGCACGTCCGCGCGGTCAGCGGTAGCATCGCGGCACTTCGTAACCGCATTCAAGGAGACTCTCTCATGTCCATTTCGATGCACTCGGCCAGCGTGCCCGTTTTCGCTCGCATGCTCGGCAACATGCTGTCGTGGCTCGACAAAGCCGAAGCCCACGCGACAACCAGGAATTTCGACACCAGTGTCCTGCTTGCGGCCCGTCTTGCGCCCGACATGCTGCCCTTCACCAAGCAGGTCCAGATTGCGAGCGACGCGGCCAAGTTCGGCGTTGCGCGTCTGGCTGGTGTCGAAGCCCCCAAGTTCGAAGACAACGAAGCCAGCTTCGACGAACTGCGAGCACGCATCAAGAAGACCATCGACTATGTGCAGTCCTTGCCCGCTGCTCAGATCGACGGTAGCGAGGACAAGGACATCACCGTGCCACGCCGCGACGGTGCGATCGTCGTCAAAGGCGAGCCGTACCTGAAGCATTTCGTGCTGCCCAACTTCTTCTTCCACGTCACGACCACTTACGCCCTGCTCCGCCACAACGGCGTGGATCTGGGCAAGATGGACTACCTGGGTCCCCTCAATTGAACCTGCCGATCCACAACCTGCCGCTTTTCATTGCGGCGGCCCTGGTCGTGAACCTGACGCCTGGGCCGGACATGCTCTTCGTCATCGGCAACAGCGCGGCCAACGGTCGGCGCGCGGGGGTGATGGCGTCGCTGGGTATCGGGGCCGGGTGCGTGCTGCACACATTCCTTGCGGCCGTGGGGTTGTCGGCCTTGCTGGCTGCGTCGCCGCTCGCCTTTGAAGTGGTGAAGTGGGTGGGGGCTGTGTATCTGGTGTGGATCGGATGCGGAATGATCCGCAAGCGCTCCGGCCGGGCGGCAACGGCAACGGCAACTGCTGCGGCGCCGCATCAACGGGTGTTCTGGCAGGGCGCTTTGACCAATGCGCTGAATCCGAAGGTGGCGCTGTTCTTCCTTGCTTTCCTGCCGCAGTTCATTTCGCCGAGCGAATCGGGTCAGGCGGCCGCCTTCCTGCTGCTTGGCGGGATATTCAATGTCGGTGGTACGGCCATCAATACCCTCATGGCGTTGTTGGCGGGGGTGATGCGCGAACGAATCGCCCGGTCGGAATCCGCGGGTCGGGCGGCAGCGTGGCTGCAGCGCGCAGGCGGCGCACTGTTCGTGGGGCTCGGGGTGAAGCTGGCGCTCAGTTCCCGCTGAGAGGCTGATGAGCGGGCATGATCGAAAACCTCTCAGCCTCTGAGAGGCATCGGCATGACTTCGGTATCGCACGCGTTGAACGGAAGACTGTCGAGCTGCCGATGCAGCTCGATGCGATGAATCAGCGAACGCTCGTGATGGCTGGGCAGCGAGGCGAGAATCACCGCGCGGATGCGCCAAAGTTCGACCGGTTCGTTGGCCGTGCGCACGCGGTACTGAAGCATCTCGCCAACTGATCCTTTCACGTCCGCCGCGGCGCGCATGAAGACCTGCTTCATCTCGACGAAGGCGCGGCGTGCGGCCATTCTGGCCAGGCGGTCGTCGGGCATTCCGTGACCGTGCGCTGCAGCGAGCGAATAGCCGACAACATGTTGCGATTCGTGTTGTTGTTTGCTCATGACTTCAGGTTTCCTTGCGGGATGGCATCGAAACCGCCGAAACCGCTCTTCGGTGCTCGTGCCGGGAAGTGACGGTTCAGGCGTGACAGACGCTCGCGCGCCTCGGCCTGGGTGCTGTAGCAAGACACAGCGTTGAATACATCAGCGCGCAGGTGCCATAGATCGCGAAGAGAACTGGCTTTGCGAATGCGCACAAACAAATCCGCGGCGCAGCGCGTTGGAATGTCGTCCAGCGAACTGATGAATTCGAGTCGAACCAGGGACAGCGGCGTCCCCCCGTCAGGCAGCAGCGAGTCGCTGGCGTCGGCATCGCGATGCGACTGACGGTCGAAGCCTTCACCCAACCAGTCGAGCAGGCGGTTCCACAGGCGATCGATCGGGCCTTGCGAAGGGCCGAAGGAGGGCGGGCAACTTTCGATGCGCGTCGGGCCCTTGGGCGACTTCCGGGATGTCTTCGAAGTTGGCAGTTGAACCAGCAGACCGCACCACATGAACGTTACCTTGCCTGTCCATCGACGGGCTATGCGACGATTGTTTCGGCGCGCCGCCCGGTGCGATAGCTGGAAAAGCGCCCGGAAAGCGCACAGATTTGGCCTGAGAGACCCCGTACGCAAGTGGAGATAACGAATGAAATGGTTGCGCCGAATTGCCGCATTCGCGCTCTTGCTGGCCGTCGCGGTGGTTGCCGCCGTCTGGATCTACACCCGCCAGGCGTCGCCCAAGGTCGACGGCACCATGAGCCTGGCCGGGCCGAAGGCGGAAATCCGCATCGAGCGAGATGCCAATGGCATTCCGACAATCAAGGCGGCGTCGGCCGATGACGCGCTCTTCGGACTTGGATTCGTGCATGCACAGGACCGGTTGTGGCAGCTCGAGACGCACAAGCGCATCGGTTCAGGGCGGCTGTCCGAGGCGTTCGGCGAGGCTGCGCTCGACAACGACAAGTTCCTGCGTGCACTGGGCGTGAGGCGGGTGGCGGCGGTGCAATGGGTCAATGCGGGCCCGCGTGCAAAGGCGGCCATCAGCGCGTACACCGCGGGTATCAACGCCTACCTTGCCAACGCGATGAGGGTCCGCCCTCCTGAGTTCGTACTGACAGGAATCCAACCCGAGCCTTGGGCGCCGGAAGACACCATGGCTTGGCTGACCATGATGGCCTGGGACCTGGGCGGCAACTGGACCACCGAACTGCTCCGCATGCGCTTGTCATTGCGACTTCCGGTGGATCGGATCAATGAACTGCTTCCACCTTACCCGGGCGACAAACCTCTGGTCTCCACCGACTACGCGGCGCTGTACCGCGACCTGAAGGTGGACGGCCGGCTCGGGCAGACGGCAATGCTCATGGCGCCTGAGTCGGGCGTCGAGGGCATCGGTTCGAACAACTGGGTGGTGCATGGCTCGCATACCGTGACGGGCAAGCCGTTGCTGGCGAACGATCCGCACCTGAAGCTCAGTGCGCCCGCGCTCTGGTATTTGGCGCGGCTGGAAGCGCCGGGCCTGAAGGTCGCCGGTGCCACCATGCCGGGGCTGCCGGGCGTCGTGCTCGGGCAAAACGAGAACGTCGCGTGGGGCTTCACCAATACGGCGCCTGATGTACAGGATCTTTACATCGAGCGCATCAAGCCCGACGACCCGACCCAATATCAGACTCCCTCGGGCTGGGCGAAATTCGAGACCGTTGACGAAGTGATCAAGGTCAAGGGCAAGCCCGACGTGACCATCACGGCGAGGGCGACGCGGCACGGGCCCGTCATCACGGACGGGAGTGCGATAGGCAATGGTCTGACAGGCCCGACCGGTCGTCCCGCGTACGCGATCGCAATGCGGTGGACTGCGCTCGACACCCATCTCGGGACCATCGATGCATCAATCGGCTTCAACACTGCGCGCAACGTGGCCGAGTTCGTGGCTGCATCGGCCAACTACACCGTGCCCATGCAGAACATGGTGGTCGCCGACGTCGACGGGCACATCGGCGTCGTGTCGGCAGGGCGCGTTCCCCTGCGCAAGGCAGGCAACGACTTGAAGGGGCAGGTGCCATCGCCCGGCTGGGATGCACGCTACGACTGGGATGGCTACCTCGAAGCCAGTCTCACCCCGCGAGAAATGGACCCGCCCCGCGGCTGGATCGGTACAGCGAACCAGAAGATTCATGCGGCCGGCTACCCGCACTACATCACAAACGAATGGGCGCCGCCGTATCGCATGCAGCGCATCGAACAGATGCTGGCGGCGAAGCGTCAGCACAGCATTGACAGCTTGCGCGACATGCAGGCGGATGTGATGTCGCTCGCGACCCCGCGTTTGCTGCCGTATCTGCGAAAGGCAAAGTCCTCGCATGCCCTGGCGGCAGCCGCCCAGGAGCAACTGGCCGGATTCAACGGGGCCATGACAGCCGGGAAGGCAGCTCCGCTGATCTTCTGGGCATGGACGAGGCACATGAGCTACGGGCTGTTCGCCGATGAGGTCGGCGAAAAGCTGTTCGAGCGTTCTGGCCGGAGCTTTCGGGATGCGATGGAAGGCGTGCTGGACCGCAACGACACCTGGTGGTGCGACAACAAGACCACACCCGCCGTCGAGACCTGCGAGCAGCAGGTCGACATTGCTTTCACCAAGACCCTGGACGAACTCCAGGCGAGCCAGGGTTCAGACGTTTCAAAGTGGCAATGGGGCAAGGCCCACGTTGCCCGATCCGAGCATCGGCCTTTCAGCCGCGTGAAGCCGCTGGCGAAGTGGTTCGAACTTCGCACCCCTGTGGGAGGCGACACCTACACCCTGAACGTGTCGCGCGTTGGCCTGCGCCCGGACGTCACCACGGGTGAGCTCTACCTGGACGAACACGGCCCCTCGTACCGCGGCATCTACGATCTAGCTGACCCGACTCAATCACGCTTCATGCATTCGAGCGGGCAATCGGGCCTGTTCTTTTCGCCGCTCTACAAGAGCTTCGTGGAACCGTGGGCGAAGGTCGACTATGTGCCCGTGTGGGTCGGGGCGGCCGAGTCGGTCTTGTTGTTGCAGCCGGGCAAGTAAGGATGTGGCACGGAATAAGTTCCCGTTTTGGGGGCGCAGGGCGGGATGCGATGCAAGGCGCTCCGAGCGCCGTGTGGCGGGCCACACAAGTGAGGAGCAACGCCGCAGCGCGCCCGCCCTGCGCCCCCAAAACGGGAAATTGTTTCGGGCCCAATCCTAATGGTCCGTCAAACCTGCCCGAACAGCGCCTTCCTCTGCGGGGTGTATTTCCACCACGGCGCAGCCGGGGCGCCGCTCATGAAGTCTGTTGCGGCCATGAAGGTGTCAAGCACGCAAGGGTCTTGCCGCTGGCCTGTGGCGGCGCAGAGCTTTTGATAGAGGACGAAGGCATCTTTACCGCGGAGCTGACGCGGCTCGGTGACGCCAATCAGCCGGAGGTCGGCCGCCAGTGATGGGCCGATGTTGGGCAATTGCTCCAGTGTCTTGCAGTCGGCCGCGCTCGCGGCCTTGGGGGCTTTGATGACCATGGTGGATTCGACGGTGTTGGTTCTGCGTGGCAGGGTGTGAATCGCTCGGTTGCGCATGGTCGGGCTAAAGACCGGAGAGTTTTTCGATCATGCTGGCTCATCACGTCGAGCACGCTCGAAACACTCTCAGCCTCTCACATCAGCATATCGTTGCGAATGAGCCCGACCGCGAGACCTTCCAGATGAAAGTCCACGTCGCCAAAGGGCACGACGATGATCTTGAAGTCGGGGTTTTCGGGGATGAGCTCGATGCTCGTGCGGGTGCGCTTGAAGCGCTTGACTGTCACGTCATCGCCCAGGCGTGCGACCACGATCTGGCCGTTCTTGGCGTCGGTGGCCTTTTGTACTGCCAGCAAATCACCGTCCATGATGCCGGCGTCTCGCATGCTCATGCCTCGGACCTTCAGGAGGTAGTCGGGTCGGCGCGAGAACATGCTTGCTTCCATCACGAAGGTCTGGTCGATGTGCTCTTGCGCAAGGATGGGGCTGCCGGCGGCGACTCGGCCCACAAGAGGCAGGGAAAGCTGCGCAAGGCCGGGCAGAGGCAGGCTGAACTGCTTGCCGCGGCTCTCGTTGAGCGCACGCAATGTGTCAGACTTGAGCCGGATGCCTCGCGAGGTGCCGCCCACCAGTTCGATGACGCCCTTGCGGGCGAGGGCTTGCAGGTGCTCCTCGGCGGCGTTGGCGGACTTGAAACCCAGTTCAGTGGCGATCTCTGCACGCGTTGGCGGAGCGCCGGTGCGCTCGATGGCACCTTGAACCAAGTCGAGGATTTGCTGCTGTCGTTCTGTGAGTTTCGGAGCGTCTTGCATCGGGTTCCTCAGGCACGCCATAGAAGCGCTTTAAACGTCTACTGAACATTCATCCAGTACCTGTATTTTCATCCAGCTTCCCAAAAAATGCAAAAGAAAGCATCGACCGTCGTCGTGTTGGGCACCGGCGGCACCATCGCCGGTACGGCCTCTGACGCAGGAGACAACGTGGGCTACACCGCGGCGCAGTTGGGTGTAGCCCAGCTCGTTCGTGCCGTTCCGGCCTTGAAGGACGCCTCGCTCGAAGTCGAGCAGGTCGCGCAAGTCGACAGCAAGGACATGAGCCACGCCGTCTGGAGGCGGCTCGCGCTGCGCTGCGCGCACCATCTGAGCCGCGACGACGTGATCGGTATCGTCGTCACGCATGGCACAGACACGCTTGAGGAGACCGCATGGTTTCTGCAGCGCGTGCTCGCGCCGGCAAAGCCTGTGGTCATTACCGGTGCAATGCGGCCCGCCACAGCCTTGCAAAGCGATGGCCCCCAAAACCTGCTCGATGCGGTTGCCGTAGCGCAGGCACCGGGTGCTCGCGGCGTGGTGGCGGTGTTCTCGGGCCAGGTTCACGGCGCGCGCGACGTGCGCAAGGTTCACCCGTATCGCGTCGATGCGTTCAGCTCAGGCGACGCCGGGCTGATTGCCTGCGTCGAGGAGGGCGAACTGCGCGTCTTTCGACCGTGGCCTGAAGGCGAGGCGCTGGGTGTCGACAAGCTCCCGGAGGATGAGGCCCGGTGGCCGCATGTCGAGATTGTGGTCAGTCACGCCGGTGCGAGCGGTGCAGTGGTGCGGGCGCTCTGCACGATCGGGGTGAAGGGGTTGGTGGTGGGCAGCACCGGCAACGGTACCTTGCACCGCGATCTTGAAGCTGCGTTGTTGGAGGCCGTTGCACAAGGGGTGAAGGTACTTCGCAGCACCCGCACGCGAGACGGTCGGATACTGCCGACGGCGAGAGGCGCGCTGCCGGCGTCAGACGATCTGCCGCCAGCGAAAGCGCGGGTCGAATTGATGCTCCGCATGCTGTGATGTCTTGGCAGTTGGGCGATCCAAGCCTGCCAATCGCCCTCCCATCGCCCGAACGGAAGTTGAGTGCACGCGAAGAAGGGCTCCCAGCCCCTGACGCGCGTCTTAAACGATGTTCAGCGTCACGTCGATGTTGCCGCGCGTCGCGTTCGAGTATGGGCAGACCCGGTGGGCGGCGTCGACCAGTTTCTGGGCTGTTTCGATGTCAAGACCCGGCAGCGAGATGTTCAGCGTCGCCTGGATGCTGAAGCCGGCAGGGATGGGGCCGATGCCCACATCCGCGGTGATTGACACATCAGTCGGCACGGCGATCTGCAACTTGCCGGCAACTGCCTTCATCGCGCCGATGAAGCAGGCCGCGTAGCCAGCTGCGAACATCTGCTCGGGGTTGGTGCCGGGGCCGCCTGCGCCGCCAAGTTCCTTCGGGGTGGACAGGCGAACGTCGAGCACGCCGTCGGAAGACTTGGCCGAGCCTTCGCGGCCGCCGGTGGCGGTAGCGTGGGCGGTGTAAAGAACTTTATCGAGTGCCATGGTGTGGTCCTTTGAGTGAACGGGTAGGGTGAATGAAAGAGGGGGTCAGACTGCGACCGTGTGGGAATGACTCTGGATTTCGTCGCGTAGCGCTTTGAGCCGCTGCGTGAGGGAAGTCAGCTCGTCGAGGCTGCAGGCCGTGGCGCACACCACCTCGGGCGGCACCTTCGCCGCGCGAGACTTCAGGCCGCGGCCGGAGGGCGTGAGGGTCAGCATCACGCGGCGTTCGTCGGAAGTGTCACGTTGGCGCTGCACCATGTCGTTGGCCTCGAGCCGCTTGAGCAGGGGCGTGAGCGTGCCGGAGTCCAGTTGCAGCCGTTGTCCCAGGTCTGAGACCGTAATCGCGTCGCGTTCCCAGAGCACCAGCATCACGAGGTATTGCGGGTAGGTGAGATTGAGCGGGGCGAGCAGCGGCTTGTACAGCTTCGTCATCGCGAGCGACGCCGAATAGAGTGCAAAGCAAAGCTGGTGGTCGAGCTTCAGCAACTCGCCGGAGGGCGGTTTCTGAAGTGAGTTTGATTTCGCCATGATGCAATTGTATTGCACGCAGTTGTATTGCACACAATCTACTTCATGCATGCCACCTTTGACCTGAATCGGCCTTTCCACGGGTACGCTGCTTGCCGGTTCCGGGGATGGCCGCGCCCACCATCCCCGCAGCGGTGCGTCGTTCGCTTCGCGACACATTCGGCATCACACGGCTCCACGAAGGGCAGCAGCAAGTGATCTCGCGGGTGCTCGACGGGCAGGACACGCTTGCCATCATGCCCACCGGTGCGGGCAAATCGCTGTGCTATCAACTGCCAGCGCTGCATCTAGACGGCACGACGCTGGTCGTCTCGCCACTCATCTCGCTGATGAAGGACCAGGCCGACAAACTGGAGAAGGCGGGCGTGTCGGTTGAGCAGTTGAATAGCGCGCTGCGCAAGAGCGAGCAGGATGCGTCGATGCAGCGCATCGCCGAATCAGGCACGGCCATCGTCTTTGCCACACCCGAGCGGCTCGCCGATCCGGACTTCATCACCGCGATGAAAGCGCAGAAGATCGCCCTCTTGGTCGTGGACGAAGCCCACTGCATCTCGCAGTGGGGCCACGACTTCCGACCGGCGTTCCTTGGTATTGGCCAAGCGCTCGACGCGCTCGGGCAGCCGCCTGTGCTCGCGCTCACTGCAACGGCCATCTCCGAGGTCATCGAAGACATACGACAGCAACTGATGCGACCGCGCATGCACGTGGTCAACACAGGCATCTACCGGCCCAACCTGCGTTTCCAGGTGTCGCAGGCCACGCGCGAGGAGCAAAAGCTGTCGCAGCTCATGGAGGCGTTGTCGAACACGCGTGGATGCGGCATCGTCTACACGTCGACCGTGAAGGCATGCGAGAAAGTACATGAAAAGCTCGCCGCCGCGCAGATGCCGGTCACGCGTTATCACGGCAGGCTGAGTTCCGCCGAGCGCCACGGCAACCAGGATCGATTCATGAACGGAGATGCCCGTGTCATGGTGGCGACCAACGCCTTCGGCATGGGCATTGACAAGGCCGATGTGCGCTTCGTCATTCATTACCAGATGCCCGGGACGCTGGAGTCGTACTACCAGGAGGCGGGCAGGGCGGGGCGCGACGGACAGCCCGCCGACTGCGTCTTGCTGTTCTTTCGCAAGGACAAGCAGGTGCAGCAGTTCTTTCTCGCCAGGCGCTACCCGACGGCGGATGACCTCCAGGCGGTGTACGCCGTGCTGAGCGCTGCGCCCGAGCCTCTGCATCTGGACGACATTGCCGCGCCCCTGCACGGCCTGTCGAGCAACCGCATCACGGTCGCCTTGACGCTCCTTCGCGACGGGGGCATCGCAAAAACAAACCGGTCGCGGGCATGGTCGCTGAGTCCAGGTGCGAAGGCAGACCTCGACCGATTGCGGCAGTTGGCGCGTTCCTACGAAGACAAGGCCGAGCGTGACCAGGAGGCTCTGGAACGCATGGTCTTTTATGCCCAAACGGGGTTTTGCCGCTGGCGCGTGCTGCTCGAGTATTTTGACGAACCATCGATGGAGGGCGAGCGATGCGGGCATTGCGACAACTGCCTGCGTCCGGCGGTGATGCCGGTGGTAGAACCGGCATTGGCCGAAATTCCGCTGCCGGTGGCATCGTTCAAGTCGGGCGACGAGGTGAGCGTGCCGCGCTATGGAGGAGGCCGCGTGGAACAGGTGGCCGGCGATGAGGTCACGGTCGTTTTTCCGGACGGCACAAGACGTGCCTTCGTGGCGGAATACGTGCACCCGAGTTGATGGATTCGCAGCCCGCGAAATTCGGCGGAGGACTGCATTACTCCCTCTCCCTCTGGGACCCAGAGGGAGAGGGAGCAAGGACCGCGAAGCCGCAGTTATGGGTAATCGAAAGGAATGGGAGGTAGTTCCGGTCGAAAGGGATGGGAGGTATCCGGTTTGACCTTCCCAATTACCCGCAAGTCGCTTGGAAGCAATCCGGCGGGGCAATGCGTTACTCCCTCTCCCTCCGGGAGAGGGTTGGGGTGAGGGCGACGGCGGTGGCGAAAAGCAAGGTCTTGGATGCAAGGTCTTGGATATCAGCAGTCGCAGCCCTCACCCCAACCCTCCCATCGGGAGCAAGGACCGCGAAGCCGCAGTTGTGGGTCATCGAAAGGGTTTGACCCGGCCTACGAAGACTCCGCCGTCATCACATCGATCTGCGTGCTCACCTCCAGCCAGCGGCTTTCGAGCTTCTCGATCTCGTCGGTCACGACCTTCAGCCGCTTGCCTTTCTCGGCAAGTTCCGCAGGCGGCAACTTGCCCTCCGCGAACAAGGCTTCGATCTTGTCGCGTTCGGCGAAAAGAACACCCAGGCGGTTGTCGATCTTGATGAGCTCCTTGCGCAGCGGCTTCACGTCGTCGACGCGTTGCTGCCGAGCCAGGGCCGCGGCCTTGCGGTCCTCCTTGCGATTCGATGTGCTGCTCGATGCAAGCTTCGATGCGCCGCCTTCTTTCAACGACTTGGCCTGTTCCTTTGCCGTGTCGAGCAGCCAGCGCTGGTAGTCGTCGAGGTCTCCGTCGAACGGCTTCACGCCGCCGTGCGTGACGAGCCAGAACTCGTCGCACACTTCGCGCAGCAAGGCACGATCGTGGCTCACCAGCATCACCGTACCCTCGAACTCGTTGAGCGCCATCGACAAGGCCTCGCGGGTATCGAGGTCGAGGTGGTTGGTCGGCTCGTCCATCAGCAGGAGATTGGGGCGCTGCCACACCAGCATCGCGAGCACGAGACGGGCCTTCTCGCCGCCACTCAAGGTGCCCACGGTCTGGTTCACCATGTCGCCTTCGAAGCGGAACTGGCCGAGGAAGTTGCGCAACTCCTGCTCACGCCCTGGCGGTCCGCAGTCGCGTGCAAGTCGGATCATGTGAACAAGCGGCGAATCACCGGGCCGCAGCACGTCCATTTCCTGCTGCGCAAAATAGCCGATGGCGAGCCCCTTGCCCTCGGTCACCGTGCCTCCAAGCGCCGGCTGCATGCGCGCCACCGTCTTCACCAGCGTGGACTTGCCCTGGCCGTTCGCGCCGAGGATTCCGATGCGCTGACCCGCGAGTACCGAGCGGTTGATGTCGTGCACGATGATCTTGTCGCCCGCGGTCTCGCTTCGGTAGCCGCAGGCGACGTCCTGCATCGCGAGCATGGGGTTGGGCAGGCTGAGCGGTTCGCGAAACTCGAAGGAGAAGTCCGACGCCGTCAGCACAGGCGCCAACTTTTCCATGCGTGCCAGCGCCTTCACCCGGCTTTGCGCCTGCTTGGCCTTGGAGGCCTTGGCTTTGAATCGGTCGATGAACTTCTGCAGGTGCGCCATGCGCTCTTTCTGCTTTTCGAAGCTCGCCTGCTGCTGCAGCATGCGTTCGGCGCGCATCTCTTCAAAGGCCGTGTAGTTGCCGGTGTAGCGGGTGAGCTTGGCGTCTTCGAGGTGCAGCGTCACACGCGTGATCGCATCGAGGAATTCGCGGTCGTGGCTGATGACGATGAGCGTGCCATCGTAGCGTTGCAGCCAGGCTTCGAGCCAGACGAGCGCGTCCAGGTCCAAGTGGTTCGTCGGCTCGTCCATCAGCATCAGGTCAGCCGGGCACATCAGTGCGCGGGCCAATTGCAGGCGCATGCGCCATCCGCCTGAGAAGCTGTTCACGGGAGCATCGAGCTGTGCTTTCTTGAAGCCCAGGCCCATCAACATGGCCTGTGCACGGGCGCGGGCGTCGAAGCCGCCGGCGTCGCTGATCGCGTGGTGCGCGTCCGCGATGGCGTGCCCGTCATCGGCCGCTTCCGCGGCCGCAAGCGCTGCCTGTGCTTCCATCAAAGGGATGTCGCCCTGCAGTACGAAGTCGGTCGCGCCGTCATCGGTCTCGGGCATGTTCTGCGCGACCTCGGCCATGCGCCAGCGCGGCGGCATGTCGACGTCACCGGCATCGGCATGCAGGCGGTTGGTGAGCAGCGAAAACAACGACGACTTGCCCGCGCCGTTGCGGCCGACGAGTCCGATCTTTTCACCCGGTTGCAAGGTGACGGTGGCAGTGTCGAGCACCACTTTCACGCCGCGTCGCAGCGTGACGTCTCGCAAAGTGATCATTTTCGGCTCCAGCGTGCGAGGGCATCGCGGGTGACGAGCAGCACCTCGTCGTCGCCCGAACTGACTTCCAGCCACGCGACTTCGAGCCGTCGGAAGGCGTGTTCGAAGTTGGGCCGCTCGTTGCCGATCTCGAGCACCAGCACGGCATTTGGCGTCATCTTGGCCGGGGCGTCGCGCAAGATGGTGCGTACGAGGTCCATGCCATCGTCGCCGCCTGCAAGCGCAAGCGCCGGCTCATGCTTGTACTCGGCGGGGAGGGCGCTCATGCTCTGCGCGTTGACGTAGGGAGGGTTGCACAGGATGAGGTCGTAGGGGCCGGCCACGCTCGTGAGCAGGTCGGACTTGATGACGGTGATGCGCTTGCCGAGCTTGTGCTTGTCGACATTGATGCGCGCGACTTCGAGGGCGTCATCGGAAATGTCTGCGGCATCGACCACCACCTCCGGGTAGGCCATGGCCGCGATCACCGCGAGGCTTCCGTTGCCGGTGCACAGGTCCAACACCTTGTGCGTGTGCTCGGACAACCAGGCGTCCAGCGTACCCGTGCCTTCTCCGTCGGCCAGCAACTCGGCGATGAAGGAGCGCGGGACGATGGATCGCTCGTCCACATAAAAAGGCACGTTCTGCAGCCACGCTTCTTTCGTGAGATAGGCCGCGGGCTGTCGCGTGTCGATGCGCCTGCCGATCAGCGCTTCAGCCTTTGCCTGCTCCTCGGTCGTCAGCTCGCGCTTGGCGTGCGCTTCCAGCGCATCGAGTTCCATGCCCAGGTCCCAGAGAACAAGCCACGCCGCTTCGTCGAATGCGTTGGTGGTGCCGTGCCAAAACGAAACGCCCGCCTGTTTGAGGCGGGCGGCTTGGGCCGTGATGAAGTCGATCAGTGTCATGAATTCGGGGTCAAGATATACGGGGTCAAGTGGATTATCAAAGGAGCAGATTTTCCATCGTTCGCCGATAGATGTTCTTCAGCGGCTCGATGTCGTCGACGGTGACGTGCTCGTCGATCTTGTGGATGCTGGCATTGACGGGACCGAATTCGACCACCTGCGGGCAAATCTTGGAGATGAACCGCCCGTCCGACGTTCCTCCAGTGGTCGACAGCTGCGTGGCAATGTGGGTCTCGGCCTGGATGGCGCTGGTCATGGCACGGCTCAAGCTGCCCACCGGCGTCAGGAAGGGCTCGCCGCCGAGCGTCCACGCGACGTCATGGTCCAACCCGTGCTTGTCGAGCACCCCATGGACTCGCTCCTTGAGCGAATCAGCCGTCGACTCGGTCGAGAAGCGGAAGTTGAAGTCGATCACCACCTCGCCCGGGATGACGTTGCTTGCGCCCGTGCCGCCATGGATGTTGGACATCTGCCAACTCGTCGGCTGGAAATATTCATTGCCGCGATCCCACTCGACGCAGGCCAGCTCGGTCAACGCAGGCACGGCCAGGTGAATCGGGTTCTTTGCGAGCTGCGGATAGGCGATGTGTCCTTGGACGCCCTTGACCGTGAGCTTGCCCGACAAGCTGCCGCGACGGCCATTCTTGATCATGTCCCCGACACGATCGACGCAGGTGGGCTCGCCGACGATGCAGCAGTCGATGCGTTCGCCGCGAGACTTCAGCCACTCGACGATCCTGACCGTGCCATCCACGCTTGGGCCTTCTTCGTCGCTCGTGATCATGAGCGCGATGGAGCCCGCGTGCTTTGGATGCGCGCCAACGAACTCTTCGATGGCGACGACCATCGCGGCGAGGGACGTCTTCATGTCCGCTGCACCGCGCCCGTAGAGCTTGCCGTCGCGATGCGTGGGCACAAAGGGATCGCTGTGCCATTGCGCGAGCGGGCCGGTGGGCACGACGTCGGTATGGCCGGCAAAGGCCAGCACCGGCGCGTCCGCGTTGGTCCCGCGGCGAACCGCCCAGAGGTTGGTGACGCGGAATGTGTCTGGGCCGCTCACGATCGTGTCGAAACCAAAGCCCAGCGGGCCAAGGCGCTCGGCAATCAGGGTCTGGCAACCGCCGTCGTCGGGCGTGAGGGAGCGGCAGCCAATGAGCTGTTCCGTAAACTGCAAAGTTCGCGACATCGTCGAAAGTGGATCAGGAAAGCGGATCAGTACTGCAGGCCGGCGTTGCGCGTGCTCATGCCGTCGTCCGGACGTACGTCGAGGGTGATCTCGGTAAAGGTCGGCTGGTCGTCCGCCTCTTCCTTTTTCGGCACCGCGCGCGACACCGGGCTCATGTCGTTTTGCAGACGCCACATCAGGTTGGTCGGCGAATCGGCATAGGCCAGGCCGTCGTCACGGCTGATGGCGCCTTGCGTGATCAGCCGTGCCAAGTCCTGCTCGAAGGTCTGAGATCCTTCGGCCATCGACTTTTCCATTGCTTCTTTCACGCCACTGAAATCACCTTGCTCGATGAGTTCGGACACGAGCTTGGTGTTGAGCATCACTTCCACCGCCGGAACGCGGCCACCGGCGATTGCCGGCACCAGGCGCTGCGACACGATGGCGCGCACGCCTGCAGCGAGGTCGGCCAGCAGTGCGGGGCGCGCCTCGGGTGTGTAGAACGACAGGATGCGTCCCAGGGCGTGGTAGCTGTTGTTGCCGTGCAGCGTGGACAACACCAGGTGGCCCGACAGGGAATAAGAGATCGCGGCTGTCATGGTCTCGCGATCGCGGATTTCGCCGATGAGGATGGCGTCGGGGGCTTGCCGCAGCGCGTTCTTCAAGCCGATTTGCAGCGACTGCGTGTCCCGGCCCACTTCGCGCTGGTTCACGACCGACTTCTTGTTCGAGAACAGGAATTCAATCGGGTCTTCGATGGTGAGGATGTGCCCCGTCAACTGCTGGTTGCGCTGCTCCAGCATCGACGCGAGCGTGGTGGTCTTGCCCGTGCCTGTGGCGCCCACCATCAGGATCAATCCGCGCTTTTCCAGCACCAGCGTGTTCAGAAGCGGCGGCAGGTTCAGCGTGTCGAGCGCAGGAATGTGATGTGGAATGCAACGCAGCACTGCCGCGATCGAGCCGCGCTGCTTGAACCCGCTCAGCCGGAAGCTGCCGACGCCGGCGAGGCCGATGCCGACGTTGAGCTCGCCCGTGTCTTCGAGATCCTCGAGCTGTTGCGGGCTCAGCAGTTCCGACAGCAGTTGCCGCGGTTGCACATGAGTGAGCGGTTGGTCGCTCAGTTGGATGATCTGCCCGCTGATCTTGATCAGAATCGGCGTGTTCGCCGACAGGTACACGTCTGACGCGCCTTTTTCGGCCATCAGGCGCAACACTCGTTCCATGTTGCCGCTCATGACTTTCCCTTCATTGATTTCCAATCCGATCATTTAACGCTTTCGTTGCCAAACACGCTGTAACGATTGCCCTGCCGGTGCTTGGACAAGTACATCGCTTCATCAGCTCGCTGGATCAGTTCCGACGCGTCGAAATGCATCGCGCGGGTACATGCTGATGCCGATGCTCACCCTGAGAGGCTGAGAGTATTTCGATCATGCCCGCTCATCACGCCCAAAGACCCCTGTTCGTCGTCGCAAATGCTCGCCATAGCCCGCTATGGCTGCGCTTTGCGCCTAGCTCAGGTGCCTTTTGACGTGCTGCTCGGACACGCTCAAAGAACTCTCAGCCTCTGAGATCGAAGTGAAACTCGCCCACCTGCATGCGTCGCGCAAAGCGGTCGAGCAGCGTATGTGCCACGCGACGCGTTCGTGCTCCTCGTCCATTGCCTCCCGCAGGATAACGAATTCGTCGCCACCTCAGCGCGCCACGGTGTCCACTTCGCGTATGCAAGAGACCAAAAGTCGTGCCGGTTTGCACAAGCACGGCGTCGCCCACGCTGTGCCCGTGGGTATCGTTGATGTCCTTGAAGCGGTCCAGGTCGGAACAACAGCACGGCGAGGCAGCTGCCCGTGCGCTTGGTGCTCAGGATGGCATGCTCCAGTCGGTCCGACCCGCACGAGTTCGAGGCCGTGCTGAGCTGCACTGATAACGCAATCCGAACCTGCTGTTAAACGGCGGCCACAATGCGGCCCGGCGGGTTTGGCGCAGGCCTTGCCGCATCATGGGAGGCGCGAGCCGCTCAACTGCGCAAGAGGTCGTTGATGCTCGTCTTGGCGCGCGTCTGGGCGTCCACGCGCTTGACGATCACGGCACAGTACAGGTTGTACTTGCCGCCGTCGCGCGGCAGGGTGCCGCTGATGACCACCGAACCTGCCGGAACGCGACCATAGCTCACCGTGTCGGTGGCGCGGTCGTAGATCTGGGTGCTCTGGCCGATGTATACGCCCATCGAGAGCACGGAGTTTTCTTCGACGATCACGCCTTCGACGACTTCCGAGCGGGCGCCGATGAAGCAGTTGTCTTCGATGATGGTCGGGTTGGCCTGCATGGGTTCGAGCACGCCGCCGATGCCCACGCCGCCGGAGAGGTGCACGTTCTTGCCGATCTGGGCACAAGAGCCGACGGCAGCCCAGGTGTCGACCATGGACCCTTCGTCGACGTAGGCGCCGATGTTCACAAAGCTCGGCATGAGGACCACGTTGCGCCCGATGAAGGAGCCGCGGCGAGCCATGGCCGGCGGCACGATGCGCACGCCCGATTCACGGACCTCTTCTTCCGACATGTGAGAAAACTTCGTCTTCACCTTGTCGAAGAACGCCAGTTCGCCGGCGTGCATCAACTGGTTGTCGTTCAGACGGAAGGACAGCAGCACGGCCTTCTTGACCCACTGATTCACTGTCCATTGGCCCACACCCTGGCGCTCGGCCACGCGGATGCGGCCCGTGTTCAGGTCGGAGATGACTTGCTCGACGCCTTCGCGGACTTCGGGGCTGTTGGTCGTTGTGAGCGACGCGCGGTTGTCCCAGGCGAGCTCGATGAGCGATTGAAGTTGTTGGGTCATGGGTAGTGAGGTTGGATTCAGGCAGAGAGCGAGCGGGTGTAAGAGACGATTCTTTGGGCAGCTTCGACGCACTCATCGGTTTGCGCCACAAGCGCCATCCGGATGCGACCCGCACCCGGGTTCACACCGTTGGCATCACGCGCCAGCAGGCTGCCCGGGAGCACCGCAACATTGTATTGAGCCAACAGGCCGCGGGCGAAGGCAATGTCATCCAGTCCCAGCTGCGAGACCCCGGCCCAAAGGTAGAAGCCGGCGTCTGGCAGCGCCACGTCCAGCACCTCTGCCAGCAGGGGTGTGACGCGCTCAAACTTGCGGCGGTACTGCTCCCGGTTGTCGATCACGTGCTGCTCATCATTCCAGGCCGCAATGCTCGCCTGCTGGAAGGTCGGGCTCATGGCGCTGCCGTGATAGGTGCGGTACAGCAGGAACTGCTTGAGGACGGCGGCATCGCCAGCGACGAAGCCGGAGCGCATGCCGGGCACGTTCGAGCGCTTGGACAGGCTCGTGAAAACGACCAGATTGCGAAAATCGCGCCGGTTGAGCTGCATCGCGGCGTCAAGCGCACCCAGCGGTGGTTCGTCGCGGAAATAGATCTCCGAATAGCACTCGTCGGAGGCAATGACGAAACCGTGTTTGTCCGAGAGCGCGAAGACCTTCTTCCATTCGCTCAAGGGCATGACCGCGCCGGTGGGGTTGCCCGGCGAGCAAACATAAAGCAGTTGAGTGCGCGACCAGACTTCATCGGGAATGGCGTCCCAGTCGGCCGCGAAGTTGCGTGCCGGGTCGCTGTCGGCGAAGGCGGTCTGAGCGCCTGCCAGCAAGGCTGCGCCTTCGTAGATTTGGTAAAACGGGTTGGGGCAGACGACCGTGGCGTTGGGTTTCGTCGGGTCGACGACCGCCTGCGCAAGTGCGAACAACGCCTCCCGCGAGCCGTTCACCGGCAGCACCTGCGTGGCCGGATCCAGCACCACGCCGTAGCGCCGCGTCACCCAATCGCAAATTGCCTGGCGCAAGGCCGAATCACCGGCGGTGGCCGGGTAGCTGGACAGGCCTTTGAGTTTGTCGATGACGGCCTGCTTGATCAGATCCGGCGTGGGGTGCCGAGGCTCGCCGATGCCCAGGCTGATCGGCTTGTACGCCGGGTTGGGAGTGATGTCTCGGGTGAGGGCACGCAGCCGCTCGAAGGGATAGGGGTGGAGCTTTGCCAGCAGCGGATTCATGGCGCGATTATCGGGGCGTGTTGGCGGAGCTCCTTGAAGCCGAGGCTTGGCGTGCTCGCCCAAGAATTGCCAGCAACCGGTCCGCGCTGCTGATTTCGCCGGACGCCAATGTGATAGCCCGAACGGTCGATCAGTGCGGTTCCGATCTGCGCATCAACACTCTCAGCCTCTGAGCAAGTCGACTGGGGACATTGCTATGCCATTCGCGTGCTTCCGGCAAGGTCAAGATGTGACAAAGGAAACCACTCCTGCAGAGACGTTCCGCGCGAGGCATACGCCAATAGACTGCCGCCCGGAGTTCGAGTTTGACAACAACCCAAAAGGAAAATAAATGATCAAAACCATTCGTGCCGCCCTGTTTGCTTTCGCATGTGGGTTCCTCTCTGTCTCCGCTTTTGCTGCGCCGTCCAAGACCGATGCTGAAGGCATCGTCGAGAAGGCCGCTGCCTTCGCAGCCAAGAACGGCAATGACAAATTCATCGCCGAGGTCAACAAGAAAGACGGCCCGTTCAATCAGGGCGACCTGTATGTCTTCGTCTACGACAAGACCGGAACCTTGCTTGCCAACCCAGTCGCCCCGGCGCTCATCGGCAAGAACCAAGTCAGCGAGCCTGATGCCGATGGAAAGCTGTTCCGCAAGGAAATCATTGAAGTTGCCAACACGAAGGGAACCGGCTGGGTGAACTACAAGTACAAGAATCCCGCCAGCGGCGCGCTCGAGCCGAAGGTTTCTTACGTCAAGAAGCAAGGCGACCTGATCATCATCGCCGGCGTATACGTCAAGTAAGTAAGCAATGAACCCGGCGGTGCGCGCCTTTTGGGGTCGAGCGCGCCGCCGGCATTTCCTCCTGTGAAGGAGTAAGGCGAACGCGGGTCATCGCGTTCGCCCGTCTCGCCGTCACCCGGACCAATGGCTGGATCTGTGCGTATTGGCAAGAGCGAAATAGTTCCAGCTGTTGCCACCTGAGACTATCTATGTTCGCTTGGTGGTTGCCTTAGAGGCTGAGAGTATTTCGATCATGCCCGCTCATCACGCCAAAAGCCTGAAGGGTCTCCACTGTTCGAATATCGGGCCGCGCTTGACCTCATTGTTCTCGCTTGGAACATCAGCCTCCTGGAATCCGACGAACAAGCCGGTGCGCTGCATCAATTGGCCATCGACGCGGGCGCATCGACCAGAGAAGGCGGGGACGACGCGCTGCGTGAGGCACTGGATCACATCAAAAACTTGATTGCCAAAAAGCAGGCGATGTTCCCCCATGACCGTCGCCTCGTCGCAGCTGCGGAGGTTCAGTTCCGTGGGAGGGACGACCTCCATGTCACAGGTATTGCGAGCGCCTCGCCTGTGAGACTAGAAACGGGTCGTAGTCGTTCTCACTCAATGTGAGTCCTGGCCGATGTAATCGGGCTGTTCTCAAATAATGTGGGCTCGTTCTCACTTAATGTGGGTCCGAGCGCACCGATGTTCTCAGCTAATGTGGTCCCGAAACCGCCGATGTAATCGGGTCCTGACGCGGATGTCATCGGGCCGCTACACCTACACATTAGTTTGAATAGCACCCGAAAGAGAAGCGGCCAGTCCGGGTATTGCACGGGTCTCGGCACCCAAGCTGATCGCGGCGGTGACGAGCCGGTCGCACTGCTCCTCGCGCAGATGCGCCACTCCCGCGCCCAGCCCGACTATCGCAAAAGCTTTGCAGCGGTCGCTGCTGAGGCCGAGGGCGGCGACGACGAGGGCCTCGCGCTCGGAATCGATCAGATGCGCCATTGCCGCGCCCAGCCCCTCTATCGCCAGACACTTATGGGACTCGGAGTCGATGGCGAGGGCGGCGACGACGAGCCTCCCGCGCTGGGAATCGTTCAGATACGCTGCTCCCGCGCTCAGACCCCTTATCGCAATTGCCTTTTTGAAGCTGTCGCCGAAGCCGATGGCGGCGGCAACGAGGCGCTCGCGCTGGGAATTGTTCAGGTGCGCTACTCCCGGGCCCAGCCCGGCAATCGCATAGGCCTGGCAGAGGTCATCGCCCAGGTCCATCGTGGCGGCGACGAGGGCCTCGCGCTGGGTCTCGCGCAGATGCTCCAATCCAGGACCCAGTGCGCCTATCCCTGAAGCATTACTCCTGGTGCGGACATTGCCGACGCTGATGGCGGCGTCCACGATGCGGTCGCGCTCGACCACGCTCAGATGCGCCACACCCGCGCTCAGTCCGACTATCGCATCAGCCTTGAGGAAGTCATTGTCGAGGCTGAGGGCAGCGGTGATGAGGCGCTCGGGCTGGTCGTCGCTCAGATGCGCCATTCCTGCGCCAAGACCGGCAATCGCGCGGGCCTTGTCGTCATCATGGGTGAGGCCGATGGCGGCGGCGACGAGGCGCTCGCGCTGCTCGTCCTTCAGATGCGCCATTCCCGCGCCAAGAGCGGCAATCGCGCGGGCCTTGCCGGTATGGGTAAGGCCGATGGCGGCGACGACGAGGCGCTCGCGCTGGTCGTCGTCTAGATGCGCCAAGCCCGCGGTCAGCTCAGCTATCGCGGCGGGCCTGTAGAGTGCTTCCATGTCGATAGCGGCGGCGACGAGTTTGTCGCGCCGGATCTTACTCAAATGTGCTCCCGCACCCAGCATGCCGATTGCTCTGGCTTTGTCGCCGGACTCATCGGTGTTCGCGATAGCGGAGTCGATAAGGCGCTTGCGCTGGCCCTTGTCCAAATGGGCCACGTTTTTGCTAAGCGCTAATAGCGCCTCGGCCTTTTTTGCGCTGTCTTTGAAGCCGATCGCGGCGGACACGAGGCGTTCTTTCTGCTGCCGGCTTAAGAGTCCGAGCGTGGATGCATACAACGTAACACGGTCTGGGGTGAGTTCGCGCTTGCTGCAGTTTCGGACATGACGTTCAGCGGCTTGCGCCAGGCGGACCAACAGTCGGTATGGTCGGTATTTGGGGAGGGAGTCGACTCCCTGAACCAACGTCCTTAGAGCCTTGGACGTCCCCGACAGGGCGATCAGACTTCGGGCCCTCGAAGGTGCGTCGCTCGGCAAGTGGCCGAGGAGCAAGTGGTCGAGGATATTCACCTGAGCGTCCGTTTGGAGCCCTTCGAGAAGTGATAGGCCCGTTTTGGGCTGTTCGACAGGTGATGGTCCTCGTGGCGCGATGCTGTCCGATGACGATGTCCTCGCTATCAATGCGGACGGCCCGGAAAGACTGCTCTCTCGGCTTGGTCGTGATTCCGGTGTGGGATCGCCTTGCTGGCCCGCCGCGCGGGTTGGCGAATGCTGCATACCCGTGACTGACCTGGAAAACGTGCAGTCCATGCTGACCTCGAACTTGATGTGAATGGAGGAATGACCGTCCAAATTGGACCCTTTCTCCGGCACACACGATGGCGTTCAACCGAAGTGCTGTTCGAGTAGGCGAACAGTCCAGGGGTGCCTTCGTGCTGCGCGCTCATGCTTCGGGCATGGCAATCGCGATGCCGGGGGGCGCTGTCTTACGACTGATTACCCGGCACACGCGGCATGCCTGTAGGCTGGCGTCATGACAGGTATTTCCCCAGATATCGTGATGTCGCGCCGCTCGGCGCTCGTTGGTGCATTCGTGGCCATGCTGGCCTGCACCGCGCTGACCTCGTGCGGCGGGGGCGGCGATGCGGCTTCCGCACCACCACCTGCCAGCCCCGAACTCCCACCTGCCGCGCCGCCTGTCAGCCTGGCACCACCGCAAGCCACGGCAACCTGCGACCTCCCGGATTTCGCGACCACGGCTCTGGCCCGGGTGAACCAGTGGCGGGCAAGCGGCGCCAACTGCGGGACTTCCGGTACCTTCGGTCCCGCCCCCGCGCTGACCTGGAACGACACGCTGACGCTGGCCGCGACCGGGCATTCGCAGGACATGGTCACGCACAACTTCTTCTCGCACACCGGATTCAACGGCAGCACGCTCGCCAACCGGGTCGACGCAGTCGGCTACCTCTGGAGTGGCATCGGCGAGAACATTGCCGCGGGTCAACCGTCGGTCGACAGCGTGGTCGACGGATGGATCGCGAGCCCCGGGCACTGCGCCAACATCATGAATCCCGGCTTCGTACACATGGGACTTGCCTGCGTGCGCGGCGGAGCAGGCAATACATACCCCACCTACTGGACGATGGACCTGGGGCAGCCTCGTTGATCCCCGCAGGGTGCCCCTCGTCGGGGTTGTTCAACTCAGAGGCTGAGAGTTTTTCGATCATGCCCGCTCATCACGCCAAAAGCCTCCTGACCGTCGTTGCAAATGCTCGCCATAGCCAAGCGATGGCTGCGCTTTGCGCCTAGGAGTCTGCGCGGCAGAAGAAATTGAAATCTCTGACGAAATTTTCGAGGCTTCAGAATCGCGCTGGTTCGATTTTTCCGACTAGGGCAATGGTGAAGCGACCCCTAAAAATGCTGGTTCTTGAAGCGCCGTGCTTCTGCCGCGCAGACTCCTAGACCAGGCGCCTTTTGACGTGCTGCTCGGACACATTCGAAATACTCTCAGCCTCTCAGCATGCCGGTGTCTGCCGCGTGCTTCGCAAGCTCCACCACTGGCTGCGGCTTCCAGCCCTTCTTGCGGTGCTCAGCCACCACATTCGTGTAGATGCCGCCCCGCACATACCACTTTGCAGTGATGCGCACGAAGCGCGGGTTGCTCACCTCCACGATGTCGTCGAGGATGGTGTTCGTCACCTTCTCGTGGAAGGCGCCCTCGTTGCGATAGCTCCAGAAGTACATCTTCAGGCTCTTGAGTTCGATGCACAGTTCGTCGGCAATCATGTCGATGGTGAAGTGTGCGAAGTCTGGTTGCCCGGTGAGCGGGCAATGGCAGGTGAACTCGGGCACCTGGAACTGGATGACGTAGTCTCGCTTGGGCGCAGGATTCGGGAAGACATGCAACTCCTTGCTCGGAGCGCTGGGCGGATTGACTGGCATTTCGCGCTGCTTGGGCGCGCTCTTGGAGGCGGGTTTGGAGCTGGCAGTCTTGGCCATGGCGGTGACGTTTCGAGAAGGTTTCAGGCAGGGGGGCGATGGTATCATCCGACCCTCCTTCGAGCCCGTATCCGAGCGGGTTTTTCCAATCAAATCAACGACTTAAGCGCACGAATCTCGCGCCGCTAGCTCCACGCCCATGCGCCTTAATTCGATCAAGCTGTCTGGCTTCAAGTCGTTTGCCGAGCCCACCAATTTCCAGTTGCCGGGCCAACTCGTGGGGGTCGTGGGGCCCAACGGTTGCGGCAAGTCCAACATCATGGACGCCGTGCGTTGGGTGCTCGGCGAAAGCAAGGCCAGCGAGCTTCGCGGCGAGTCGATGCAGGACGTCATCTTCAACGGCTCGGGAAATCGCAAGCCGGCGAGCCGCGCCAGCGTCGAACTTGTCTTCAGCAACGAAGACGCCCGCGCCGGAGGCCAGTGGAACCAGTTCACCGAGATCGCTGTCAAGCGTGTGCTGACGCGCGACGGCACGTCGAGCTACTACATCAACAACCAGCCGGTGCGTCGCCGGGACGTGCAGGACGTGTTCCTTGGCACCGGCCTCGGGCCGCGCGCCTACGCCATCATCGGGCAGGGCACCATCAGCCGAATCATCGAGAGCAAGCCCGAAGAGCTGCGTCTGTTCCTCGAAGAAGCCGCGGGCGTGTCCAAGTACAAGGAACGCCGCCGCGAGACCGAGAGCCGGCTGAAGGACACGCGAGAGAACCTCACGCGCGTCGAAGATATTCTTCGCGAGCTCAACAACAACCTCGAAAAGCTCGAAAAGCAGGCCGAGGTCGCGACCATGTACCGTGGGCTGCAGGAACAAGGCACGCTCAAGCTGCACCAACTCTGGTTCCTGAAACACCGTGATGCGTCGAGCGAACAAGAGCGCGTGAAGAAAGAAGTCCTGGCGGCGACCAATGCGCTGGAAGAGCGCATGGCGGAGTTGCGGCACGGCGAGGCGGAACTGGAGACGATTCGGCAGGCGCACTACGCCGCCAGCGACGAGCTGCACACCGCGCAAGGATCGCTGGCCGAAGCGGCGCTCGAAGTGTCACGACTGGAAGAGCGCATCCGCTATGTGGTCGAAGGCCGTCAGCGCATCGAGCAGCGCCTGCTCGAACTGAAGACCCAGAGCGAACAGTGGGCCGAGCGCCAAGCGCAGGCGCAAGACGAGCTCGAGCACATCGCCGAGCAGATCGCTGCTGCCGATGAGCAAAGCGAAGTGCTCGCAGCGCAAGCCGAAGAGCAGGCGGGCAATCTGCCAAACGTCGAAGACGCCGTTCGCACCGCACAGGCGCGCAGCAACGAGCAGCGCAACGTGGTCGCGAGCGTGCAGCAGCAAATACAGGTGCTGGCAGCGGAGAGCCGCAACATCGACGACCAGCGGCGGCAATTGAATGGACGACGCGATCGGCTCGATGCCGAGCGTCGTCAGCTCGCTGCGCCGGACATGGATCGCCTGGAGGAATTGAAGACGCAGTTCGCAGTCGCGGAAGAGGCGCACGTCGTCACCGATGCGCGCTTTCACGAGCTGACCGAACTCGTGCCTGCGCTCGACGAAGACCGCCGCCTGAAGCAGGTACAGGTGAATGCCGAGGCTGGCAAGCAAGCGGACATCAGCGCCCGGCTCGAAGCGCTGCGTGCCTTGCAAGAGAAGGTGCAGATCGAGGGCAAGCTCAAGCCCTGGCTCGCCAAGCACGGGCTCGACGGCTTGCCGGGTTTGTGGACCAGGATTCACATTGAGCCCGGGTGGGAAACCGCGCTCGAATCGGCGCTGCGCGAGCGCATCAATGCGCTCGAAGTCGGCCGCATAGAAACCGTTCGTGCTTTCGCCAGCGATGCGCCGCCGGCCAAGCTGTCGTTCTACACACCGCCGCAAGCGTCCATTTCGAACACGCACGAGACGCTGTCGCGCTTGTCCGACCTGCTTCGCCTGGGAGATGCGGGCCTGAAGGCGCTGCTCAACGACTGGCTCGAAGGTGTCTACACCGCTGCCAACATCGACGAAGCGCTTGCCGCGCGATCAAAGCTGACGCACGGCGAAGTGATCATGACCCGCGAAGGTCATGCAGTGAGCCAGTTCGCGGTGACCTTCTACGCGCCAGACTCCGAACAGGCCGGAATGCTGGCCCGTGCACAGGAGATCGAGAACCTCGAGCGTCAATCCAAGGCCCAGGCCTTGATTGCCGATGAAGCCCGCAGCGGCATGATCCGCGCGGAGGCGGCCTATACCGACGCATCGCAGCGCTTCGTGACGGCTCGTCGAGAAGCAGCTGAAGCACAGACACGTGCGCATCAGCTCCAGGTCGAATTGCTGCGCTTGTCGCAGCAGGCCGAGCAGACGAGCACCCGTCGCGCGCAGCTCGATTCGGAACTCGGCGAAGTCGATGCGCAGCTTGAGGAATTGAACGAACGCCGCGCTACGGGCGAGGCGAAGTTCGAAGAACTCGACATGCAGTTGGCCACGACGCAGGAGCGTCATGCCGAGCTGGATGAGGCGGTGATCAACGCCGAACGCAAGCTTGCCGAAGCACGCGAGCAACTGCGCTCGCTTGAACGGCAAGCGCAAGAGGCGCAGTTCTCGTCGCGCTCGCTCGCCGCGCGTCGGGGCGAGCTGCAACGCAGCATCGAGACTGCTGTGCAGCAGGTGGCGACGAACGAGCAGTCGGCAGCGCAATTGCAGGTAGAGCTCACGGTTCTGACCGACGCTGCCGCGCAAGCCGGCTTGCAGACCGCGCTCGCATTGAAGCTCGAACGCGAAGCAGCGCTTGGCGCCAAGCGCAGCGAATACGACGACCTCTCCTTGCGCCTGCGTCGCGCCGACGAGCAGCGCCTTGCCCACGAGCAGAGTCTGCAGCCGCTGCGCGACCGCATCACCAAGCTGCAACTCGAGGAGCAAGCCGCGCAGTTGGGTGGCGCGCAATTCCTCGAACAGTTGACGGCGGCCGAGGTCGACATGGAAGCGCTCGCCAAGAATGTCGACGAGAACAACGTCAAGCTCTACGGTCTGCAAAGTGAGATCGACCGCATCAACCGCGATATCAACGCATTGGGCGCGGTCAACCTCGCAGCGCTGGACGAGCTGACCTCGTCGCGCGAGCGCAAGACCTTCCTCGACGCGCAGTCGACCGACTTGAACGAAGCCATCGCGACACTTGAGGGCGCCATTCACAAGATCGACCTGGAAACCCGCGATCTGCTGGGCGCCACCTTCACGCAGGTCAACGAGCACTTTGGCCGCATGTTCCCGAGCCTCTTCGGCGGCGGCAACGCGCGGCTCGTGATGACGGGCGACGAAATCCTCGACGCGGGCGTGCAGGTCATGGCGCAGCCGCCAGGCAAGAAGAACAGCACGATTCACCTGCTATCGGGCGGCGAGAAGGCGCTGACGGCCATCGCGCTCGTGTTTGCGATTTTCCAGTTGAACCCTGCGCCGTTCTGTCTGCTGGACGAAGTGGATGCACCGCTGGACGACGCCAACACCGAGCGCTACGCCAAGCTCGTCAAGGAGATGTCCAAGGGCACGCAGTTCCTCTTCATCAGCCACAACAAGATTGCGATGGAAATGGCGGTGCAACTGATCGGCGTCACCATGCAGGAGCAGGGCGTGTCGCGCATCGTGGCGGTGGACATGGAGGCGGCCATCACCATGGCCGAAGCGGCTTGACGGGGTCACGCGCATGAGCAGTCTCACCATCGCGTTGGCGTCTTTGGGCGGTTTGGTCTTGGCGGCCGTCATCGCCCATGGCGCATGGCAAGCGCGCAAAGCCGGCCCGAAGCGAGCGAGCATCGAACCCATGCCTGAGGCGCCGCGCATAGAACCGCGCGAGCCAGTCATGGAGGCAGCTATCACGCATCCGGCCGAGCTGCCTGAACCTGTGCTGGAAGCGCGTGCGCCCAAGCGGCCGACGATTCGGCTCGACGCCTTGATCGATGCCATCGCGCCGTTGACCGTCGAGGCTCCGATCGCCGGCGAGCTGGTGCTCCTGCATCTGCCCACGACGCGCCGTGCCGGCAGCAAGCCGTTTCTGATTGAAGGCCTGGATACCGAGAGCGGCGAATGGGAGGCGGCAGTGCCTGGCCATCGGTACGGCGAATTCCAGGCGGGTGTGCAGCTTGCCAACCGGACCGGCGCGCTCAACGAAATCGAATACTCGGAGTTCGTGCAGAAGGTGCAGGCCTTTGCCGAAGCCGTCGGTGCGATGGCCGACTTTCCCGACATGCTGGACGTGGTGTCGCGGGCCCGAGAACTCGACGCCTTTGCCGGCGAGCACGATGCGCAACTGGCGGTGCACCTGCAGGCGCGAGCTGCAGCGTGGAGCGTGGGATACATCCAGCAGCACGCAAGCCGCCACGGCTTCGTCGCGGGCGCGGTGCCCGGGCGCTTGGTGCTGCCGTCGGTGGAAGATGGCGCGCCGCCCGTTCTCACGCTGACCTTCGATTCACAAGCCGCTTTTGCCGATGACCCGAACCGTGCAGCGGTCCGGGACGTGACGCTCAGCTTCGATGTGCCGCAGACCGATGCCAAGGCCGGCCCCTTCGTGTCGTGGCAGGCCAGCGCGCAGGCGCTGTCGCTGGGCATGGATGCGGCCATCGTCGACGACCATGGCCGGCCGTTGAGCCCCGAAGGATTCGCGTCGATCGGCGGTGAATTGGGGCAGTTGTACGAGACGCTCGCGGCGAGGGACTTCGCGGCGGGGGCGCCCGCTGCGCGGCGACTGTTTTCGTAGTTGGGATTTGGCCCGGAACAAGTTCCCGTTTTGGGGGCGCTGGGCGGGATGCGATGCAAGGCGCTCCGAGCGCCGTGTGGCGAGCCACACAAGTGAGGAGCAACGCCGCAGCGCGCCCGC
>JAJKJU010000200.1 GCA_021153565.1 Rhizobacter sp.
ATGCTCGCCATAGCCAAGCTATGGCTGCGCTTTGCGCCTAGATCAGGCGCCTTTTGACGTGCTGCTCGGACACGTTCGAAATACTCCCAGCCTCTCAGGCCAATTCATCCCTTCTACCCAAAAGCACCCATGACCTCTTCGCTGTACATCACTTCAAACACTGTTTTCAATCAAATGCTCGGCAGCTTGAGCGGCGTTTTGGCAAAAGCCGAAGCGCACGCGGTGGCCAGGAAGTTCGAACCGAACGTGCTGCTGCAGGATCGCCTCTACCCAGACATGTTCCCCTTGCTGCGCCAAGTCCAGGTGGCTTGCGACTTCGCGAAAGGCGTGTCGGCGCGGCTGGCAGGCGTGGAGGTGCCAAGCTTCGAGGACGAGGAGCAGACGTTCGGCGACGCGCAGGCACGCATCGCCAAGACACTCGCCTTCGTCAACAGCCTGACGCCGCAACAATACGAGGGCAGCGACACGCGAGAGATCGTGACCCAGGCCGGCACGCCCAAAGAGAAGCGCTTCAGCGGCCATTCGTACCTGTTGAACTACGGACTGCCGCACTTCTTCTTCCATGTCACCACCGCCTATGCAATCTTGCGCCACAACGGCGTCGAGGTGGGCAAGAAGGACTACGTCGGGACGTATTGAACGCGCACTTGCCGGTGTGCGCGGTCAGCCAGCGCCTGGCCGAGCAAGACTGCGCACCGCTGCAATGACCTTGCCCAGGCGTTCGCGCTGCGGACCATCGAGTGGCGTGCGACCGAGTGCCGCTGCCAGCAGTTCATCTGGCGCGAGCGGGGTCGATTCGAGAGATTGCCGCCCTTCCAATGCCGCCTTCATCGCCTGCAGCTTCATCTCTCGGCGCGCCGCCTGGAACTCCGGTGGTGAGTCCAGTTGAAAGGCGACCTCCAATTGCATCAGCAAGTCGCCGGTCGACGCAGGAGTGCGTGAGTTGCCGCTTTGCGCTGCATCGACCAACGAAGCACGCTCGGCCAGCGCCTGCTCCCAGGCAGCCGGCTGCAGCGCGGGCAGCGCCTTCCAGCGCTGCTCGATCGCCGCCCTTGTCTCGGCAGGCGTCGCGCCGCGCTCCAGCTCCTCGCACATCGCCAGCTTGGCCTCCAACGCGTCACAGTTGGTGTGCCAGTGGCGTTGTTCAGCGCAGGCCAGGTATTGGCGTGCCGCTTCGCGGGCGTTGTTGAACCGCGAATCAAGGGCTGCCGCGTCGCTTCGCGACGCAGGCCCCGTACGCTGCCACTGCGCGTCGACTTCGGCCAACGTGCGCTTGAGTTCGGCCGGCGGCGTGTCGGCAGTCATCGCCACGAGTCGATCGATCAGTGCGGCTCGCTCCGCGCTATTTGACTTGAACTCCGCGTCGCGAGCGCTGAAGACCGCCTCGCGCTCGCTGAAGACAGCGTCTATGTGGGTCTTGAACTCTGCCCACAGCGCATTCTCGACGGCGCGAGTGAGCGGCAGTG
The DNA here is from genome assembly GCA_021153565.1 of Rhizobacter sp. Taxonomy (GTDB): domain Bacteria; phylum Pseudomonadota; class Gammaproteobacteria; order Burkholderiales; family Burkholderiaceae_C; genus Albitalea. The sequence continues at coordinate 1,467 of JAJKJU010000200.1, forward strand.
CCTTCGCTTGCTGCTGCCACTCGGCCTGCAGCTCGCGCACCTTGCCGACCACGTCGCGACCTTGCGCACCGCCACCCGCTTCAGAGGCCAAGGCCTTGGCGCCAGCGATGAGCCGCTCGCGTGCCAGCCGGGCAACGCGACGCGCTTCGGTCAGTGGCGCTTCTAGCCGTTGCACCGCGGCGCTCATGCGCTCGACCAGCTTGCCGCGATCCTTGTGCGGCACCGTGTGTTCGAGCGGACCGAGCTTTCGCCACTCGGTCTGAAACTGATCGAGCGCAGCGGCCAGCGACTTCCAGTCCGGGACCGCTGCGCCTTCGCTCACCTCGGGCAGCGTTACCGCGTTCAATGCCTCGACAAGTTGATCACGCGCAATCAGGTTCTGCTGACGCGCCGCCCGCTGCGCTTCGAAATGCGCGGCCACCGGTTGATACGCAGTCTTGAGCGCCGCGTCGAAACGCTGCCACAGCGAGCGATTCGTGGCGCCGCCCAAGCGATCAAGTTCTTTCCAGCGCGCATGCAGATCGTCGATGACCTCGGTTTGCTGCTTGATCGACAGCTTCACGATGCGCGCATCGGCTTCCCCGACGGAGGCCGCCGCCAAGGCTTCGGCTTGCAGCACAAGTTCCTCGCGTGCCAGACCGCCGCCCCACTGCTGCCAACCTTTGAGCCGCGCGTACTCTGCCTGAAGTGCGTCGATGCGTGTCCGCAGCGCTTCGGCAGATGCGCCGCCGTGCAGCAACTCGTCGATGTCGACCAGGTGCTTGTCGGTGTCGGCAAGATGACCTGCGGCGAGTGCTGCCTCGGCCTGTTCCAGCACCGTGGCCAAGGTTTCAGTGCGTTCCTTTCGGACCCCTAGTTCACGCTCAATGGCGCGCTCTCGCCGCTGCGCGCGGCGTGCCTGCTGCCCATGGTCCCGGGCATGCTGCCACTGCTCGAAACGCCGGTTCAGCATCTCGGAAAGCCGGGTATCCGCAAGCGGTGAAAGCTGTTGCCAGCGCAATACGGCATCCTGCGGCGGCGTTTCCATTTGCAGGATGTCGTCGAGAACGGCAAGACGTTCGTCGAATTCTGCGCAGTTCTGCACCGCGTCGCGCAACGAATCTCGCAGCGTGCCGGTGGTGTCTGCATCCGGTGCAGCCTCGACGACTGCGTGGGCCGATGCGATGGCCGCCGCCAACTGGCTGCGATCTTGCGTGTCGGCGGCTGGGCCGCAGGCTGCCTGCAATTGCGCGAGCGCATGCCGCGCCTCGGCGGTCCAGCGCTCGATCTTCAGCTTGTGGTCGCCGCGCTCACGCGTGAGTGTGCTCAGCTGAGCGAGCAAAGCATCGAATTCGCAGCGCTGCATGGCGCTAACCAGCGTACTGTCCAATGCCCGCCATGCCCGGTCGAGATCTACAAGCCGGTTGGCCGGAATCAAAGGCACTTCGACCAACTCTTTGGCCGCATCGATGAGTCGGGAGGCCTTTTCGCCGGTTTCTCGCAGCGCGACCTGCGCGAGGAGACGCTGCTTGGCCAGTCGATGAACCCGGCGATCCCGGTCACGATGCTCACGCTCGGCGAGCTTCAACGAGGCTTCGCTGGTGAGCGCGCCGACGGCGGCCATCTTCACGTCGATCGGGGTCCCCTCGCGCGCCAATGCCAAGAGAGCGGCGTCATCGCCCATTGCAGCTTGCAGCTTCGACTGCCAGTCGACGGCCGCAGGCGCCGGGTTGTCGACTTGCACGGAGTCGCCGGATGCGACGGGCTTGACGGCAGAGCTTGCATTTCGGTCCGCGGCTGTGCGCGCCTTGCTTTTCTTGAAAATCCAGTCGAGCATGATGAGGCGAGGGTTCCAAGTGTTCGGGAAACAGAGTGCATTGTGAGACGCGCCGAAGGCAGCCGCCAATGACTGCGAGCTTGACGCTGGCTCCGCACGGTGGCAAACCCACCCGCCCCAGAGACTCCCCAGAGGGAGAGGAGGTAACGGTGGCGAGCGAGCCATCTCCGGCTTGGCTTTGGTCCAAGCGGGAAATCCTGCATCCGCTTGAGTGGAATTTGCACGGTGCTGAGGTCATTCGCGAGGGAAGGTCGAGTGGAATGCGATTTGCTGAGCTTTCCTTGCAGAGAGCAGAAGAAGACCGAACGAGCAAACATGGATCCTGACTTCTTCCTGATGCGTGCCATCGAAACCGAGCGCAATGCCGATAAGCGCGAGGCTGAAGCGCGACAAACCTATCCCGCGAGCTTGTAGTCATGGCCACCCTGATTTCCGGCATCGAGCAGCACCCGCTGCGGATTCCTGCGGGACTGGTCACGATAGACGCGGACCTGAGCCTGCCGACCGACGCTTCCGGTCTCGTCCTGTTTGCCCACGGCAGTGGCAGCAGTCGATTCAGTCCGCGCAACCGCTTTGTTGCAGCAGTGCTTGGAAAAGCCGGCTTGGCCAGCGTACTGGCCGACCTGCTGACGCCCGAGGAAGAAGCGATCGATGAGCGAACCCGCCATCTGAGATTTGACATTGAACTCCTCGCGCAGCGACTCGTTGCCGCGACCGATTGGCTCGGTCAACCAGGAGCCAACCGCCTCCCCAATCTCCCCATCGGCTATTTCGGTGCCAGCACGGGGGCGGGCGCGGCGCTCGTGGCGGCCTCGGAGCGTCCTGAGGTCGTGCGCGCCGTTGTATCGCGCGGAGGTCGACCGGACTTGGCCGGTGACGCGCTGAGCGGTGTGCGCGCCCCGACGTTGTTGATCGTCGGTGGCAACGATGTCCCAGTGATCGGCATGAACGAACGAGCGGCTGCTCAAATCACCGCCGAGACGCAATTGATCATCGTCCCGGGCGCCACTCACTTGTTCGAAGAGCCTGGCACGCTGGACATCGTCGCAGCGCGCGCGCAGGAGTGGTTCCTTCAGCATCTGGCACGCGAGTGATGAGCCGGCGCCGCCGAGACAAAGGGCGCGCCGCTCGGCGTGCTTTCCAGCAGGGCGCGCTGTTCTCGCCGCCCGCCGAAGAAGCCGCAGGCGGACACGGCGCGTCAGCCATGAGCAGCCTCGCTCAAACGACCAGTTGCTTCAGCGAAAGATACCGCTGCCGAAACTCATCAAACGGCACCGAGTCTGCCTCCTCGATGCGTTGCTGCTCTTCGACCGATTCCCGAGCAAGCCGTTCGAAGCGTGACTGCATGTCTGGAGTGAACGGGCGCTGCATCAAGTCTTTCTTGGTGTGTTCGGAGCGCGACTTGATGAACCCCGTGTACGAGCCTTCGTGCTCGCGAACCATGGCCTTGAGGACCTCGGCGGAGGGCAGGCGTTCGGGATCGCCCAGCGCAGCCGTCGCCGACGCAAGAGCATCGACGTGGCTGCTGCCACCGTGCAGCGAGTCGAGCAAGGCGGCGATCGGGGCGCATTCGTCAACAAGCTGCGCCCCCCATTCGGCGATCGTCACCTCTTCGTCGCCGCGTTCCAGCCGCAGGGTCGACTCGCGGCCGCGCTCCGCCGTGCGATGCTGGTTGCGCGCCTGTGCCGCGACTTCGTCGGGCGTGTCCGGCGGGCTGTCAGCAAGCAGGCAGTGCAGCAGGAAGACGTCGAGGAAAGCGATGGTGCCGGCGCCGATGCCCACGGGCTCGAAGGGATCGAGATCCATGCAGCGCACCTCGACATACTCCACGCCGCGCTCGCGCAGTGCGTGCAAGGGGCGTTCGCCAGGGCGGATGACGCGCTTGGGTCGGATGGTTCCGTAGAACTCGTTCTCGATCTGCAGCAAGCTGGTGGCAAGCTGGTTGTACTCTCCACCAGGGTTGAGAATGCCGAGTGCCTCATAGGGCGGGTATGGCCGCGTCAGCGCATCCTGCAGCGACGCGCCGTAGCCATCGAGGCTGTTGTAGCTCACGGACAAAGTCGCCTGTGCGTCGCTCTGGTAGCCCAGCCGGCCCATGCGAAGCGACGTGGCGTGTGGCAGGTGCAGCGTGTGGTTGCCAAGCGCCTGAAGGCGGTGTTCGCGCCCCGCGACAAAGCTCGAGCAGACGGCGGGCGATGCGCCAAACAGGTACAGCAATAGGAACGAATGCCGCCTGAAATTGCGGATCAGCGCGAAATATTCATCGGTGGAGACGCCAGGCATCGACCAGTTGTAGTGGATGCCCGAGATCGTCTGCATGCGCCGCCCGTAACGGTGGCCCAGCCCCATGCGATAAACGCTCTTGGCCCGGCCCACGTTCGACGGGCCGTAACTGCCGATCGGAATCGTTTCGTCGGCCGGCAGCCCGCACGGCATGCTTCCCACCCACAGCAACTCGTCGCCAATTTCTCGATAGACGAACTGGTGAATCTGCGTCAGCTCGTCGAGGCACGAAGCCACGCCCGTGTGCACGCCAGTGATGAGTTCGACTTGCGATTCGCTGAAGTCGGTGGTGATGTTTGGATGGGCGAGCGCCGAACCGAGCGCTGCCGGATGTGGCGTCAGGGCAAGCGCCCCGCCGGGTTGTACGCGCAGGCTCTCTTTTTCGATCCCGCGCCGGATGCCCCGCAGGTCGATGCTTGCCAAGTCTTTCAGGCGTTGTTGCAGGCTTGTCAAGCCGAGTCTCCTTTTTCGCAGTTCGATGTCGGAGCCGCGATCATCGTCTAAGCGGGATTTCCTTGCTTGGGCATCGCCGACGGTTCGACAGCAGCGCAGAGATCGATGCGATGACCCGCTGGATCGCCGACCGGCTCGGGCCCGACGTGCCGTTGCATTTCACCGCCTTTCACCCGGACTACAAGATGATGGATGCGGAGCCGACCCCGCCCGCAACATTGACGCGCGCCTGCACCATCGCGCGTGGAAACGGTCTGCACCATGTGTACACCGGCAACGTGCACGACGTCGACGGTGGCACGGCCTATTGCCCGGGTTGCCACGAAGCGCTCGTGCGACGCGACTGGTATGAGGTGCTGGCATGCGATCTTGACGCGCACGGCTGTTGCCCCCGTTGCGGCACGCCGATCGCTGGCCGCTTCGACACTTTCACGCGTGGCTTTGGCCGCCGGGGCATTCCAGTGCGCCTGGCGGCCTGACCCAGGCGTAGGATGGGCATGTCCACGTGGCTTCCACCGGAAAGCACCATGAGCGACGAGGAATTCTCGAAACTGCGCCAACTCATGGTCGCGGAAATCGCGGCACAGACCATTTTTGCGTGCGCCCAACTGGGCAAGGCGGCATTGAGCCGGCGGGTCATGGACGTCATGGCCAAGGTGCCGCGCCACGAGTTCGTACCGCTCGAGCTGCGGCCCTACGCCTATGCCAACTCACCCTTGCCGATCGGCTACGACAAAACGATCTCGCAGCCGTTCATCGTCGCGGTGATGACCGAACTTCTCGACATACAGACAACCGACTCGGTGCTGGAGATTGGCACCGGACTGGGCTACCAGTCCGCGGTTCTGGGAGAGCTCGCGCAACGAGTCTTCAGCGTGGAACTCATTGAAGAGCTCGGTGCACAGGCTCGGCACCGGCTGGCTCGGCAGGGGCATGACAATGTCAAGGTCAAGATCGGCAACGGCTGCCACGGATGGCCCGAACACGCGCCATTCGACAAGATGATCGTGACAGCGGCTCCCGAGCTGATCCCGCGCGCGTTGATCTATCAGTTGAAGCCCGGGGGCAAGATGGTGATACCCGCCGGGCTGCCTGATGAGCAGCAACTGATCCTGGTCGACAAGGATGCCGATGGTTCGGTATCGACCAGGGAAATCTTCGCCGTGCGGTTCTCGCTTCTCGAGGACATGGAGCCAGACTGAACTTCTAGCTCTAGCGCGATCAAGCGTTTGCCAACCCGTCGCGGTAGGCATTTTCGAATGGGCATCCCCACGCTACGCACGGACAACCTCTGCGGCGAGGCGCTCAAGGTTCTGCTCGTTGGCTCCGGCAACGAACCCCGCGATTCGTTGATAGTGTTCAACAGTGTCGAAGGTCTGACGCCACAGGACGTTTGTTCCTGCCGCGTCGGGCTCGAGTTCGAGCGTGAGGACGAATGGTGACCGCTTAGATGTTCGACTTCGACGAGCCGGTCCTGAACGATCCGGATAAACCGGCTTTCGTTTGGGTAGTCTTTGCCGTCGGGCCCGTGCATGGTGAGAAGCCAACTACCGCCGGGGACGAACTCGTATCTGTGGAACGTATTGGTGAACCCAGCGGGGCCCCACCACTTGGCCACGCGGGCAGGCTCTTGCAAGGCAGCGAACACCTGAGCCGGATTTGCAGGAATGAACTTACTCCTGACGTCCGAGCGATCCTCTACGGGTTCCATTGAGTCTCCAGATTCGGGCAGCGGGTTGGTGCCTGTGCCCTCGCCGCAAGAGTGATGTTCATGGAGAGGGTAAGACGTCACCTTTCGAGCGCCTCCCTTAGCCTTAGCATGGACCAATCTATCACGCTCGTGTATGTGGGTCTGGACGTTCACAAGGACAGCCTCGACATCGCCACCGCCGACTGCGGCCGCGACGGCGAGGTGCGACACGTGGGCAGCATCGGCGGCGATCTGACCTCGCTGGACAAGGCGCTGCGCAAGCTGACAGAAATAGCCAACTTGTTTCGCGCACGTTCCATAGCAGCAGAAACGTCAGCACGATGCCTGTAAGAGATAGCAGCTACTAACTCGGCAACCGGCGTGCGAAGCTCGCGCATTCATCATGCGTTCGCAAGATCCGTCTGCACCTTGGTATCCGTGCACCAACGCCCCGCTATGGCCAAGATCCTTGTCATCGAAGATGACGAACACATTGCACAACTGCTCTCGTTCATGCTCGAGCGAGAAGGGCACGCGATCGAACATTTGGCCGACGGCGAGGCCGCGCACCACCAAGTGCTCACGTCATCGCCGCCGGCCCTCGTACTGCTCGATGCGATGCTTCCCTACCGTGACGGCCTGAGCCTCCTCGCGGCGATGCGAGCCCAGACGGACGGCTGGTCGGGGGTGCCGGTGATCATGCTGACGGCTCGCTCGCTCGAGCGCGATATCGTGCGCGCGCTCGAGGCCGGCGCGAACGACTACGTGGTCAAGCCGTTCCAGCCACAGGAGTTGCTCGCCCGGGTGCGCCGCTATGTGCGCCCTGCCAACACATGATCGCCGCAGCGCGTGGACTGGCCGCGGGGCTGGCGCTTCTCTGCGCGGCCGCCAGCGCGGCGCCATTGCCGTGGCAGGTCGAGACGGGCGTCGGCGTCGAGACCCTCGACAACGGCTCGCCCGACTGGCGTCAGCTCGATGTTGCCCTGCGTCGCCGCTTCGACGACGGCGCCACGGCCGAAGTCGCTCTGCGCGAGGCGCAGCGTTACGGACGCACCGACCGCGAGTTAGCGCTCGGAGGGCTTTGGAATTTCGGTCCGGACGCAACCGTCGCGCTGCGTGGTACGACCGCGGGCGCGGCGAATTTCCTGCCTCGGCAGAGTGTCGCCATCGACGCGACGCAACGCCTGTTGGACGGCTGGGTGGCCAGCATCGGTCTCGTCCGGAATCGGTTCGAAGGCATCGACAGCCCATCCACCGGGACCACCCTGCTCCGGCTGGGCATCGAACGCTACGCAGGAGCCTGGCGCCTCGCCGGTGGGCTGACGCAGGCACGGCTCGACGGCGGCGCATCTGCCATGGGCTGGCGACTGCAGGCGGACCGCTATGTCGGGGAGGCCGGTCGCGTCGGCTTGCTCGTGGCCGGCGGCGAAGAGCTCGAGAAGGACCCCGCCGGCGTGATCTCGACGCAGGTGGACACGTTCGTGCTGCTGGCGCGTTGGCCAGTCGCGCCCGGTTGGGCCCTCACCGGCGAGGCAGGCAGCACCCACGTATCCAACATTGTGCGGCGTGTCGATGGCGCGAGCTTGTCGCTGCCGGGTGGTTACCAGCGCAGTGGAGTCCGAATCGGTGTTCAACACGAGTTCTGAGCTCGGACTGAGGCTGGCGCTGGCGCTCGGCCTGGTGAGCATGGCGGTGGCTATCGGCCTTGCACTGCAGGTCACGTGGATGCGCCTGCGCGGCATCCGGCGTGCGCGCGAGCGCGCCGCGCTACACGACCGCTGGCGCCCGCTGCTGGCCGGCGCTGCCCTCGGCGAGGACCTGCCCGACATGCTTCATGCCTTGCGTTCGCGCGAGCGCACGGACTGGATCCTGTTATGGATCGCACTGCAGGACGGGATGCGCGGCAGCGCGCACGAGGGACTGAACCGGATTGCGGAGCGGCTCGGCCTGCACGACGACGCCCTGCGCTGGACGCGCCCCGGCCGTGGCGCGATGGCGCGGCGCGTGATCGGTCTGATCGCGCTCGGCCACTTTGGTCGGGCCGACGATTGGGCGCCACTGCGCGCCGCGCTCGACGACCCCCTGCCCCTCGTGAGCGTAGGTGCGGCACGCGCGCTGCTTCAGATCGACGCGAGGCGCGCCGTCCCGGCCGTGCTCGACGAATTCTTGAAACGCCCCGATTGGCCAGCGCCGCGGCTGGGCACGCTGCTACGCGAGGCCGGCGCGGAGGCGGTCGCCTCGCCGCTGGTCGAGCGTCTGCTCGAGGGCAGCCCTGAACAGCAGCGGCGCCTGCTACCGCTCCTGCGATTCGCCGAGTCGCCCCTCCGGGGCGGTGTCTTGCACCAACTGGTCGAGCGCAGCAGCGATCCGCAGGTGCTCTCGATCGCCTTGCGCCAGCTGTGTGGTCCCGACGCCCTGCCGCGGGTGCGCTCGCTTGCGCAGCACGACGACGCGCTGGTGCGCTCGGCGGCGGCCCAGGCGCTCGGTCAGATCGGCAGGACCGAGGACCGTGGCCGACTGATGGCCATGATGTCGGATCGCGACTGGTGGGTGCGCTACCGCGCCGCCGAGGCACAGCTCGCGCTCCCGGGCACCAATGCCGCCGCGATCATCGAGCTGCGTCGTCTGCTCACCGACCGCTTCGCCCGTGCTGCCCTCGACCATGTCTGCGCCGAGCGTGCGTTGCGCACGCGCGTGGAGCCGAGATGAGCTGGCCACCGCTGCCCGCGGGGGCCATCGATCCAGCCTGGGTCGAGGCGCTTTCGTGGCTCTTCATCGGTTACTTCGCCGGGCTGAACGCGGTCTACCTGACGCTCGATCTCGTCGCGCTGCGCATGATCGGGCGCGAGTCCGCGGAGAACCAGCTCGCTGCGCTTCCCGGATACAGCGCCGGACTCGAGCCCGGGATCTCGATCGTCGTCCCCGCGTACAACGAGGCAGCGACGATCGCCGCCGCGGTGCGCTCGATGCTGCAGCTTGACTATCCCGACGTCGAGATCATCGTGGTCAACGACGGCTCGAAGGACGACACACTCGGCGTACTCAAGCGCGAGTTCGACCTGCAGCTGTTTCCGGAGGCCTACCGCATCTCGGTGCCCGTTCAGCCGGTGCGTGGCCTGTACCGCACGCCGCGGCACCACCAGCTGCGCGTGATCGACAAGGCCAACGGCGGCCGCTCGGACGCGGTCAATGCCGGCATCAACGCGGCCCAGCGCGGTCTGGTTTGCCTCGTCGACGCCGACTCGCTTCTGCTGCACGACAGCCTGCGCCGACTGGTGCGCCCCTTCATGCAGGACCCGCGTGTTGTCGCCTGCGGGGGCACAGTTCGCATCTCCAACAGCTGCCGCATCGTGCGTGGATACCTCGAGGAGGTTGACGTGCCACGCAACTGGCTGGCGCGCATCCAGGTCGTCGAATACCTGCGCGGCTTCCTCTACGGCCGGCTCGGTTGGACGCGGCTGAACGCGCTTCCGCTGATCTCGGGGGCTTTCGGCCTGTTCAGGCGAGCCGCGGTGGTCGAGGCTGGCGGCCTGTCGATCGGGACGATCGGCGAAGACATGGAGCTTGTATTGCGCCTGCACCGCATTCACCGTGACAAGGGGCGCGACTACCGCATCGTCTTCGTGCCCGACGCGGTCTGCTGGACCGAGGCGCCGGAATCGATGCAGGTCCTGCGCAGCCAGCGCACGCGATGGCAGCGCGGGCTGATGGAGAGCTTGTGGGCCAACCGACGCCTTTTCGGCGGCGGGGCGATCGGTCTGCTCGCGATGCCGTTCATGTTGATCTTCGAGGGCCTCGGGCCAGTTGTCGAGCTGCTCGGCTACATCGTGATGGGACTGCTCTTCGCGTCCGGCAACATCGCATGGCCGGCTTTCGCGGCATTCCTGCTGATGGCACTCGGCATGGGCATGATGCTGTCGGCGAGCGCTCTGCTGCTCGAGGAGATCGCGTTTCGCACCTATCCGAGCCCGCGCCAACTTCGCCAGCTGATGGCCGCGATCGTCGTCGAGAACCTCGGTTACCGGCAGATCAACTGCTGGTGGAGGATCGTCGGGCTGTGGCAGTGGGCCACACGGCGCAAGCAAACCTGGGGCACGATGACACGCGTGGGCTCAGGCGTCGGCCCCAAGAAGAGAACGTGACGGCCGCTTCGTCAACTCCAAAGCCCAAATCGTGCTGGCTGCTTCGCGGCCTTGTGGTCGTCGTCTTCTTGATGTACGTGCTGCTCGCCTCCGCGCTCGTGCTGCTCTGGCATCAGCCGGCGGGAACGCCTCTGGCGGTGACCTTTGCGATCACCGCGGCGCTCGCGTTGAGCACCCTGATCGCGCTGCTGCTGTCGGTGCGCCGTCTCGCGGCCAGCAACCATCGCCTGCGCGTTGAGCGCGAGCATGGCGATCTGATGCAGCAAGGGATGCGCGAGTCGCGGCATCGCCTGCAGCTGCTGCTCGACCGCATGCCCGATGGCGTGCTCGCCTTCGATCCGCAGGGCCGCATCGAATGGATCAACCCGGCAGCACGACTCATCTTTCGCTGCAGCATGACCGATGCGGTCGGCGAGCCGGTCGCCACGCTGATCCCCGCAATCGAGGCGATACCCACTCCAGTCGCCTCTGCCGTGGCGCCGGGCATGGTCGATGCCCAGGCCCCTCGCATCACCACACCTGCCCGGCGCCGCGACGGCACCGAGTTCACTCTCGAGATCGCGCTGGTTCCGTTGTCCGTGAACGGCGTGCACCCAGGCATGTGCGTGTGTCGCGACGTCACCGATGCAGAACGTGTCGACCGGATGAAGAGCGAGTTCGTCTCGATGGTCAGCCACGAACTACGCACTCCGCTGACCAGCCTGCGTGGGTCACTCGCGATCCTGGCCGACGGCTCGATCGCCGGGCTCCCGCCCGACGCGATGCGATTGCTGCGCCTGGCCAACACCAACGCCGAGCGACTTGTGGTGCTGGTCAACGACATCCTGGACTACGAGAAGCTGCGTGCAGGCGCGCTCATTCTCGACCTGGCTGCCATCGATCTCAGCGAAGTCGCTCGCCGAGCGATCGAGTCGCTTGAGGGCATGGCTCGACCTGCGGGAGTGCACCTCCTCTTGCGCGGCGACGACGAGAACGCACCCGCGCTGGCCGACCCCACACGGTTCACGCAAGTTCTGGTCAATCTGATCTCGAATGCGATCAAGTACTCGCCGCCGAACGGCACGGTGCGCGTGACGATCGAACGCAACGATGAACGTGCGCGGCTGACGGTGCGCGACGATGGCCCCGGAGTGCCGGCCGAGTTTCTGCCGCGTCTATTCCTGCCGTTCGAGCAGGCGCGCGATCCGAAGCAACGCAAACAGGGCGGCACGGGGCTGGGCCTGGCGATCAGCCGGGGCCTCATAGAAATGATGAACGGTGCGATCGGCATCGATCCGCCGACACGGGGCTGCGGGGCCGCATTCTGGATTGACCTTCCGCTGCATAGCGCGCGACCCTCGACCTTCGGTGACCTGATCGATTGATTGTTTTTCCTCAGTTATCGCTCGCGTGATGGGACGAATGCATGGATTTGGTCGGTGCGGCAAAAAGGCGCTGCCTGCACCGCAGATGCGGCGAGGACGCGATGCTGCCTTCGAAGGGTCGCTGCGCGTCACGGCGGACCTCGGCACGGCGTGGCGATCTGGCTGGCGGGCTGCGAGCTATGATGTGTACGGGACCTTTGAAAGGTATGCATCGTGCGAACGAACATCGTGATTGACGACAAGCTGATGGCCGACACCCTGCGGGCAACCGGGTTGAAAACCAAGCGCGAGGTGGTCGAGTTGGGGCTGCGGACACTGCTGCGCCTGCGGCAGCAGTCGGAGATTAAGAAGCTGCGCGGCAAGATCACCTGGGAAGGCGACCTCGATGCCATGAGGCGGGACAAGTGATCCTTGTCGACTCAAGCGTGTGGATCGACTACTTCGGAGGCAGAGCTACCGCTCAGACTGACCTACTGGAGGGATTGCTTGACTCCCAAGAGCTTGCAATCGGGGATCTGAACTTCACTGAAGTTCTTCAAGGTTGCAAGGTCGAGAAGGAGTTCAACGAGGTACGGCGTCTCTTGGGCAGGCTCGATCTCGTCGTCCTCGGCGGAGCAGATGTGGTCGTTCCGGCGGCCAAGAACCACCTCAAGCTGCGCCAGCTTGGAGTGACCGTGCGCGGGACGATTGATGTCGTACTGGCCACGCGGTGCATCGTGAGCGGCTATCGATTGCTGCACAGTGACCGTGACTTTGAAGCGTTCGAGAAGCACCTCGGTCTGAAGTGCGTGTTCTCCGACGCCTAACGGAAAGCGTTTATCGGGCGCCCAGACCAAACGGAAGCGAAGGCACAGCGGTGCATGGCGTCAGATAAACGCTTTCCGTTAGGCGCCTGCTTCATGAACGCTTAGCCAATTTCGATTGACGGTGGACCAACATAAGCGGCGATGCCATCTGCATTGATTGCTCGTACGCTTCATCGAGAGCTGATTGATCACTTGGGAAGGGGTCATCCCAGACAGTCGAGTTGTTGTACCTATCGATGATTTCGAGGATCCAGCCGCCTTCACCGTTCTCGTAGATGTCGACTCGAACCGCCTCCTCCCCTCGGGTGACGTACTGACTCAGTTCGGATAGACGTGGTTTGACAGGTTCGTTGCTCATAGCGTACTCGCAGGCTGTCGGCGAACTCACGGGGCGCAGCGAGCCGACTTGTTGAACCGCCCACTGCGGACCCGCATGGTGGGTGGTGCGGGGGCTGGGGGCTAGAAACCCTCGGCCACCCGATTGGGCGTCTCCGCCCGCAATGGACAGGCCTTTTCTTGAATTGTACAATAACACGTACTTATTCGGAGGGTTGCCATGGATGCCATTACCTACTCTTCAGCCCGTGCAAACCTTGCTCGGACAATGGATCGGGTTTGCGAAGACCACGAGGCATTGATCATTACCCGCAACGGTGAACAGGCGGTGGTAATGCTTTCTTTGGAAGACTACCAAGCTCTCGAAGAGACTGCCTACTTGCTGCGTAACCCCGCCAATGCCAAGCGCTTGCTTTCTGCTACTGCACAGTTGGGTGCCGGCAAGGGTGTAGAGCGGAAGCTGGCCAAGTGAAACTGATCTTCGCTGACGAGGCATGGGAAGACTACCTTTACTGGCAGAAGCAAGACAAGAAGATGGTTGAGCGGATCAACAAGTTGATTGCGGAAGTAAAGCGTGAGCCGTTCTCTGGAGTTGGAAAACCTGAGCAGCTCAAGCACGCACTCTCTGGCTACTGGTCTCGGCGCATCAATGACGAGCACCGAATGGTTTACAGGATTGAGGGCGGTTCACTTCTGCTCGCTCAACTCCGATATCACTACTGAGACGCCCAATCGGGATAGGAAGGAACCTCACGACCCCTCCCTCCCACACCACCGTGCATACGGATCACGTACACGGCGGTTCGCTGCGTTGAATGCATGCGCGTCAGGCCCTGGCTGGCGCCAGTTCTGGCAGGCCCATTGCGCTGAAGAAACTCGTTGGCATCGCCACCGATAGTGCCGGGGTTTGCGAGATTCGCCATGGGCCATGAGCGCTCTTGCTGACGTTCCATGCTTCGCGCACGGACACGC
>JAJKJU010000201.1 GCA_021153565.1 Rhizobacter sp.
CCGGAACTGCTGCCCGCTCCACTTGTGCAACTCGGCCGGACCGATCTTGCCGCTCTTCACGTCTTCGGCCATCTGGTGATTGGCCACGGCGTTCACGATGTTAGAGAAGCCTTCGGCCACGTTGTCGCGGCAAGTGCCCAGTGCGTTGGTGGCCATCGTGAACACTTCCGCGCGCAATGCGGCATCCGAAGCAATGGCCTTGATCACGGTGTCGCCTTGGCGCCGGAGTTCTTCGCCATCCCGCCCCCGTGCTCGCGGCATGATGCGATTGAGTACGCGCGCGAACGAGCGCGCGTTCGCCTCCTGGTCGAAATCGGCGATCCCGCCCGGCACCTCATTCTCGCCCTCCCGGAGCCACCGACCGATTTCGTGGCTGAGCGGCTGCTGCTGGCGCTCGATATCGATCGCCAGGTCCGACTCGGCAGACCGAGTGTCTTGGATGAGGCCTAGGCGCTGCCGCCTGGTAGGGCGTGCTTCGTCCGCAATATCCGGGCGCGGTCTGACCAGGTCGGCGGGTTGCGTCCGAAACGCCGGGTCCCGCCTCAGGTTGCTTTCCGTGACGCCGGACAGCTGGGAGACCTCACGCGAGGTGAGCTGCGGATGCGCACTATGCAGCCGGCGTGCGTAGGATCGGTTGCTCTGGCCGTCGCGTTGCGGACTCATCTCGCTGAAGGGTGCCAAGTGGGCGGGCAGCGCCCGAACCGCCGCGATGGCCGAGCGAGGCGGCAAAGACTCCAACGACGGTCCTGCCGGCGAAGAACTTCGGGGCGCCAGATCCGGCGCCGCGCGCGTTGCCGCACTGGAACCAGCCGGTCGCTGCGTCGAGTTCGGCGGCTGCGGGCTGTTTTGTTCCGGGGAACCGGGGGGGCTGGATACGCGGGAAGATTGGGGGAGCACTGGGGCACCTTTGCTGGGTCAGGGTAGGGTGGGCCCACCGCCTAAGGCCGATTGTTTGACCTTGGCCAAGAAGGCCAGTGCACGCATGGTGCCATCGGCCGGCGTCGCTCAATAGGCGAAGGCGAAGCGCCGCACAGGCGAACGAAGGGGAGGGTTGGCCGGGATTCGCGATTTTTTTGCCAAGGAGGCCCAGGGTAAGGATTCGAGCGTGAACAGTGGGCCTCGTCCCCGGGGTCTGCGGCGATTTCGATGGCTTGGGTTTGGCAAAGCGTAGCCTTGTGCGCCTGCGAAATCTTCGCTGCTGTTGCTGCGCCACCCCGGTAGAGCCATCCATTCGGTGATGTGGGTGATGACCTTGCGCTGGCGCAAGCGTCGTCCGCCATCCAGATGCCAAGATAAGGCATGGTCAGGCGCATCCTCATCATTCAAGGGCACCCGGATTCTTCTTGCCCGCACTACTGCCACGCATTGGCCCAGGCCTATGGCGACGGCGCCCGCGACGCAGGCCACGAAGTGAGGACGGTGGACATCGGGAAACTGGAGTTTCCACTGCTTCGCACAAAGGCCGATTGGGACGGAGGTCAAGTTCCCGCCGGTCTTGAAGTTCCCCAGGCCGACATTGGCCGGGCGGAGCACCTCGCCATCTTCTTCCCGCTGTGGCTTGGCGGCATGCCCGCCGTACTCAAGGGATTTCTCGAGCAGGTTGCCCGCCCGGGGTTTGCACTCTCTTCGTTTCGGGAAGGGGAGATGCCGAAGAAGTTGCTGTCGGGTCGATCGGCGCGCGTCGTCGTGACGATGGGCATGCCCGCGCTGGTCTACCGTTGGTATTTCCGCGCTCACAGCCTCAAGGCGCTGGAACGCAACATTCTCGGCTTCGTCGGAATCGCTCCGATCAACGAGACGCTCATCGGCTCGGTGGAAGGTCTGAGCCCGACGGAACGCAACGAGTGGCTGCACAAACTGCGCCTATTGGGAAAGGAGGGGAAGTAGGCGGTGCTGCTGATCGGATGTGCCCGTGTTGCTAGTCCAACGCGCGAGTCTCGCTTCGCCATGGCGTCCACAAGACGCCGGCTCCCACGCTGACCGTGGCCGTGTCGCGCAGCAGGGGACTGCCCGCATTGGCCGCGCCGCGCAGCGACATGCCGCGCGCCGTCACAAACCACGACAGGGCGTCGCTTTGGCGGCGACTGAAGGTCAGGTTCAGTTCCGTGCCAAGGTATCCCGCACGGGCTTGATATGCCGGTCGAGTGGGAGTGACCTGTGAGGGCTCGACCTCGTAGAAATAGCGGTGCAAGGAGCGGCTCGCCCATGTCGGCTGAAGGCCGAATGTCAGCGTTCCCGGCCAGCCTTTGAGCGGGCTCAGACGCCAGCGAATCTCGGGATCCACCGCAACGCCGCGATCATGGATGTGGCGCAGGTCGGTGGACATCAGGGTCCGTGCCTTGAGATGAAGTGTCGGGCTGCCCCATTGAGCGCGCAGCCCCTTGTAGACGATCTGCGGACCGAATCCGAACAGGTAGTCGAGTGCCGGCATGCCTTCGCGCGCGTGGTTGTTGCGCACGTTGAAGGCAGCGCTCGCCGTCACGTCGATTTCGATATCGCTGCCATGGAGCAGTCGACCTCGTATGCCTTCTCTGTCGATGCGCAGCACTGGACCGCGGTAGATCAGCACTGGAGCGACAAGGCTGCGCACATGATTTTGGTCGGCGCCGGGATAGTCGTTGATCCAGCCTCCGCCTAGTACAAGCCCAGCTTCCCATTTCGGTTGACCGGCAGACGTGTCCGACGCCGCATCGGGCATTGCGGGTTGTGCGAGGGCGACTAACGGAGCCATCGAAGCCAGCAGTCTCATGGCACCTCGCAGGTGCGGGCGTATCAGTGTGGACATCAAGGGCTTCCGTTTCGCCAATGTTCCAGTTGAGCTGTGTCAACAAGCTCACGCCGAGGTCCCTTGCATGCTGCTTGCACACAAATAGACAGCCGCGGTTGCCCGCTATTGTTGATCGTATATGCCTGCGGATCACGGGCCGCCTTGCCAGCCCGGCGGAGGAATCAACAATTCTCGTTCACGAGTTTTTGCAATGCCTCATGGTCGAGGATGTGGATCTGCCGCTGCTTTACCAGCAGCACCCCGTCCTCCTGAAACTTCGAAAAGCATCGGCTCACCGTTTCGAGCTTGAGCCCGAGGTAGGTGCCGATCTCCTCGCGCGTCATGCGCAGCACCAGCGATGACTGCGAAAACCCGCGCGCCTGCAACCGTTGCGTGAGGTTGAGCAAGAACGCCGCGAGCCGCTCTTCCGCCCGCATGCTACCCAGTAGCAACATCACGCCATGGTAGCGCACGATCTCGCGGCTCATGATCTTGTGGAATTGCCGCTGCAAATCGGGGAATTCGCGTGACAGCTGTTCCAACTGCGCATAGGGGATCACACAGACCTGCGAATCTTCCAGCGCGACTGCGTCGCAACTGTGACGATCGGTGCTGATGCCATCCAGCCCCAGCAGTTCGCCCGCCATCTGGAAACCCGTGACTTGGTCGCGCCCGTCATCCGTCGACACCCGCGTCTTGAAGAACCCCGTGCGCACTGCATACACCGCCTCGAACGGATCGCCGCTTCGAAACAGCGTGTCGCCGCGGCGCACCGATCCGCGCGTTGCGACCATCGTGTCGAGGCGCTGCAACTCCTGATTGGAGAAGCCCACCGGCAGACAAAGTTCGCGCAGGTTGCAATTCGAGCAGGTGATCTTCAGCGAGTCAGCTTTGATCGGCTTCACGTTTCGAGGAGTGGCAGTCATGGGGGCAGGGCATTGCGTGATGCGGTTCAAGGTTAGAGGCTGAGAGTATTTCGATCATGCCCGCTCATCACGCCAAAAGACCCCTGTTCGTCGTTGCAATGCTCGCCATAGCCAAGCTATGGCTGCGCTTTGCGCCTAGATCAGGCGCCTTTTGACGTGCTGCTCGGACACGTTCGAAATACTCTCAGCCTCTCGGACATTGTTTACCCGCCTTGCACAAGAAGGCTTGCGCCACATCAAGGTCGGCCGGGGCGCACGCGGGCACGATGCGCGCATGTCAGCCATCTCATCGCTTGCCAGCACCGGCACGCCCCCCATCCTCTGTGAAGCACTGCTGCGGCGCTTCGACGCGCCTGGCCCGCGCTACACCTCCTACCCCACCGCTGACCGCTTCGTCGAGGCCTTCGGCCCGGCCGACACCGTGAGGGCTCTGTCCCAGCGAGGGCAGGGCGCCACCGTGGGTTCGACGGTACCCTTGTCGCTGTACGTGCACATCCCGTTCTGCGAATCGGTGTGCTACTACTGCGCCTGCAACAAGGTCATCACCAAGCATCACGAACGCGCTGCCGAATACCTGGATGCTTTGGATACCGAGATCGACCTGGTGTGCGGCGCGCTGGATTCGGCCCAATCGGTATCGCAGTTGCACTTCGGCGGCGGCTCGCCGACCTTTCTGTCCAACGTGGAGCTCGATCACGTGATGGCATCGCTGCGGCGGGCCTTTCGAATCGTGCCCGGCGCCGAGATGTCGATCGAAGTCGACCCGCGCACAGTCACTTCCACGCGGCTCGACTTCCTGTCGCAATTGGGGTTCAACCGCATCAGCTTTGGTGTACAGGACTTCAATGCCGACGTGCAGCAGGCAGTCCACCGCGTGCAACCTTTCGAGAGCGTGCGTGACTTGATGAAGAGCGCACGCGACATGGGCTTTGAATCGATCAATGCCGACCTCATCTACGGCTTGCCGCGCCAGACAACCCAGAGCTTCGCCCGCACAGTCGCCCAGATCGCCGAACTGCGTCCCGATCGCATCGCGCTCTACGCATACGCGCACCTGCCGCAGCGCTTCAAGCCGCAAAGGCGCATCGTGCCGGCCGAACTGCCGGGCGCGTCGCAGCGCGTGAGCATGCTCGGCAGCGCCATTGCAGGCTTCCTGGGGCAGGGCTATACCTACATTGGCATAGATCACTTCGCCCTGCCAGACGATGCCTTGGCGGTGGCCAAGCGGCAGGGCCGGCTTCATCGCAACTTCCAGGGCTACAGCACACAACCCGATTGCGACCTGATCGGATTGGGCGTGTCAGCGATCGGCCGCATCGGCGCGAGCTACCACCAGAACGCGAAGACCTTGCCGGAGTACTACGACGCGTTGCGGCAAGGGCAGCTGCCAGTGGTGCGCGGTGTCGCACTCAACCGCGACGACCTGGTGCGCCGCACCGTCATCATGGCCTTGATGTGCCAGGGGCGCGTGGAGTTCGAGTCCATCGAACTGTCGCACCTGATCACGATGAGGGAGTACTTCAAGGGCGAGCTCGAGCAGTTGTCGCCGCTTGTCGATGCGGGCCTTGTCGAGATCGAACCCGGGGCCATCCAAGTCACTCCCGCCGGCTGGTACGTGGTGCGCGCGGTGGCGATGGTCTTCGACCGTCACCTGCAAACTGACAAGCTGCGCGAACGCTTCTCGCGCATCATCTGATGAACCTGCCGCTCGTCATCGCCGGCTTGACCCTGGGCGTGGCGGCGTCACCGCATTGCACGGTGATGTGCGGGGCGCCGTGCGCGGCATTGACGGGCGGATGCAAGCGCAACGCGGCCGGCTTTCACCTCGGTCGATTGCTCGGCTACATGGCCGGCGGCGCCGTGGCCGCAGGCAGTGTGCAGATGCTGGGCGTCTGGAGTCAGGCGGCGCCTGGCTTGCGGCCTGTATGGATGCTCGTGCATCTGGCGCTTCTCGCGCTGGGCCTGTGGTGGATCGCGACCGGAAGGCAACCCGATTGGATGAAACGTGGCGGTTCCGTGCCCATCAAGATCGTCCCACGCAAAGGCCAGACGATGCGATCGGGGTTGGCCGGTCTGGCGTGGGTGGCCTGGCCTTGCGGGACTCTGCAGGCTGCGCTGATGCTGTCAGCATTGGCCAGCGATGCGCAGGGCGGGGCGATGGTGATGGCGGGTTTTGCGATGGGGTCCATGCCGGCGTTGGCGCTGGCCCCGTTGGTCTGGCGCATGTGCAAGGCTGCTTCGGGAAAGTCGACTTCTGGAGCAGCCGTTCAAACTTTCGGATACAGGGTCGCGGGCCTGGGGTTGATGCTCGGATCGGGGTGGGTGGTGACGCACGGGCTATGGACGCGCGTCGCAGCTTGGTGCGGGGTGTGATCGAGTGCCGTGTTCCACGCTATGCGGAACTTGATAAGACCGACGGATTTGGCCGCGTGGATCGGTGGCGCAGAGGAACCCCCCTGCGCCACACCTGACCTTTACGCACGCTGAACACACGGAAAGTTGCGCGTCTTTACTGGCTGTGACGACATTCTTTTGCAGTGATGTGAGTTTTCGACCGAAATCGATGTGAATTTCAGATGCTGGGAGATGGGGGTGATTTTTGAGAGACCCCTCACCCCAA
>JAJKJU010000202.1 GCA_021153565.1 Rhizobacter sp.
ATGGCACTACATTTCACTTCTCAAGCAACCCCCAGCATCCATGCGGGTTAGCGGCCGACGAGATCGGGAAATGGGCCAAAAGTTGACAAACTTGGGCTAGGTCCGGCGACTTTTGAGCGTAGGCAACGGCGGTTCGACCACTGCTTCACGCCGCGATCCGAGAGATGAGCGGACCAACGCAGATACCGGCGCATCATTCGTTTCCGGCACCCGTTGAACATAGGGGTAGACCGCCTTCGTGGGACTGGGGAGTCCAAGCGTGCGAGCTGCCTCGGCAATCTTCGGAACGACCCGGACCACGTCCGCGGTCTTCATTTCTGGAGCCAAGTCGCGCGCCACGCGCACAGCCTGAATCTCGCTGCGAAGGGCTGCAGGAATGGGCCTTTGAGCTTCCTTCGCCTCACGAAGCCTCTTCGCCTTTGCGGCCTCTATGGCGGCATCTTCTTCTGCAAACAGCTGAGCCAGGGTCTTCGACGCAGAGCCTTCACGGGATGAACGAATGGTCAGTGCCATCGCGACTTTGGAGAGCTTCTTGCCAGCTTTGCGAACGAGTGATGGCTCGCCCGTCCGTTCATGCTTGGGCTCACCCTTGACATAAGCTTGCGCCGGTGAAATCTCCTGGTCCAAGCGCGATGCGGCTCGACGGGCGAATTCTTGATTCACGCCTGACTTGTCCTTCCAAAGCCCCTTGTACCTGGTGTCATATGACTCCGGGTGATCCAAGCTGTGACCGTCTGCGCTGTACTGCTGCGCGGCTATCTTGGCTCGTCTAAGCTCATGACGGTGCAATTCGCGGGTGAAATGGCGGCGATCTTCCAAGTCTGGGAATCTCTTCGTCCTCAGACCCAGGGAGACCGATGAGTGTGCGCCGTCCGGCGCACAAACAGCAGGCCCGGACCGCCAGCCGTCCAGGATGACGGTGTGCTCGCGGTTGCCATATTGGCCTTGAGGCGCCGCTTCCGTCCAAACGTGATCGACGAATAGGCGCTTGGTCATCCGCGCCTTGATTTGCGGCTTCATCCGCCCCGCCATCGCGATAGCCGTCGTAACGGCAAATTCCCCGCAGTTCCCCGAGCCGCCAAACACAGCAACTGCATTGCGCGGGAGGTCTTCACCTTTGATTTTTCGCTGTTTGTGAAGGACCGCTCGATAGGAAAGGCCCTTGGTCGCCGCAACGTCCTCCTTCACATTGCCTCGGCCATGCGGCATGAGATTGCGCGCTTCTCGCATCGAGTCATGGGCGTCCCTCAGGAGTTCGAGGCCATCATCTTCTATGGGACGCTGCTCGGCGCATCGTGCGAGGAGATAGCCAGCCAGAGGAATGTCATCGTCATGAATCTGCGTTGTGCTTCTCACTGGAACTGTCTTTTCCAAGGCCTCGTCAGTGAGGCGCGGATCGGCCGGAACCCGAACTGGCACCGATGAATCGTGGATCGGGAGATTGAAGACAGAGGATGTATCCGAGTCGGAGTAGGAGTCAGAGTCGACCTCGTGCTGCTGACGGATGGGCCGCAAACGGGAAGGCTGAATGTCAAACCTCCGGCTCTCTGGCATCGAATGCATCCAATCGGGCGGCGTGCGACGTGTCTCGGGTGGACTAGCTTCCGCAATCTCCTGCCGGTGCGACGGCGCCTGCATGCGCATGCGAGGCTGTTCCGGCGTGGGAACTTCCTGAGATCCCGACGTGCTCGCACCGCGGCGCGGACTCAGTGCCGCTGGCCCTTGTGCCATTGCACGCGGACTCGGGGGCGAGGCTATCTGTTCCTCATGGCGTGGCCCATCCGTGGACGCGTCCACATGGAAAAAGTGGCCGGCACGTATATCGCGCATTTCATCACCCTCCTTGTATTCGCGCAGTCATGACATGCAGCACGTTGCATGATTCGCTGCATGGACCGACAGGTCTGCCATTCCCGCGTTGTTTGATCACACGCTCCCTTGAGCCGGCGCCAGATCTGAAGATGGCGCAGCCTTGCGTGCATTCTCGAGTGCGTGCTCCCACTGCCGCTCCAATTCGACGAATGCCGACAAACTGGCCTCTTCGATCTGGATTTGCGCCAGGCTCGACTTCGCACGCACGTCCGCACGGCAACCCGGGTACACGCGTCGAATCACGTCATCGATGCTGCCAAGCAGATCCAGCATCGGCTGAGACGGCGACTCGCCCATCAGCCGCCGAAGCTGAGTGTGCGCATCGTTCAACGCGTCGAACGGAAGACACTCCAATCCGCGGCCATCGGGCTTGCGAAGGGCACGCTCCAAAAGCGCAAGTGAAGGCAAAACCGATCTCGCCTTGGCATGCCGATCGAGGATCGCGGTCAATGCACCCTGCACCGCGGATAGCGTGGCCGCATTCATCAGTGGCGGCAGCGTTCCATGCCGGTGATGGGCGAAACGATGCCGGCGCTTGCGCGAGCCCATGTCTTCTGGCGATGCCTGAAGCACCACGTGAAAGTCGATGCCCTTTCGGACCAGGCGAATCTCGCGGCCCAGCAGCTTTCGCATCCGCTGTACAAGTTGCGCAGTACGCGACAACTTCGAACTCACTGCCTTGCCATGGGAATGCGCATCGGATATCTGGCGCATGTCACCGTCTCCTTGGTGAACGAGCACCGGCCTGCGCGAAGTCATGCATGCCGACGTCGGGACCGACCGGCGTGCCGCCACGGCGCGGGGCTTCGGGCTTCATGTGCGGGCGTTCAGGGGCCGGCTCGGCGGCTCGGCTCACGCACACATCGGCAGCGTCGCGAGATGAACGACCGCCCAGGGTCTCGGTGGCGTTTGTGTGCTTCTTGTCAGCCTTTGGAGACAACGACCGCTCGATCCTGGGATCACTCTTTGGCCCGCCCTTGGCATACGCTTGCGTCGGCGAAATCTCCTCGTCCAAGTGCGATACGGCACGTCGCGAGAAGCTTTGATTCAACCCGTACTTGTCCTTCCCGAACCGCTTGTGCTTGGTGCCATAAGGCTCCGAGCGATCTCTGGCGTGCTGCCGCGCTGCCTTCTTGGCCATTTTGAGTTCCAGACGCTGGAATTCGCGGCTGAGGTGGCGGCTGTCCTCCAAGTCCTGGAGACTCATCATCTCCGGCAGACCATCTTCCCCAAGCTCCTGCCGCTGAGATGGCGGAGTCATGCGCGCGCGCGGCCGTTCCGGAACATGAGCTTCCTGAGCTTCCGACGTGCTCGCGCCGCGGAGCTGGCTCAGTCCCTCGGGCTGCAGCAATGCACGCGGACTCCGCGGCAAGGTTGTCTGTTCTTCATGGCACGGGCCAGCCGAGGACACGATGCCCAAGTGTGCGATGAGCGCGGTACGTAAATCAGCCATCGAGTCATGGTCCTTGTATTCGAGCAGTCATGCCATTGAACTGGTTGCTCAGTGCATTGCCACACTTGACTTTGATACCGCGCGTCAAGTTGTTGTATTGGGATGCGTAGTCGAGTACGTCCATACGAAATACAGGCCACTGTCGCAGGGCGCTGAGTGCCCAAAACCCGGTCGCTGTTACGCCTCTTCAGTGAAGTTGTGGACCGTTCGTCTCTTTGAACAACGACGGCCGGAACGCCTGAAGAAGCGACTTGGGGGCCTCTTGGGCCCACAGAGTGATCGCTTGAGCGGTCATGGGCTTGGCAAAGAGATATCCCTGCAATTCGTTGCAACCAGCGTGCACGAGCATGTCGCGCTGAAGCTCCGTCTCGACACCCTCGGCCACCACGCGAAGATTGAGGGCCTGGGCCATCTGCACCACGGCTTTGACGATGGCGCGGGCCTCGGCGCTGTGCGGCATGTCTGTCACGAAGGCCCGGTCGATCTTCAACTCGTTGGCCGGCATCTTGTGTAGTGCTGACAGGCTCGAGTAGCCCGTGCCGAAGTCGTCGATCGAAATATGCACCCCGACCTTTTCAAGGCGCGTGAACGCCCGGCGCGTGACGGCTGTGTTTTCCATTGCCACCGACTCTGTGATCTCGCAGGTGAATCGGTTCGCTTGGAGCTTATGCAGCTTCAAGCCATCCTCGACTCGCGCAGCGAAGTCGTCCTGGCGCATCTGAAAACGCGACACGTTGATCGCCACTCGCATGCGAAGGCCGGTGCGCCGCCATTCGGCCGCATGCTTGAGAGCCGCCTCCAGCACCCAATTGCCGATGCCTTCGATCAGACCGTGCCGCTCGGCGATGGGAATGAACTTTTCGGGACTCACCGCGCCCAGTTTCGGATGCTTCCAGCGGAGCAGCGCCTCCACGGCCGTCACCTGAAGGCTCGATGCGTCGATCTTCGGCTGAAACATCAGCTCGAACTGATTCCTCGACAAAGCCTGGCGCAGTTCACGAGCGATCGCGAGTTCTTCCCTCTGTTTCAGTTCAACTCCGGGATCGAAGACCGCATAGGCGCCTCCGCCACTGATCTTGACGGATGTCATCGCCGAGGCGGCACGGCCAAGAACGCGCACGCTACTGCCGTGCTGCGGGCACTCTGCGAGCCCGGCCGACAGGGTCACGGAGATGTGCTGATCGTCAACCTGCATTCCGTTCCCGAAGAGGTCCACCAGCCGGCCAGCGAATTTCTTGGATGTCTCTAGCGGCGCGTTGAAAAGGATCGCGAACTCGTCGCCGGCTACCCTGCATAGCAATGTGCCTTCGGCGCACACCGAACTGAGTCGTTCTACCGAGGCCACGAGGACCTTGTCGCCGAATTAGTGGCCGTGTGCGTCGTTCACGGCCTTGAAACCATCCAGGCCCACGTAGACGACGCACACTTCGCGTTTTGTCTTTTCCGCCTTTGCGAGTGCTCCCGAAAGAAGATTCTCAAAGGCCGTCCGTGTCAGCAATCCTGTCAAACGGTCGAAGCGTTGCTCGCTGAGCTTCCCCCCGCCTGCCACACGACGTCGGCGGCGCACCCTCCAGATTGCGAGCGCGCCGAGCACGAGTGCCGCGAAAGCGAACGCGGCCAATGCGACGGTGCTTGTCGGTTGCATGAGGAAAACTTCGTTCACAGGGGAAGAGTTGTGCGTCGAGTTGACCGGAAATTGTCAATCATTTCTGATCTCACGGGTCACTTTTTGGCGGTTCGCTCGTGAGATCGTTCCGCATTCGACCTATGAATTTCATTCGGCGGGTGAATCTTGTCAATCGTCATCGGAGGGTGCCAGAGCTGCCATATGCAGGGCCAAAGCCTTTTCGGCTGCAATCTGCTTGTATTTACCGAGAATGTCTCCATCCATACCCAGGAGTTCGTCCTCAAATTCAGCATGAAAATCGTCCGGCAGCATTTCCTCACCAATGATTTCTTCAAAGGTTTCCTGTGGAAGAGTCGCGCTCAGTTCAGTAAGCCTGCGAACCGCGTCCTGGATCAGTCCCGGCATCCATTCCGATTCGCGTCGCTTTACCCGCTCATCCTGGAACTTGGCGATGACGTCGAGATGGAAGTTTTCCAGGCCTTTCGTACCCACGAGCGCCTCTTTAGGCACACGCCAATTGGCGATTTGGTCATCGAAAACACCTGGATTTTGCTGTACAAGCGCCTCGAGCTGTTTAACAGCGCGCTCGACTTGAGTATCGAAATTTTCTCTTATCTGCGGGATACGTATATCGGCTTCGTCGCGGTAAGCCGCTGAGTTTTTTTCAGTGAGGACATCATTGAGGTCATGGAACGCCGTCATTTTCAACCGCTGATTGAGGAATTTAGGCGTGATTTCAACTTGAGCGGTTACATCCTTGTGAAACTTGGTTTTCTTGCGCTCGGATGACGCCGTATCGGCGGCCGATGGCAAAGGCCGAGGCGTGCTCTCTTGCGGGGCGCTAACCTCGACAATCTCGCTCTGTCCTACGTTGTCTTTGGGCTCCTTTTTCTTCAGAATCGATTTAGGCCCTGTTTCAGTCTTTTTGGGCTTTTTCTTCAGGATCCATTTAGGCCATACAGAGGTGTGCTGCAACGAGGCTGCGGTAGTCTTTTCCCTTAATGGCGCTGTGCCGGCGGCCGACGACGAAGGCTGCGAGACGGGCATGATCTCGTTCGTGCTCATGACGCTGACCTCGACGATCTCAATTTCGGTGGCGCGACTCGATTGCGGGTCCGACTGGCGGACGCCATGGCCTACAGAGGTGTGCTGCAACGAGGCTGCGGTACTCTTTTCCTTTTCAAATTCATTGCATTTACGTAATATGTGCTTATCCTTACCCCGGAGTTCGTCATCAAATTCAGCATGAAAATGGTCCGGCAGCTTTCCCGCACTAATGATTTCGCCGAATGTTTTCTCTGGAAGGGTCTTGCTCAGTTCATAAAACTTCCGAGCCCCAGCCTCGATCAGAGATCGCTTTGAATTTTCTTGCTCAGTGATTCCATCCTCGTCAAACCTGACCTTCTTGCGCCGCGCTCTGCCGGCGGCCGGTGACGAAGGCTGCGGGACGGGCATGATCTCGTGCGTGCTCAAGCCGCCAGCCTGCTGTGTTTCATCAGCCGAGTTGCCCATTCCCTGTGAAAACTGGCCCGGCGTCAACACTTTCGCAGGCCTGTAACGCACCGACGCAAATTCCCGGGTGAAGTCCGTTTTGCCTTCGATCTCTATAAAGTCGATAAGCCTAGGTTTCCTAAGAGCGGATGGCGCTCCGTCCTCATGCCGCAACTCGGAAAGCGAACGGCGCGGAGGACTGGACTCCGCCAACCTATCAGGAGACGCCGACTGGGGCGGCTTGCGTCCCAGGCACATGAGCCCCGACAGCGTGGAACCGATGCGCGATGCGCTGGAGGCACGCACCGGCGGGGTGGACTGCTCGGCGGCCCCGGACACATCGGGCGTCGTTCTGCGAAATAGGTTTGGGAATAGGGACTTCATGACTAGCTCACCCCTTCGTTTGAAGGCCATTTTGGATTCACGTAGTCTGCAGCGCCAAAGCAGGACGCTGGTGTGGCGTTGCGAATCCAAGCACTAATACACGAAAGCGCTGCGCAAGAAATTCCAACCCGGCTTTACCGGCTCGCCGCACCCGAGCTCATCATGTGTGGCCGTCTCTCTCGAGTGGTCACGTTCCGCAAGTCGCCGTGGGACTTCGTTGTCGAAGAAGGTGAAGTCCTGTGTTTCATTTGGCGACATCAAGACTTGCATCAAATCCGGCTCGGCAAAAATGGAATGGGAGGCAATGCCATGCCGGCCCGCTGTCCCGCATAGATAGGGCCAAGGCTCGCAAAGTAGCCACCGCTCCCCATCGACGCCGGCATCATGCTCATGTGCTCCGCATGGGCGCGATTTGCATCCGCAAAGTTGCCTCCGGCATGGAGAGCACGCGCGGTCGCGGCCAGCGTCAGCGGATGGGGATTCGACGTGACCTCCGAGCTGATCAGAAGAGCTGCCGCTTCATCGCCGCGGCCCGCTTCGGCCAGAAGCCATGTCACATCGATGCAGGCGAATGCGCGCCACATCGGCGCAGCCTCCATATCGACAATCTGCTCCAGGATCTGCAAGGCCTGCTCCGCGTCGCCAGTGGCATGCGCAATCAGCGCGTGGCAGTGACGGAGATGAACGCTGAGCTCAGGATGGTCCGCATGATCGTCGCCCGACGCCAGACGGAGTTCCGTATCGGCCTCACCAATGCGCCCGCATTGAACAAGTGCCGTAATGAGCCACGGCCACGTATCGTGCTCACGCATGCGGTCATTCGACACGCGTTGCAGCGCGATGGCATTGCTGAAGCATTCCGCCGCCCTGACGTGGTCACCTGCGCAAGCAGCATCGTGCCCGCGCGCCTGCCACACAGCGTCTTTGCTCGATTCCGGCATGTTCAGCCCTTCGAGCGCGGTTACCGTTCGCCTGCAATCCTGCGGGGCCCGCGCCAGACGATAGATCAGACAAAGAATCGATGCGGCCCGCGCCGCGGTGGCTTCATCGCCGTCAGCCATCGCCAACGCCAAGGACTCCTCTCCATGATCGGTTGCCCTGCCGAGCTGACCGAGCAATGCAAATCCCTTCGCAGCGTTGGCGCAAGCATCGGCCAGATAGTGCTGCGCCTGCAATTCGCGCGATCGGCTGACGACCTCGGTGAGTAGTTGGACAGCCTGCGTCAGATCCCCTCCCAATCCCGCGATGACGGCTTGCATGTTGAGCGCACAGAGAGGAAAGAAGCGGTTCCCGCCTCGCTCGCAAAGCTCGTGGACGCGCTCGATACTGCGGCTTGCCGCATCGAACTCGCGCTGGCGGACGGAAATCGACGCCTGGAGCAAGAGAGTCTGCGCGGTCCAGTCCAAGGACTCTTGCCCCGCCGCAAGACGAAGTGCCTTTTCCGCGCGAAAGGCTGCAGCCGCAAGTTCCCCGCGGTGCAGGTGCAAGTGCCCCATGGCCTGATGGACGCGTGCTGCAAGCGACAAATCGCACTCGATCTCCGCACGCACCAGCAGGCGCCGCGCGAAGCGCTTGCCTTCCTGGTCACCCTTGTTCGCCAGGGATCGCAGAAGCTCGAACTCCGCGGCTGCGTTCGCTGGCGCCAGGCCGAGAACCCTCTTGAACCGATTCGCGGCTTCCGACCACTTTTGTTCGCCGCAAGCTTGCAAGCCACGCGCGAATGCCTCGATGGCCGGGAGGCAGACAGGGGTCGTCAAGGGCGCGGCATCGTGCTGCGAATCTCCGAAGAGACTGTGGACCAGTGCGCCAACCATTGGTTCGGCGAGCTCCGCGGGATGCTCCCCGATCACCGCCCCGTGGAATTCATGAGAGCGGCCGAAGACTCGATATTCGAGACGGTATCCAGCCTTGTCGACGGAGACCTTGCCGCCCACCACGAGTTGCACGTTCGTCAATCGTTGCACCATCGAAGCAAGGCTTTGAGCATCGGCGCCGCACTCCTTTGTTGCGACTGCCATCACCGACTGCGTTGAGATCGCCGACAGTCGCGTGTCTTGCGAAAGCATCTCGCTCACAAGCGACATCAACCCGAGTCGAATCCAATCGAATCTTGAATCGTCCGTCGAATCTTCGAAAGGCAGGACAGCGAACGTAAGCTTCTTTGCCTCAACCATCGCGGCCTGATCCGCGATAACAGAAGACGCGGCGGGGACCGTTGGCGCAAGGTCAGCAGCGGCAGACAACACAGGCGCGACGAAGCGGTATCCCACGCGCGATACCGTCTTGATCAAGGCAGGTTCACCGATATCACCGATGGCCCGGCGCGCCTTCATCACTGCCCGAGCGAGTGCACCGGATGAAACGAATTCGTGCGGCCACACGCTGGCGAGAAGCTCCTTCTTTGCCACAACTCGTTCGCGATGGCGAATCAGATGCACCAAAAGGTCGAAAGGCCTCGGTTCGATCCAGCTCGGACGGCCATTGAGCCGCACCTCGCGGGCCGCGATGTCGAGTTCGCATTGTTGGAAGCAGATCACTGTGTCAGTCATGGTTCGCACTTCTTCATGACCCCGGCGTCACTGCCACGGGTCAGTCATTTCCTAAGGCGCATGTTGAACGGTGTGAAAAGCCAATGCATGACGTAGCTTTGACCAATGCTGGACCGACCCTTCACCTACAAGTGGACATCAGACGACAACATCGCAAGCTTTCTCCAGCACCTCACCGTACATGCAAGATTGGGCAGAAAGGCCCACCCATTTCAAGGTCTTCACTCCCTCTCCCTCTGGGAGAGGGCTGGGGTGAGGGCCGTGGGCGGTGAACTAAGCCATGGGTTGCCATCACCGCAGCCCCTCACCCAACCTCTCCCCCAGAGGGGGAGAGGAGCCAATACAAGACCTTGAAATGGGTTGGCAGAAAGGCCCTGCTCATGTGACGATGAGTAGCCCCTCCATTAAGGCTGGCTTGATTCGCTAGTGAAACGTTGGCATGCGACGCGTCGATTCCGGGCACATTCGTATGCAGCGAACAGGACTCGATCGTTGTTTGACGCGATCAGATTGCATCGACTCCTGCGCCAATTGCACGAGCGCGTCAACGCGACACACACATCAAGTGCTTGTGACTTATTGGCGCAATTCATTGCCGCTTCGCCCAACGGGCAACTGGTAGCAGTCCCGTCAGAACTCGGTCAAGACCCGCGGAGGGTCTCTCGTTAGCCTATTCGCAGGCCTGCTTCGTGCCGGCGGAAAAGCCATACCATCTTTTCAACTAATCCTGTGGCCATGAATGAAGCACTTCGCTTTTTGCGCTTCTCAGCGTCCACTTGGCGCCTTTTCGCGCTTCTTTGGTGCTGTATCGATTCGGCGTCAGCGCTGACCGTCGGTTTCGTCAACCCTGGACGTCACGACGAAACGTATTGGGTGACTGCGACCGAGGCGATGCAAGCAGCGGCGAAAAGCCTCGACTTGAAATTAGAGGTTCGCTATGCCGAGCGCGACCATCTCCGCCAGATCGACATCGTTCGCGATTTCGCTGCCCGCCCGCGACTTTTGAGGCCAGACTATCTCATTCTGGTGAACGAGCGACGCATGGGCGGCGAGATGCTGAAGATCGCGGCGGCGGCGAATATCAAGTGCTTGTTCGCCTATAACACCCTGCTGCCCGAGGACCGTGCGTACTTCGGTTCCCCGAGACAGATGTATCCGCAGTGGATCGGCTCCATGGTGCCCCACGCCGAAGATGGCGGCTATCTCAGCGCACGAGCGCTCATCGATCGAGGAATGCGCGAGAAACGCTTCAGCGCCGACGGCAAATTGCACATGATCGCCATCGCCGGCGACCGCTCGACGGAGTCGTCAGTGCTGCGCAATAAGGGAATGGAAAGGGCCGTCAGGGAGAATCCTC
Organism: Rhizobacter sp.; assembly: GCA_021153565.1. GTDB lineage: Bacteria > Pseudomonadota > Gammaproteobacteria > Burkholderiales > Burkholderiaceae_C > Albitalea. The sequence goes on from JAJKJU010000202.1 coordinate 10,734, forward strand.
GCGTTGTCCTGGATCAGATCGTCTATGCCGACTGGCAGCGCGAGTCCGCGCGGCAGATGGCCTCGGAGCTGTATGGACGCTATCCCGATGCGGCGCTGGTGTGGGCCGGCAATGACGTCATGGCGTTGGGCGCGATGGATGCCTTGGTAGCACTGGGCAAACAACCCGGCAAGGACCGCTGGTTCAGCGGAATCAACACATCGCAGGAGGCGATGCGTGCGGTCATCGACGGGAGAATGGAGGCTTTGGTCGGTGGCCATTTCATGGCGGGAGCCTGGGCAATAGTGATGATCTACGACTATGCGCACGGCCACGACTTCGCGTCCGAAGGGCTTGAACTCGACATGCCGATGTTTTCCACCTTCGATGCCACCCTGGCCGCACGTTATATGAATCGGCTTGCAAATGGCACGGCGCCCTTCGATTTCCGCCTGCACAGCAAGACGCTGAACAATTCGCTGCAGCACTACGATTTTGCCTTCGCGAAGCTGCTGTAAGGACATGGCCCGAAACAACATACCGCTTTGGGGGTGCTGGGCGGGCGCGCTGCGGCGTTGCTCCTCACTTGTGTGGCTCGCCACACGGCGCTCGGAGCGCCTTGCATCGCATCCCGCCCTGCGCCCC
>JAJKJU010000203.1 GCA_021153565.1 Rhizobacter sp.
GGCCCGGCGCTCGGGCGTCATGACAGCCCCTCGCTCGCGGAGTCCCGCGATCGATCCCCCGAGGGGATGGCGCCCGCTTGGGGCGGCCCGGCGCTCGGGCGCCTTCAAATGGCTTGTCAGCGTCATGCTCATAGGTCTTTCTGGGCCTGCCCGCAAGGGTGGCGTTAATGCATCAATACAATCCGGGCTTCTCGCGCGCATACATGTACGCGCGCGCGCCCACAAATTCAATGTACCCAAAGAAGTCGATGACGCAAGCGAGAGCCGCCAAGCCCCCCCGCCAGGATGCCGCCAAGGTGTCCGCTCCCAGGAATGGAAGGCGCATCCAGATTCGCCGCTCCGGGGTTCACGGCAAAGGGGTCTTTGCCGTGGCGCCCATCCCGAAGGGCGACGTGATCATCGAATACAAGGGCGAAATCATCACCTGGCCCGAAGCGCTGCGCCGCCATCCGCACGACCCGAAAAACCCGAATCACACTTTTTACTTCCACATCGATGACAAGAACGTCATCGACGCGAAGTACGGCGGCAATGCCGCGCGCTGGATCAACCACGCCTGCGAGCCGAATTGCGAGGCTGAAGAGGTAGATGGGCGCATCTTCATCAAGGCGTTGCGTGCACTGAAGCCGGGCGAGGAACTCTTCTTCGTGTACGGGCTCGTCATTGATGAGCGCTACACGCCGAAACTGAAGAAAGAGTACGAATGCCGCTGCGGTAGCAAGAAATGCCGTGGCACGATGTTGTCACCAAAACGCTGAGCAGCCCCAAGGATCCAATGACTGACCATTCCCTCCGATGGGGCGCCGAAGCCCTCTGGGAGCAATTAACGCCCCAATTGCCGGGTCTGAGCGTCGAGGTGGTGGCGCGCATTTCATCGACCAACAGTGCACTGCTCGAGCGGGCACGGATCGTCACTCCGCCGTCCGAAGAGGGCCACGTGGCCCAGGTACGACGCAGCGTCGAGAGCACCGCCTTTGGCCGCCGTACCGCCGACCTGCAGCCCTGCTTGCTGGTGGCGGAGCACCAGACGCATGGTCGCGGACGGCAAGGCCGTCTATGGCAGGCGGCACCGGGGGCATCACTCACGTTTTCGCTGGCGCTGCCCTTGTCGCCAAAGGACTGGGGCGGCCTTTCGCTCGCCGTCGGTGTGGCGCTTGCGGAAGCGCTCGATCCGCTAGGCACGCCTGCTGAAAGCGCCGAATCTATTGAAGGCGGGCCCTCCACCTCCACCCGGGGACCGGGCCAGCGCCTGGGCGTCAAGTGGCCCAACGATCTTTGGCTGCTTGACGACGAGGGCGGCGGCCGCAAGCTTGGCGGCATCCTCATCGAAACCGTGGCTGCCGGTTCGCAGCGACTGGCAGTGATCGGCGTGGGGTTGAATGTGCTGCCAATGTCGACCAGCGAGGTCTCGACTGGCTATGCCTGCTTGCAGGAGATCGCCCCCGACACGACCGCGCCGAAGGTGTTGTCGCAGGTGGCGAAGCCGCTGGTCGACGCCTTGCGACGCTTCGAGCGCGAGGGATTCCAAGCCTTCGCTGCCACATTCGCTACGCGCGACATCCTGTTTGGCCGCGCCGTGCTGACCACCCACCCCGACGTTCCCGAAGGCATCGTTACAGGCCTTGCGCCCGATGGCTCGCTGCTTGTTCGTACAGATCAGGGGGTCAAGGAAGTCGGCAGCGGCGAGGTCAGCGTACGGCTCGCCCCGCACCAGAGTGTGTGATGCTGAGATCCATCGTCGCCTTCCTGCTGCTGGCCAACATCGTGTTCTTCGTGTGGTCGCAGGGCTGGGTCGATGACTTGGTCGGCGTGCGTGCAAGCGGCGACCGTGAACCCGAACGTCTCGCCAAGCAGGTGCGACCAGAATCCGTGCGCCTGTTGACGCCGCAGACTCTGGCCGCGGCCGCGGCCGCAAACGCCGCCGAATCCAAATTCACCTGCCTGGAGGCAGGACCCTTCGACGACGCGGGCATCGTTGCCGCGGAAAACACCGCGTCATTGGCCTTGCCCGCCGGCACTTGGTCTCGGCAGACGCACGAGCAACCGGCGCGCTGGATCGTCTACATGGGCCGCTACGCGAATCACGAAGCGCTGCAGAAGAAGGAACAGGAACTTTCGCGCATCAAAGTGGCGTACGAGGAAATCACCGGCTTCCCGGCGCTCGAACCCGGCTTGTCACTCGGCCGATACTCCAGCCGCAACGCCGCCGACGAAGCGCTGCAAAAACTTTCTCAGCACGGCTTACACACCGGCAAGGTGATCGAACTTGCGAAGGCGTCCACGCAATACACCTTGCGTGTCGCACGTGCCGATCAAGACCTTGCCACGAAGATGTCGGCGCTCAAGCTCGAGGGCCTGGGCAGGGGCTTCTCGGCCTGCATCACCCCCCCCTGAAACAAGCCATGCAGTGCGTGACGTAAGACGCCCAAACCAGGCGTACACGCCATCTGCTCAACAAGGGGATTCGTGCCGCATCAGACCTGATGTCGGCGACCCCGAGACAACGCGAGCACTGCCACAAGCAGACCAGTCAGCCATTCAAAGCCCATGGCGCCCCCGCCTCCGCCACCATCGCTCGGTGGTGGGGGTGTTGTATTCGCCGCCGCCGAGACCGCGCCGGCGGCATCGAGCAAGCCTGCACCGCAGGTCGTCGTTGTGCACACGCACTCTTCTTGCAAAGTCGTCGAGCTGGGGGGCTGGCATAGGGTAGACGTGTTGGAGCTCGATGCGGGGAAGGGCCGGGCGGAGTGCTGCAACGCACTGCGCACCTGCGTTGTCGTAAGACTTGGATTGACCGACAGCATGAGCCCCACCGTTCCTGCAACGAGCGGTGCCGAAAAACTCGTGCCGAGTGACGCATTGAAGCTGTCGCTGTAGACGCTGGCGGCGGGCGTCGTGGCGCCGCTGTCGGTGGTGGTCAGCAACGGGTGCAGGCACGCACCCGTCGCGGTCTCGCAGTTGCCGGCCGGTGCACTGATCGCCACTTCTGGCCCGAGACTGGAATAACCAACCTTGGTGCCTGCATGGCGCACTCCAGCCACCGCGATGACGCCGGCGCAATTCGCAGGTGCCGCCACCGCGTCCCCATCATTACCGGCCGACGCCACCACCGTGATACCCAAGGCAATCAATTCATCCACGACGGTTTGATAGGCCGATCCGCAAGATCCGCTGCCGCCGAGACTCAGGTTCACGACCTTGGCGGGGTACGGATTGTCGGGAACACCCGGCACCGATATGCCTGCCGCCCACCGCATCGCGGCCTGGATGTCGGAGTCGCGACCGTTGCATTTGCCGAGCACACGCACCGGAAGGATCATCACGTTGCGCCCCACCGAGGCCATGCCGATTCCGTTGTTCGTCGCCGCACCGATGAGACCCGCCAACTGCGTGCCGTGCCAACTGCTGTTCTCGCCGGAGTACTGACCCGTGGCGGGGCTAGGGTCGGTGCAGTGGTAGAACGGGCTGGCGGCGTCGTTCACCTCCAAAGGAGTCACCCAATCGCCCGGATCGGAAGCATCTGCATCGCGGCCATCGCCATCGTTGGCGCGCTGTGCGTCAGAGACGAAGTCATAACCGGGAAGGGTTTTTCCAAGCAGGTCCGGGTGGTCAAAACGAATGCCTGTGTCGAGAACGGCAACCACGACCGCGCTCGATCCGGTGGTCGTGTCCCACGCGGTCTCGGCGTTGATGGCCGACACATTGGTCGCAGTCGGCGCGCGCAAATACCACTGACCGACAGTGGGCGTCGCGGTGGACTGGAAGTCCGCATACAGCGGGTCGTTGGGCACCGAATGAATGCTGCGCGTGCGGTCCGGTTCGGCGAACTCGACATCGGCGTCTTTCGACAGCAGGGCGGCAAGCTGCTCAGACGTCATGCCCTGGGCGATGAGCACCTGGGACCTGCGCCCCGTCGGCTGGCCATCGGCCATGGAGATGCGCAGGCGTGACGAGAGCACCGCCGCGTGTCGCGGAATCGCCAGGGTGCCGCTGGTTTCGGTTGCGGACAGCGCACGCATCACGCTGCTGCCAGTCTTGTACTGGACGATCACTCGCGCCGTCTGTTGTGCCGTTGCAGACACGACCGGTGCATCGGTGGCCGCTTGCGCCATCGGCGCCCGGAGCACGACCGGCGCGAGTGTGAAACACAGGGCAGCCATGGCGAACAAGGGGTGACGCATGGTCGATGATCTCCGTCGAATTCGGTGTGAGGACCTGTACGGTGAACGCGGTTGCGCTTGTCTACGTGGACCTCAACTCCGCCTTGAGTTTAGAAGCGCCTTAATGCGTCTGCATTGCTGGCTTGTTCAGTGCGCGTAACCGAATGTTCTTTCGCGACGGCACGGTCATCAAGCAAAAAAGGGTAGCCGCCTTTCGGGGACCACCCTCTTTTTCGCCTCGCCCGGCGAAGCCCTGGCCTGCCAGCTTTACTTTGCGCCGACGAAAGCGACCGTCGTGTCAAGCATGCGGTTGCTGAAACCCCATTCGTTGTCGTACCAGCTCAGCACCTTCACCAGCTTGCCATCCGGCGACACGCGGGTCTGAGTGGAGTCGAAGATGCTCGATAGCGGGTTGTGGTTAAAGTCCACCGACACCAGCGGATCGGTGTTGTAGCCGAGGATGCCCTTCAACTCGCCTTCGCTCGCGGCCTTCAGGATGGCGTTGACTTCATCGACGGTCGTGGCTTTCTTGGACACGAAGCTCAGGTCAACCACCGACACGTTGATGACCGGCACGCGGATCGCGAAGCCGTCGAGCTTGCCGTTGAGTTCCGGCAGCACAAGGCCCACCGCAGCAGCCGCACCGGTCTTGGCCGGGATCATCGAGTGCGTGGCCGAGCGGGCGCGGCGCAGGTCTTCGTGATAAACGTCTGTCAGCACTTGGTCATTGGTGTAGGCATGGATGGTCGTCATCAGGCCCGACTCGACGCCCAGCTTGTCGTGTAGCGGCTTGACCAGCGGAGCGAGGCAGTTGGTGGTGCACGAGGCGTTCGAGATGATGGTGTCGGTTGACTTCAGGACCTTGTGGTTCACGCCGAACACAACGGTCGCGTCCACGTCTTTGCCGCCCGGCGCCGAAATGATGACCTTCTTGGCGCCGCCCTTCAGGTGGGCCGATGCCTTTTCCTTGGTGGTGAAGAAGCCGGTGCACTCCATCACCAGGTCCACGCCCAGCTCGCCCCAGGGCAGCTCGGCCGGGTTGCGGTTGGCCAGCACGCGGATCTTGTCGCCGTTGACGACCATGTAGTGGCCGTCGACCGTCACGGTGCCGGGGAACGGTCCGTGGGCGGTGTCGTACTTGGTCAGGTGCGCATTGGTCTTGGGGTCGCCCAGGTCGTTGATTGCAACGATCTGGATGTCATGCTTCTTGCCACCTTCGTAGTGGGCGCGAAGGACGTTGCGGCCGATGCGGCCGTAGCCGTTGATGGCGACTTTGATGGTCATGGGAGGTCTCCGTAAGTTGCGTTGAAGATTGTGGCGGCTGATGGGTACGAATCGGCTTTAGGCTTTAGCTTGAATCCGATTCATGACCGGATGCACACGGCAAACGTGGCGACGTAAGGGACGGGTGCCGCGAATTTGGAAACGTCGTCGAAGTCGAATCTCATCGACAGCGCGGCCGCTTCCATCGCCGTGGCAATTTGCGGTTCGCCCACGCTCTTGAGCGTCTTCTGCGATCCCGGCGTCACGCCGCCGTCGGCCTGGATCAGCATCTGCACCGCCGCGCCGCTGCTTTGGACCGGCCTCGGGACCGACCCCGGCGGAAAGCTCAAGGGCGTCTTGACCCTCAAGCCGCGGGCCTGCAGTTCGGCCAGCGACTGGCCAACCGGGATGGCCGCCGTCAGGCTTTCCACCAGGGCCTTGCAAGCGTCGGCGGGAGACGGAGCAGGCGCTGGTGCCGGGGCGGGAGGTGGTGTCGTGCAGGCCGTCATGGCCAGCGCCACGCATACCACCGAACATGAAGTCAGCAAATGTCGCGACGCGAACGATGCGTGACGCGTCAGGGCGCTCATCCTCGAAGCACCTTCTGCACCGTTGCCGCCACGTTCTCCGCCGTGAAGTTGAATAGCTTGAACAGCACGTTCGCCGGTGCCGACTCGCCATAGGTGTCGATGCCGATCACTGCAGCGCAGCCGTACTTCCACCAGCCGTCGGTCACGCCCGCCTCCACCGCCACTCGCGGCAGCCCTTGCGGAAGCACGCTGCGCTTGTAGGCGATGTCCTGGCGGTCGAAAACGGTGGTCGATGGCATGGACACCACGCGCACTGCAATGCCTTGCATCGCAAGTTGCTGCTGGGCATGCAGTGCGAGCTGCACTTCCGAGCCAGTGGCGATGATGACTGCCTGTGGCTTTTTCTTGAGACCCACCTCGTTTGGCTCGGCGAGCACGTAAGCGCCCTTGGAGATGTCTTCGAGGCCGGCCTTCGGTCCGTAGGGCAGGTTCTGGCGCGACAACAGCAAGGCGCTCGGGCGGTTCTTGTTCTCGATGGCGCAGGCCCACGCGATGGCCGTCTCCGCCGTGTCGGCCGGGCGCCAGACATCGAGGCCCGGGATCAATCGCAGCGACGCAGCGTGTTCTACCGACTGGTGCGTCGGGCCGTCTTCGCCCAAGCCGATGCTGTCATGCGTGAAGACGTGGATGACGCGCAGCTTCATCAGCGCGGCCATGCGCAGGGCGTTGCGGCTGTAGTCGCTGAAGGTGAGGAATGTTCCGCCGTAGGGAACGTACCCACCATGCAGCGCAATGCCGTTCATGATGGCCGCCATGCCGAACTCGCGCACGCCATAGTTGATGTGGCGGCCGCCATTGGGTTCGCCTCGCTCGTCGAAGCGAAGCGCCGGCGTCGAGCTGGTGTTCGTGAGGTTGGAGCCGGTCAGGTCGGCCGAGCCTCCCAGCAGCTCTGGCAGCGACTTGGTGAAAGCTTCGAGCGCGATTTGGCTGGCTTTGCGCGAGGCAACCGTCTCGGCCTTGGTGTGCGCGGCGATCGCGGCGTCCACCGCCACCTGGCTGAAGTTCTTGGTCAGTTCGCCCTGCACGCGACGGATGAATTCGGCCGCGAGTTCAGGGTGCGTCGCGCGGTAGGCGGTGAACTGCTCGTTCCACTGCGCTTCCAACTGCGCACCGCGAGCCTTTGCGTCCCAGTGCTCGTAGGCCGCCTCGGGAATCACGAAGGGCTCGTGGACCCATCCGAGCGCGTCGCGGGTCTTCTGGATTTCTTCGACCCCAAGTGCTTCGCCGTGCGCCTTGGCCGTGCCGGCGCGCGTCGGCGCACCTTTGCCGATGGTCGTCTTGCAGATGATGATGCTGGGCTTGCTCTGGCTTTGCTTGGCTTCGACGATGGCCGCGTCGACGGCATCCACGTCGTGCCCGTCGACGGGGCCGACGACGTTCCAGCCATAGGCCTCGAAGCGCTTGGCGGCATCGTCGCCGTACCAGGGGCCGACTTGGCCGTCGATGCTGATGCCGTTGTCATCGTAGAACGCAATGAGCTTGTTCAAGCGCCACACGCCGGCGAGGCTGCAGGCCTCGTGGCTGATGCCTTCCATGAGACAGCCGTCGCCCATGAACACATAGGTGTGGTGGTCGACGAGCGGGATGCCTTCGCGGTTGAACTCGTGCGCGAGCAGCTTCTCTGCGAGTGCCATGCCAACGGCATTGGTCAGGCCCTGGCCAAGCGGCCCGGTGGTGGTCTCGACGCCCGGAGTGACCCCGACTTCGGGGTGACCGGGCGTCTTGCTGTGAAGTTGGCGGAAGTTGCGCAGCTCGCTCATCGGCAGGTCGTAGCCTGTCAGATGCAAGAGGGCGTAAATCAGCATCGAACCGTGGCCGTTGGACAGCACGAAGCGGTCGCGATCAGGCCAATGCGGGTTGCGCGGGTTGTGGCGCAGGTGCCGGCCCCACAGGGCAGCGGCGATTTCCGCCATGCCCATCGGGGCTCCGGGGTGACCGGAGTTGGCTTGCTGGACCGCGTCCATCGCGAGGGCGCGGATGGCGTTGGCCATGAGGAAGGTGGGGGGCTGGATTGCCATCGAGGCGAGTGCGGCGGCCATGCGGGGTCCCGGGAGGTGGAGGGGAAGAGGCGGGATTTTACGGGCGTCGTCCGAGGGGCTGAGAGTATTTCGAGCGTGTCCGAGCAGCGCGTCAAAAGGCGCCTGATCCAGGCGCAAAGCGCAGCCATAGCCCGGGCTATGGCGAGCATTTGCAACGACGAGCAGGGGGCTTTTGGCGTGATGAGCGGGCATGATCGAAATCCTCTCAGCCCCTCAGAGCAAGGAGGATCAAGGGCCCGATAATCCCGCCGGATGGATGGACTGCACCTGACCGCGGACTTGAGGGACTGCGACACGACGCTGGCGGCAATGATCGATCCGCAAGCACTGCGGCAGCTGTGTCTTGCCGCAGTGATGGGAGCTGGCCTGCAGCCCGTGGGCGAGTTGTTTCATCCTTTCCCGGCGCCCGGCGGGGTAACGGGAGTGGTGCTTCTGGCCGAGTCGCATCTGGCGGTGCACACTTGGCCCGAACTGGCTTCGGTGACCCTGGATGTATACGTCTGCAACCATGGCAGCGATAACACTGATCGCGCCCATTCGCTTTTGAATGCATTGATTGCATCTTTCGGCGCCAAAGGCATCGAGCGCCAGGCATTGCAACGCGGCGCCCTGCCGATTCCGACCGGAGCTACCGCATGAAAGCGATCATCCTGGCAGCCGGCCGCGGCGAGCGCATGCGTCCACTGACGGATCACACACCCAAGCCGCTGTTGAAGGTGCGCGGCAAGCCGCTCATCGAGTGGCACATCGAGGCCTTGGCAAAGGCCGGAGTTCGCGAGATGGTCGTGAACACCGCGTGGCTGGAAGAACGCATCGTCGAGACCTTGGGCGACGGCTCGCGCTTCGGCGTGCGCCTGCACTACTCGCTCGAAGGCCGCGACCACGGTGGGGCGCTCGAGACGGCGGGCGGCATCGCGAAAGCGCTGCCCTTGCTCATCGAGCGCGATGACGATGTGTTCTGGGTCGTATCGGGCGACATCTTCATGCCAGGGTTTGCCTTCGACAAGGAGCGCGCAGATCGTTTCGCGCAGACAAAGCTCGACGCGCATCTGTGGCTCGTGCCCAACCCGCCGTATCACCCCAAGGGCGATTTCGGCATCGATGCCGACGGCATGGGACTGGCCGACGGCCCCGGGCCCGACGGTCGGCGATGGACTTACGCCAACATCGCGTTGTGCCGGGCGGGCATCGTGGCCGATATCGCGTCCGGGCAAAAAGCCCCCCTTGGCCCCTTGCTCTTCGACGGCATGCGCAAGCGTCGTATCAGTGCCGAGGTGTATGACGGCGAGTGGGAAAACGTCGGTACACCCGCGCAACTGGCGGCATTGAACGCCGCCTGATCACGAGTTCGCCGCGAACGAATTCGCGTCAACTCAGAGGCTGAGAGTACTTCGATCATGCCCGCTCATCACGCCAAAAGCCCCCTGCTCGTTGTTGCAAATGCCCGCCATAGCCAAGCTATGGCTGCGCTTTGCGCCTAGCTCAGGCGCCTTTTGACGTGCTGCTCGGACACGTTCGAAATACTCTCAGCCTCTCACTTCGGCGGCATGGCCTGCGGACAACGATTCACTTCCAGCGACAGGTGCACAAGCTGCACGTGGCGAGCGAGGCGCTGGCGATAGACGGCCGGCGCAAGTGGAACGTCGGCCACGACGCAGGCGATGACGGCGAACTGGTCGCGGCCCACACGCCAGATATGCAGGTCGGCCACCTTGGCATCACCATCGGATTCGAGGTCTTCGCGGATGCGATGGGTGAGTGGATGATCCATCTCGCGGTCGAGCAGCACCGCGGCAGATTGGCGCAGCAAACTTACCGACCAGAGCGCGATCACGACGGCCCCAAGCACGCCCACCAGGGGGTCGATCCACCACCATCCGAGCCACAGCGCGGCGCAAAGCGCGGCGATGGCAAGAACGGACGTCAGCGCGTCGGCGAGAACGTGGACGTAGGCAGCGCGCAGGTTGAGGTCGTGGCCCTTGGTGTGCGGTGCATGGTCGTGCGCATGCGCTTCGTGGTGATCGTGTCCATGGTGATCGTGGTCGTGCGCGTCGTGATGATTCGCATGTCCCTGTCCCGCATGTCCATGTCCCGCATGCCCATGCCCGTCGTCCGCCCCATGCAGCAGCCACGCCGACAAGAGATTCACGATCAGCCCGGTTACCGCAACGGTCAATGCAGCGTGGATGGCGATGGGCTCGGCATGCCATAGGCGCAACACTGATTCAAAGACGATTCCGATGGCGACCATGCCCAGCACAAGAGCGCTCGCGAAGCTTCCGAGCACCTCGATCTTCCAGGTCCCGAAGCTGAATCGCGTGTCCGTGGCATGTCGCCGCGCCAATGCATACGCGGCAGCAGCAACGCCGAGTGCAAGTGCGTGCGTGCCCATGTGCCAGCCGTCTGCAAGCAGGGCCATGGACCCGGTCCACCACCCGGCAGCAATCTCCACAACCATGGTCACGATGGTCACCATCAGCACCCAGCGCGTGCGCGCTTCGCCGCGCTTGTTGCCGCTGTCGAACTGGTGGCTGTGCTGCCAGGGCGACAGGTCGTGGGCATGAGGATGGTGATGCGTCGGGTTCGTCATGTCAGCCATTCTCGCGCCACTTCTTTTGTCGCGGGGAGGGATAAGGACATGGCCCGAGGCGCAGCCACGCCCATCCTATGTGCCCGCATTTTGCGGAGGCCCGTGGCGAAGCCACACACACAATCTCCCGTCACGTCGTGAAACGCTGCACCTAAGGACATGGATCGCGGTAGAGACACCCATTGCTGGACGCCCCCCGCACAGATCCCAGCGGGCGTAATTCACGCACTGGGCTCCTACCTTGGGTGTGTGA
>JAJKJU010000204.1 GCA_021153565.1 Rhizobacter sp.
AAGGCACCTGATCTAGGCGCAAAGCGCAGCCATAGCTCGTGCTATGGCGAGCATTTGCAACGACGAGCAGGGGCCTTTTGGCGTGATGAGCGGGCATGATCAAAATACTCTCAGCCTCTCAGTTCATTGCCGGCGCGTTCGAATGCGCGCCGTGGTTCGAAGACGTGATGTCGATGGCCGCCCCGAAGTGCGGCTGCAAAGTATCGCGCGCCCATCTGCGCAGCGAAGGTGTGGGCACCTCGTTGGCATCGGTCGCCGGGTCGATATGCACCCAGTCACGCAGCACCGCACCAAGAAAGTCGTCTGCGCAAGTTGCGAGCTGCATTGCGATGCGCTCGGCGCGCGGCGAGGTGGGAGCAGCGCTCAACAGAAGATCGTGCACGACGAGATCGGCACGCTGCGTCATCAGCTTCATTCCGGCGTAGGCGTGAGTCACGCTTTGCGGCCGGTCGTCGGCCAGCAGCAGCGGCCTCGCCTCGCTTTTGGCGAACATGCGACACAGATCGCTGGCCGAGGCATGAATCAGGATCACGTCGGCGTACGGCGCCGCATCGGATGCCATCTGCAGGAAGGACGCGGTCGAACCATGCGTATCGACGAACTTGATCGGAAGCGATCGTGCGGCGAGATAGGACACATGCGACGACAGCGTCTCGACGCATTCGGCGAGTTCCATGGTGGCCATCTCGGCATGCATGGGTGAGCGTTCGCCGGAGTCAACCACCAGCGTGTGCTTGCCATGTTCGGCGAAGGCAGTGCAAAGCCGTTCGAGCAGCACGCCACCAAAGGCCACGTGCGGGTTCGACACCACCGGCACGAAGCGCACTCGCGCATGCGCGAAGAGGCGGCGCAGTCCGTCGGCCTGGTCCAGCGGCGTGGGGCGTGAATGGAGTCCGGTCATGGCGTCTTGTGCGTGTTCTGCGGAATCTTGTGCTGGGGACGTGTCTCAGACGTGCAGCCCGCCGTTCGAGGCAGCGCGCTGTTGCGGCGCGGCAAAGATGAGGTTCATGTCACTCGCATCCATGCGATAGGCCGTGCCCGCGCTCGGGCGCAGCGCGCGGTGCACAAGCGCATGCGACGACAGGCGGTGCCAGTCTTCGGGCACGCGCTGGCCGTTGGCGACACCGAGCACCACAAGCCGGTGGCGGATCAGCGCGTCGAGGGCGGGGCCAAGTTTCACGGCTTCGTCCATCTTCGACAGGATCACGCCACGACACAGGCTCGCGCGGTACGAGATGAGCACATCTTCGATGGTCTCGCCTTGCTGCGCGGTATTGACCACGAGCAGCTTCTGGATGGAACGGTGGCCCAGCATGTCCAGCAGTTCGCGGGTGCGCGTGTCGCGCTGCGCCATGCCGGCGGTATCAATCAACACCATCTTCTTGGCGGCCAGCAGATCCAGGAGATCTTCGAGCGACGCGCGGTCGTGCGCCGTGTGAACCGGCACGCCGAGGATGCGGCCATAGGTGCGGAGCTGTTCGTGCGCGCCGATTCGATAGGCGTCCAGCGTGACGAGGCCGAGATTGGATGCGCCGTACTTGGTCGCGAAGGCGGCTGCGAGCTTGGCCGTGCTGGTGGTCTTTCCGACGCCGGTAGACCCGACCATCGCATACACACCGCCCTGGTCTTCGAGCGCCGCTTCGGCTTCGCCCGTCATGAGGTTTCGTTCAAGAACACCGGCCGCCCAGGCGGCTTCATCGGCCACATCGGCACTCAAGCTTTCGGCGAGCTTGCGGATGAGCGCGGGCGAGAAGCCGCACTCGAGCAGCTTCTGAGTCAGGCGGGCCTGTCCCGGCTGGCGCTGCAGCTTTTCCATGAATGCCAAGGCACCGAAGCGCTCTTCGATCAGCCCTTTCATCGAGCGCAACTCGTTCATCATTTCTTGTTCGCGGCGCAAGGCGGCGGCGTCCTCGGTCGCGCGGTGCGCACGTGGCGCATCAGTGGCCACGTCAGCAAGTGACGGGACGTTGATGACAGATGCGGCGGCGCGGACTTCCTGGCGCAACTCCGGCGTTTCGCGGTATGCAGTCTTGGGCAGAACCGGAGCGGCCACGGCAGGTGCCAGTGCGGCGTGCGCAGCAGCGGGAGCATTCATGCGCGCAGTGAGCTTGGCTTGCAGCGGGCTCATTTCGGGTTCGACTCGCTCGACCACCGGCGCTTCAGCCTTCATCGCCGCTTCGCGGCGCTTGAGCATGCGTTCGCGCACATAGTCCTGGAACGACAAGGTGCTCATCGATAGCTGTTCAACGTCCTTTTGCACTTCAGTCTGCGAAGCGGGCTTGCCTGCGGCAGCAGGCTTGGCGGGGGCTGCGGCGCGGGCCGCGGGGCGTGTCGAAACAGGAGCCGCCGCAGGGGTGGCAATGCGTTCGATGTGCTCGATGCTGTCCGGGGCCATTGCCAGCACTTCCACGCCTTCAGCGCAGGGCTTGGTCAACAACACGACGGCATCGTCACCCAGGGCCTGGCGCACAAGGGTCAGTGCGTCGCGCGATGTACGCGCTGTGAATCGTTTGACGTTCATGTCATGCCCCGGATGGTCGTGTCGGTCGAATTTCTTGAAACTGCAGCCCAGTGTGTAAGAACCGTTACGTTGTCAGTCATCCGATGAAAGACCGGTTTGCCTGCCATTTGGCGGGCGCATCGGCGGGGACTTCGGGATGGGACGCATCGGGTCGAACTTGCTGGACGGTTTTGACATTGTTGCGGGCGTGGTCAAAGTCTTAAGCGAGATAAGAGGGGGAAAGGCGACCTTGCTCGTCTCGCGATGCAACTCGAAGCCAACCTCGCCGGGGCATTGAAGCGCTGAGAATTGCTCCCTCTCCCCCTCGGGGGAGAGGGCAGGGGTGAGGGGTGGGTCAGAAAGTGAAATCGTTTGCCCCCAACCTCACCCTCACCCCAACCCTCTCCCTCGCCGGGAGAGGGAGTGACTAGCGCTTGGCGCCGCGCAGCATCAGCATCACACCCATCAGCATCACACCCGACGCCATATTTACGACGTGCCGCCGATGATCGAGCCGATTCGGATCGAATGCGTCTCGGGAATCTCGCTGTGGCCGAGCACGCGAAGCCTTGGCGCGGCGCGCTTGAGCAGGCGAGCCATCGGGGCACGGATCATGTCGGGCACCAGCAAGCATGCCGGAATGCCCAGGTCTTCCTGGCGCTGGGCGGATTCGGCAGCACTGCGTGTGAGCGTGTCAGCCACGCCTGGGTCCAGCGCTGCACCGTGCGGCGAGTTCAGCGCCTGGGAGATCATCCGTTCGAGTTCGGGTTCGAGTGCAATCACGTCGAGCTCTCGCGTTGGTCCATAAATCTGCTGCACGATGCTCGGCGCCAGGTGGATGCGAATGCGACGAGCCAATTCACTCGGGTCTGTGACTGCTGCCGCATGCTCGGCAAGGCTCTCGATGATGGAGCGCATGTCGCGAATGTGCACGCCCTCTTCAAGCAACAACTGCAGCACCTTTTGCAGCGCAGCAATGCCGACCATTTTCGGAATGACGTCTTCGATCAGCTTGGGTGCGAGCTTGGTCACGTGTTCGACCAGTTGCTGCGTCTCCACTCGACCCAACAGCTTCGCAGCATGCACTTGCATCAAGTGCGACAAATGCGTGGCGACAACGGTCGAGCAATCGACCACCGTAAAGCCTGACATCTGCGCGGCTTCGCGCTGCCGCTCTTCGATCCACACCGCCGGCAATCCGAATGCCGGATCCTTGGTCGCCGTGCCGATGAGATTGGTGGTTGCGCCACCGGGGTTGATCGCGAGCCACATGCCGGGGAAGGCTTCGCCCTCGCCCACCACGGCGCCACGCAGCGTGAGCCGGTACATGCTGGGTTTGAGTTCGAGGTTGTCGCGGATGTGAACCGGCGGAGGGAGGAAGCCGACGTCCTGCGCAAACTTCTTGCGCACGCCTTTGATGCGCGCCAGCAAGTCACCTTCACGCGTCTTGTCGACGAGCGAGATCAACCGATAGCCGACTTCGAGGCCAAGCGTGTCGACCGGCTGCAGGTCGTCCCAGCTCGCTTCGGCATTCGCAGGCGGCAGCTCGCGCGGCGGGGGTGGCGCTTCGGCAATGCGTTTGTCGCGCTTGTGCATCCAGTAAGCGCCGTAACCCATCGCAGCGGCGATCAGCAGGAAAACGATGTGCGGCATGCCGGGGATCAAGCCCAGCGCACCGATCACGCCCGAGACGATGCCCAAGGAACGGGGCGAGTTGAAGACCTGCTTGGCGATCTGGCTGCCGACGTCGTTTTCCTTGCCGACGCGCGACACCACCATGGCGGCTGCGACCGAGATCAGGAGCGCCGGAATCTGCGCGACGAGCGCGTCGCCAACCGCCAGCAGGATGTAGCTGTTGGCAGCATCGGTCGCGGACAGGTCGTGCTGCGCCACGCCGATGATGAAGCCGCCGATGATGTTGATGAACAGGATCAGCAAGCCCGCCATCGCGTCCCCACGAACGAACTTGGAGGCACCGTCCATGGAACCGAAGAATTCCGCCTCTTCGCCCACTTCCATGCGGCGCTTCTTGGCTTCCTTCTCATTGATGAGGCCGGCGTTCAAATCGGCGTCGATCGCCATCTGCTTGCCGGGCATTGCATCCAGGGTGAAGCGCGCGCCGACCTCCGCGATCCGCTCCGCACCCTTGGTCACCACCACAAAGTTGATGACCACGAGGATGGCGAACACAATCAATCCGACGGCAAAATTTCCGCCGATGAGGAAGTGCCCGAACGACTCGATCACCGCGCCCGCGGCGCCCGGCCCGGTGTGGCCTTCGAGCAGCACGACTCGCGTTGACGCGACGTTCAGCGACAAGCGCAGGAGCGTCGTGAGAAGAATGACCGAGGGAAAGGCAGCGAAATCCAGTGGGCGGATCATGTAGGCCGCGACCATCATCACCATCAGCGCCATCGCGATGTTGAAGGTGAACAAGAGGTCGAGTGCGAAGGACGGCAGCGGCAGCACCATCATCGACAGGACCATGATGATGAAAAGCGGCGCCATCAACGCGCGGATCGCCGCGCTGTTGGGTCCGAGCCATTTCTGCATTTGCTGCATCAGCCCGTTCATTCAGCGGTCTCCGGCTTGTTGTGCGGATCGAGTTCGGGCGGCACGTGGACCGCGGGCACTTCACCGGGCATCGGCGCATGGCCCGCGAGCGCGGCACGCAACTGGTAGACGTAGGCAAGCACTTGCGCCACGGCGGCGAAGAGCGCGGCTGGAATTTCGCGATCGACCTCGGCGTGGGCATAAAGCGCACGCGCGAGCATCGGCGACTGCAGCACTGGCACCTTGTTCGTCCGGGCGGTGTCACGAATTGACATCGCGAGCAGGTCAGCGCCCTTGGCGACCACGCGCGGCGCGGCCATCTTGGCGTCGTCGTACTTGAGCGCAACGGCGTAGTGGGTTGGGTTCATCACCACGAGGTCGGCACGGGGCACGGCTGCCAGCATGCGGCGGCGCGACATCTCGCGCATGCGCACCTTGATCTTGGCTTTGACCTCGGCATTGCCCTCGACTTCTTTACGTTCCTGCTTCAACTCCTGGTGGCTCATCTTGAGCCGCGTGAGATGCATGTGGCGCTGCAGCGGCGCGTCGATGGCGGCGCACAGCGCGAGCGCGAGCAACAGGAGCAGAAGGCCGCTCAACACGATGCTGCCGACTTGCGACAAGGCAGCAGGAAGCGGCATGGCGATGACGCCGCCGAAAGCCTCCATGTGGCTGTTGAGATAGGCCGCGCCGATAGCGCCCAGTACCAGCGCGAGGCCGCAGGCCTTCAGTGCATCGACGAGTTGCTGCTTGGAGAGGAGCTTGGGCAAGCCCGTGATGGGGTTGAGCTTTTCAAACTTGGGCATCAAAGGCTTGAGCGTCCAGTTCCAGCCGCCGATGAGCAAGCTCGCGGCGATGGCAACAAGCGTCATCAAGGCGCCAAGCGGAATCACCACCCACAAGAGCTTCGTCGCCATGGCCGAAAGTTGCTGCGCCATGAGCTCGGGGTTGGTGCTGGCTGAATGGTCGAAGCGCAAAGCGTCGGCCAGAAGATGCTGTAACCAGGCCGTCAGCTTGGGCGCCAAGACGACAAGGACCGCGCCGCCTGCCGCAATGGCCGCGAAGTGCCCCAGGTCGCGAGACCGCGCAACCTGGCCTTCTTCGCGCGCTTTCTCAAGCTTGCGTTGCGAGGCCGGTAAATTGCGATCGGATCCGTTGTCGTCTGCCATGGCGATGCAGCCCGAAAGATGGGCGCCTCGTCATTGTTCCGGGACGACGGAAAATCTTGAGCCGAATGAGAGGCCAGAAGCCAAGGCTTTTAAGCCGTTCGCCAAAACGCGGAATCGATCAGCGAGCGCAGCAAGCGCAGATCAAGCCACGCCCGCGGATCCGGCTTTGCCGGTCCGCTTGGGTGGCGCCCCCTGGGGGCAGGAGCGCAGCGACTGGGGGGCCAACCCACTCGCGGCTTTGCCGGTCCGCTTGGGTGGCGCCCCTTGGGGGCAGGAGCGCAGCGACTGGGGGGCTTTTAAGAAACACCCCTTTGGTCTTGTATTGGCTCCTCTGCCCTCTGGGGGAGCTGACCTTTACGCACGCTGGACACGAGGAAGATGGCCGTTGGAGCAAATTTTCCCCTACGAGGTTTGAAGAAGGCTGGGTTGACACATGACAAGTTCATGTTTGCTCAGAGGCCCACGCCCCTCACCCCAGCCCTCTCCCCGAAGGGGCGAGGGAGCAATGCAGGCCAGTTCGCTGTGGCCCGCTTCGAAGTAACGCATTTCGGCTCCCTCTCCCCCG
>JAJKJU010000205.1 GCA_021153565.1 Rhizobacter sp.
GAGCGGGCCATGCGCGAAGGTATCGACCGCGAAGGTCATCATCTCTACCCAGCGTTTCCGTACGAGCATTTCACGCTTGTGAGCAATGATGACATCGCTGCCTTGTATGCGTTCGTGATGACACGCGAGCCCGTGGCATCACGACCGCCGGCCAACACCATCAGCGTGCCTCGACCTCTGGTCGCGATCTGGAAGTCGCTGTACTTCGAGCCGGGCCGCTTCCATGCGGATCCGGCGCACGACGCGCAGTGGAACCGCGGCGCCTCCCTGGCCGATGGCCTCGCCCATTGCGGCGCCTGCCACACGCCGCACAACACGCTCGGCGCAGAGAAGAAAGCCGAGCGCTACGCCGGCGGAGAAGTCTCCGGCTGGCACGGGCCGGCGCTCGACGCGAACTCAAGTTCGCCCATCCCATGGACCGAAGAGGCGCTCGCGCAGTACCTGCGCAACGGCGTGGCCCCGGACCACGCGCTCGCCGCAGGACCGATGGCCAATGTCGTGCGCAACCTGTCGCACGGCGACCCGCAGGACATTCAGGCCATCGCGCACTACATCGCTTCGCTGGATGCCCGGCCCGCGTCGGCGCGTGCACAGCAGGCGCAAAAGGTGCTGGCGGAGCTACCGCGCCCGGGCATCGCGAAGGCGGATGCCCGCCACACACGTGGCGAGCAGGTGTACGCCGCAGCGTGCGCCGAGTGCCATGACCGCGGACGCGGCGTCGACGGCGGCGCGCTGCCGATGCCGCTCGCAATCGCGATCACGCTGCCGACGCCATCAAACCTCGTCCATATCGTGCGGGACGGAATCGTGCCGCGCGAGCACGAGCACGGGCTTTGGATGCCGCCATTCGACGCGGCGTTGACCGACGAGCATATTGCCGAACTCGCCACCTATCTGCGTTCGATGACGGACTTGCCGCCGTGGCGCGACGTGCCCGGCGACATCCGCAAGTTGCACACGGCTTCGCGATGATCACCCTCGATGTCAATGGCCGCCTGCACCGCACCGAGGTCGAGCCCGACACGCCGCTGCTCTATGTGCTGCGTGGCGAGCTGCAGCTCAACGGCGCCAAGTTCGGCTGCGGGCTCGGACAGTGCGGCGCCTGCACGGTGCTGGTCGACGGCGAGCCGGTGTACTCGTGCATCACGCCAGTCGCGACGCTCGAGCGTCGCCGCATTCGCACTGTCGAGAGCCTGGGAACGATCGAGCGTCCGGGGCCGATGCAGCGCGCTTTCATCGAGGAACAGGCGGCGCAATGTGGCTATTGCATCGCCGGGCTGATGATGCGGGCGCAAGCCCTGCTCGAACGCACCCCCGATGCGACGCCGGTGGAGATCCGCAAGCAGCTCGCGCCGGGGCTGTGCCGCTGCGGCACGCACATGCGCATCCTGCGTGCGGTCGGCCGTGCGGCCGAACTCATGAAGCAAGATGGGTCCTGGCGATGAGGCTTTCGCGGCGCAAAGTCCTTACCGGCGCTGGCGCACTGATCGTGAGCTTCACGTTGCGACCGCTCGGCGCGCAGGAGGTGTCGAAGGCAATGCCTGGCCCTCCAGGCAGCCTTGCGAAATCGCCACTGCTCGACGCATGGATCCGCATCGGT
This sequence comes from Rhizobacter sp., assembly GCA_021153565.1. Classification (GTDB taxonomy): domain Bacteria; phylum Pseudomonadota; class Gammaproteobacteria; order Burkholderiales; family Burkholderiaceae_C; genus Albitalea. The sequence goes on from JAJKJU010000205.1 coordinate 1,601, forward strand.
GCCGACGGGCGCATCACTGTGTTTACCGGCAAGGCAGAGCTGGGGCAGGGCGTCGCTACGGCATTGCAGCAGATCGCCGCCGAACAGCTCATGGTGGGCATGTCGGCCATCGACATGGTCACGGCGGACACCGAGCGAACGCCCGACGAGGGCTATACCGCAGGTAGCAATTCGATGAAGGACAGTGGATCGGCCATCCAGCATGCGGCGGCGCAGGTTCGCGCCCTGCTGATCGCGCAGGCCGCCGAGCGGCTGGGTCTTGCACCCGAGACGTTGCACCCCGAAGGCGGTGCGGTCGTATCGAACGACGGGCGGCACATTGGCTACGGCGATCTCGTTGCGGGCGAGACGCTGCATGTTCGCGCCACACCCGGCGCACCGCTGAAAAATACGGCAGCGCATGTCGTGATGGGCCTCTCCATCACGCGCCTGGACATTCCGCGCAAGGTCACGGGCGGCGAGGCGTACGTGCACGACCTTCGGCTGCCCGGCATGGTGCATGCGCGCACCGTGCGTCCACCTGCACTCGATGCCCGGCTCAAGACGCTGGACCCGGCCGCGGCTTCGCGCATGCCGGGTGTCCTGAAAATCCTGCACGACGGCCGCTACATCGCGGTCGTGGCCGCAGGCGAATATCAGGCGATCAAGGCGATGCGCGCCTTGGCCGGCAGTGCCGTGTGGGACGTGCCCGAGGGATTTGTTCCGCAGGCCGACATCCATGAGCTGCTGCTTCGCCTGCCCTCGCAGGACAGCGTGATCGAAGGCGACGCGCGGCTGCCCGCCCCAAGCGGGAACCTGATCGAGGCCACTTATCGGCGCCCCTATCAATTGCACGGGTCAATCGGACCGTCGTGTGCGGTGGCACTTTTCGAGGCCGGCAAGCTGACGGTCTGGACGCACAGCCAGGGCGTCTATCCACTGCGTGGCGCAATCGCCGAAATGCTGGGACTGTCGCCCGATCGCGTGCACTGCATCCATCACGAAGGCGCGGGCTGCTACGGGCACAACGGCGCCGACGACGCGGCCGCGGATGCCGCCCTCATCGCGCATGCCTTACCGGGCCGGCCCGTGCGCGTGCAATGGATGCGCGAGGAAGAGCATGCGTGGGAGCCATTCGGGCCCGCGATGGTGGCCCGCGCACGTGCCACGCTCCAAGCCGGCCGCGTGGCAAGCTGGCAATACGACGTTTGGAGCAACACGCATTCGACGCGGCCGGGGCGCGCGGGCGACCTGCTGCCTGCGCGGTTGCTCGCCTCGCCGTTCACGCCGACCGCGCCCAAGCCGCTTCCGCTGCCAGATGGTGGCGGCGACCGCAATGCGATTCCCGGTTATGCATTCCCGAACGTGCGTGTCACGCATCATTTCATTGCCGAGATGCCGCTGCGCGTGTCGGCGTTGCGCGCACTTGGCGCCTACACCAACGTCTTTGCGATCGAGAGCTTCATGGACGAATTGGCGCTCGCCGCGCGCATCGATGCTGTCGAGTTTCGGCTCGCCCATCTGGAGGACCCTCGTGCGCGCAATGTCGTGCGCATGGCCGCGCAGCGCTTTGGCTGGGATCGTTTCGCACGGCGCCGCGACCACGGGCGCGGCCTCGCATTCGCGCGCTACAAGAACCATGCCGCCTACTGCGCGGTGGCGATGGAAGTCGACGTCGAGCGTGAAGCCGGCGAAGTGCGAGTCGGGCGGGTGGTCGCCGCGGTGGACAGCGGCGAGGCCGTCAACCCCGATGGCATCCGCAACCAGATCGAGGGCGGCATCGTCCAGTCGCTGAGCTGGACGTTGTTCGAAGCCGTGACCTGGGATGCGCGCCGCATCACGAGCCGCAACTGGGGTCGCTATCCAATCCTGCGCTTTGGTCACGTGCCGCAGAGCGTTGAGGTGCAGGTGATCGATCGCCCGGGCCAGCCGTTCCTTGGCACGGGTGAGGCGGCACAAGGACCGGCGGCGGCGGCGCTGGCCAACGCCGTGGGCGACGCGGTGCGCCTGAGGATGCGCGACATCCCGCTGGATCGCGCCCGCATGCGAGCCGCCCTTGCAGCGGCGTGATACGTGCCTTGTCACGCCCACATTCGATTCGATGCCAACACGGAAACCCCGATATCCGTCAGCCACGGGAGACCCTCAATGTCACGCGCAAACGCGGGCCCGCGGTTCGGCGAGATAGGTCCCGCATCAGCCTTCGGACGGCGCTCGAGCTCGGCCTGAAGGTCGATGTCGACGCGCTCCCGTATCAGGTCGTCAGCGCGCTCGAGCGAGGTGCAGTCAACCTCGACGAGCCCGCCGTCACGCTCAACGGGGAGCCTCCGGCGGCATGGCAGGGGCAAAAACACCAACACAACCCCACCACCTGAAGTTGCCAGTTTGTTCATGATCATGAGGGTCAACCACGCCGAACCATCACCCAACCTGATCAGTAGCAGGCTGTCTACCCATCAAGATCAGTGCTCATGCTCAATGAAACCGGAATTGGAAAAGACTGGCCGGATCAATAACGAATCAAATCGATGGCGTCGTAGGCCACGCCCGGGCTCAGGTACGCTGTACCCGAGGTGCCGCTGGCCACGCTGAGCGTCAGTACGTTGTCGCCGGCCACGAAGGCGCTGGCCGGTATGGCGACGCTGAACGTCGTGTTGTTGCCCCGGTAGCTGCCGATTGTCAGTGTGCGCGTGCTGGGCTGTGTCGACGGGATGGGGATGGGGCCGGCCCATTGGTTGAGCTTGACCACGGGGCGACCACCGGCGAATGCGGTGGTGATGCCCAAGCGCAGGGTCATGTCGGCGATCTGGCTCGCGCTCAGTTTGAACCGCACGGTGATGGCACGGTTGACGTCTTTCCATTGGTAGGCCGGAAATCCGGTGACCGGCGTCGAAGTATCGACCACGTAGTCTGCGGTTTGCCAGGGTTGCATACGCACGTCGGACGGATGCATGGTGGTGACCTTGTCGCCGTTGAGAAACTCGCAAGGTGTCCCGTCCCAATCACCAATGCGCCAGATGGCTGCCATGGTGCTGGGGTCGTTCGTGACCGCTACCGTGCCGACCGATGTCGTCTTGGCTGCCTCGACCACCACGCTGCGGGTGTCCACCGCTAACTCGTTTTTGTAAACCTGCATGGTGTACCTGCCCGGCAGCATGCCGGTACTGAGGAAATGGCCATCGGCGTCGTCTGCGTCGGCCCAATACTGGGCCGACGCGTTTGAGAACCCGACCGTATAGCGGTAGTGGGGATCACGGCCTGAAATGGCCGCACCTGTTGCGCTGCCGCGCGCAGTGGGCGCCACGTAGCCGCTCAGACCCATGCTTGCAAACCAGCGGGTGTCTACCCGGTCGGGCGCTCTGCCGTCGGTGAACGCCAGGGTATAGCTGTTCAGCACACCGGTTCGAAACGACTCGGTTTGCGCTTCACCGTAGTTGATGATGTAAGTGATCTCTTGGTCGGTGTCGGTGCCCTGGTTGAGCAAGCTGCGATAAAAGGGACCGCCCGAGTTGCCCTCGTTGCTGTCGCGCACGATCCAAACGCCGGCTTGCGGGCTGGTGGCGCCAATGTAGGCCCAGTCCTTCAGGCGGATGTTGGAGTAGTGCTTGGAGCGCGTTTCGCCATTGGGCATACCGAAGATGTCATGGGCCTCAATGGCGCCGCGGTTACCCCGCAGGTCGGACTGCGCGGGGCCAAGAGGCAGCAGGCCGATGGGCACACGCACAATGAAACGGGCCAGACCAAGGGTGTCAGGCTCTGTGGTGAAGTAGGTCGCCATGTAGACCTTGGCTTCACCACGCTGTGCCAGATAATAGTGGGTGAGATCTCCCGCCTTGACCGTGATCTTGATGTGGTCGGGGTCGACCAGCGCCGCGTCTACGCTCACTGCGCTCACGCCGGTGTAAAGAAAGTCGAAGCCGGAATTGATCTGGCTGCCCTTGGAGCCATCCTGGTACTCGACGCCCTGGTAGACCAGGGAGCTGATGTCGCCCAGGCGCTTGCTGCTGCCGTCACTGTTGTGGCGGCGCACCTTGAACACCAGACCGGCGCCGGTGTCCACCGTGTAGACCTCGGCATCGCTGGAGAGGCCAAAATTGCTGTTGGCGCCAAGGCTGGCTTGTGCTGTGCCTGAACTGCTGCCGCCGCATCCGGCGACTAGGGCGAGCAGCAGCAAGCCGATCCGAAAAAGCATGCGCATGGGAGCGAGAGGGGAAGCGAGAACGGCCGACTTCCTGATAAGGTGGTGTTGTGCTGTCATGATGGGCACTATCCAGAAATCTCGGTGATTCCGGCTTTCATACGTCATAGCCACGCTGCTCAAGCCATTGAATTGAACTGCATGGGCCGGCTGGCCGCCGGCGCGGCACCCGAGAATTGCGCTCGAGTTGCCCCGATTGGCACTTAGCTCTTTGCGGTTGTATGCCCAGCCGGGCCTCAGGTCATGACGAAACACCAACCAGCATTCAAGTGGGTGCGGGTTTTCGGAGCGGACGAAATCGTCTGCAAGACGCGCCGACGCTGGGTTGTTGGGGGAGAGGCTGAATCGGGCAGAATACTGCCACCGGATGAGCACCAGCAGACGGTTGGACAGTCGAATCAGTCTCGGCCGACTTGCTGGATACGCTCGATCAACGACCATCCTTTGAGCTTTCGCTCGAAGACTTCTCGCCATACCGGCACGAACCGACGGTGCGCGGCGATCCACTCGAACCACTCCATTTCGACCCGATGCTTCTGCAATCGCAGCACATTGAACGAGTTGGCTTCTCCGCGTGCGCGGGTGGACGTGGCGGTCCCCGCCGAAACCAC
>JAJKJU010000206.1 GCA_021153565.1 Rhizobacter sp.
GAAATCACCACCAACGCGCACGTCGACTACATCCAGGTCGCGCGCGACACCATCAAGCGCATCGGCTACGACAACACCGAGTACGGCATCGACTACAAGGGCTGCGCGGTGCTCGTCGCCTATGACAAGCAGTCGAACGACATCGCGCAAGGCGTGGATCAAGCCAGCGACGATCACCTGAATACGGGCGCCGGCGACCAGGGCCTGATGTTCGGCTATGCCTGCGATGAAACGCCCGAGCTGATGCCCGCTCCGATCTACTACGCACACCGACTCGTCGAGCGCCAGGCGCAACTACGCAAAGACGGTCGCTTGCCCTTCTTGCGCCCGGATGCGAAGAGCCAAGTGACGATGCGCTACGTCAACGGCAAGCCGCACTCGATCGACACGGTAGTGCTGTCGACCCAGCATTCCCCCGAGATGAGCGACGGGAAGAAGATGCTGCCGGCCTTCACCGAAGCGGTGATCGAAGAGATCATCAAGCCAGTGCTCCCGAACGAATGGCTCAAGGAAACCAAGTTCCTGATCAACCCGACCGGCCGTTTTGTCGTCGGCGGCCCGCAGGGCGACTGTGGCCTGACCGGCCGCAAGATCATCGTCGACACCTATGGCGGCGCGTGCCCGCACGGCGGCGGCGCGTTCTCGGGCAAGGACCCGACGAAGGTGGACCGCTCGGCGGCCTACGCCGCGCGCTACGTCGCGAAGAACATCGTGGCCGCGGGCCTTGCGCGTCAATGCCAGATCCAGGTGGCCTATGCCATTGGCGTGGCCAAGCCGATGAACGTCACGGTCTACACCGAAGGCACGGGCGTCATCTCCGACGAAAGGCTGTCGGCAATGGTGCAAGAGCACTTCGACTTGCGTCCGAAGGGCATCATCCAGATGCTGGATCTGCTGCGTCCGATCTATTCGAAGACGGCGGCGTATGGGCACTTCGGGCGTGAAGAGCCCGAGTTCTCATGGGAACGCACAGACAAGGCCAAGGTGCTGCGTGCAGCAGCGGGCCTGTAAAGCACGACGGCGCGTCAGCGCCGCCTGGACTTGCGGCACCAGTCACAAGGCGAAGGTGCTGCGCGCAGCAGTGGGCCTGTAAGTCGGCCTTCAGCCGCACCTCATCGAAGGGCGACGCAAGTCGCCCTTTTTCTTTGCCTGCCGTCTTTGTGCATCATCGGCACATGCCCACGCCGACTCTCGACGACCTCCGCCGATACGCCGTCTCGCGCTCGCTCTTCAAGCCGACGACGCTCCCTGCCGCGATCCGCAAGCTCGGCTTCATCCAGGCCGATCCCATCCGTGCACCGGCACGCGCTCAAGACCTGACGCTGCGCCATCGAGTCAAGGACTACCTCGCCGGCGATCTCGAGCGGCGCTATCCGAAGCTGGGTGTCGAGGAAGACTTTTTCGTCAACTACGGCTTTCTATCGACCGAGGTCCAGCAGCTGATGCACCCCCGCACACCGCGCACTGTCTGGCCTGAATCAACCAAGAAGCAGTCGACGGCGCTGCTGGAATTCATCCGCGACCGTGGCGAAGTGCATCCGCGCGAGGTCGACGCGCATTTTTCGCACGGCAGAGTCGAGAACTATTGGGGCGGATCGTCCAGTGCAACGACCCATCTGCTCGATGGCATGCACTACCGCGGCCTCGTTCGCGTGGTCCGGCGCGAGTGCGGCGTCCGCATCTACGCGGTGCACGAGCATGCACCCGCCACCCAGAACACAGCTTCTCGACGCGAGCCACTCGATGCACTCACCGACGTGATCATTCGGAAATACGCACCTTTGCCGGCACAGAGCCTCGGCAATCTCATCAGCCGCCTGCGCCACGGCACGCCGCAATGGCGAAACGATCTCAAGGCAAGCATCCAGCGCGCCAAGGAACGGCTCGCACATGAGCGTATCGCCGGCGTCGACTGGTACTGGCCTGCCGATGAGAAACCGACGTCGAATCGACACGCGCCGCAGGACGAAGTGCGCCTTCTCGCGCCCTTCGACCCCATCGTCTGGGACCGCCGCCGCTTCGAGCTGTTCTGGAACTGGGCCTATCGCTTCGAGGCCTACACGCCCGCATCCAAGCGCAAACTCGGCTATTACGCCCTGCCTCTTCTATGGCGCGACGAGGTGATCGGCTGGGCCAACGTCACCACGAAAGACTCACGCCTCCAATGCGACTTCGGCTACATCTCAGGCTGCGTGCCGCGGGAGCGAGTCTTTCGCGACGCCCTCGATGCTGAACTCGATCGCATGCGAGGATTCCTCGACCTTCAGGGCTGAGAGTATTTCGAACGTGTCCGAGCAGCACGTCAAAAGGCGCCTGATCTAGGCGCAAAGCGCAGCCATAGCTTGGCTATGGCTGCGCTTTGCGACGACGAGCAGGGGGCTTTTGAATTGATGAGCGGGCATGATCGAAAGACTCTCAGCCTCTGATCCGCACGGCGATCAGGACACCGCACACCGAGCGCACGGCGCCGGCCGGCAGCGATGCCCACGGAAGCGAAGGAAGCACGTTCTTCCGCCCAGTCTTGCACAACCCCGGCAGTCGTCGGGCTTCCCGCGCGACTACAATTCGGGCTCTTTCCGAGGAGCGTTGCAAGGCACCTGCGCAGACGTGTTGACGTGTGCGCCCGGTCCCCAGGCTCGGAAACTTCAATTGCAACCGCGCTCACCCGCACGATGTGTCTTCGTGGGTGTGAGTCCAAGCCCTTCTTGCTCTCCCCTTGCAGCCGCGTCGGCGGGTTCCTGTTCGAAATGGAGCCTGACATGAACGCCGTTCTCAAATCCACCACCGAATCCGCCATCGCCGACCTGTCCCTTGCCGCTTGGGGCCGCAAGGAAATCAAGATCGCGGAGACCGAAATGCCCGGCCTGATGGCCATCCGCGAGGAATTCGCGAAGACCCAGCCGCTCAAGGGGGCGCGCATCACCGGGTCGCTGCACATGACGATCCAGACCGCCGTGCTGATCGAGACGCTGCAAGCGCTCGGCGCCACCGTTCGCTGGGCTTCGTGCAATATCTTCTCGACGCAAGATCATGCGGCGGCAGCCATCGCCGCGAGCGGCACACCGGTATTCGCGATCAAGGGCGAAACGCTCGCCGACTACTGGGACTACACCCACCGAATCTTCGACTTCGGACCCAAGGGCAGCAAGGGCGAGGGCCCGAACATGATCCTCGACGACGGCGGCGACGCCACGCTGCTGATGCATCTGGGCCAGAAAGCCGAGAAGGATCAGTCGCTCATCAGCGACCCGAAAAGCGAAGAAGAGCGCTGCCTGTTTGCCTCCATCAAGGCGAAGCTCGCCGAGGACCCGACCTGGTACACCCGCAAGGCGGCCGAGATCATCGGCGTGACTGAAGAAACCACCACCGGCGTGCACCGCCTGAACGAGATGAGCGCCAAGGGCACGCTGCTGTTCCGCGCGATCAACGTCAACGACTCGGTCACCAAGAGCAAGTTCGACAACCTCTACGGCTGCCGCGAATCGCTGGTCGACGGCATCAAGCGCGCCACTGACGTGATGATCGCCGGCAAAGTCGCTGTCGTGGCCGGCTACGGCGACGTGGGCAAGGGCTCAGCGCAAGCGCTGCGTGCGCTTTCGGCGCAAGTCTGGGTGACCGAGATCGACCCGATCAACGCCTTGCAAGCCGCGATGGAGGGCTATCGCGTCGTGACCATGGAATACGCCGCCGACAAGGCCGACATCTTTGTGACGACGACCGGCAACAAGGATGTCATCACGCACGACATCATGGTCAAGATGAAGAACCAGGCCATCGTGTGCAACATCGGCCACTTCGACAACGAGATCGACGTCGCGTCGCTCGAGAAGTACGAATGGGAGGAGATCAAGCCGCAGGTCGATCACGTGATCTTCCCGGATGGCAAGCGCATCATCCTGCTGGCCAAGGGCCGCTTGGTGAATCTGGGCTGCGGCACGGGCCACCCGAGCTACGTGATGTCCTCGAGCTTCGCCAATCAGACGATCGCGCAGATCGAGCTGTTCACGAAGCAGGATGCTTATCAAGTCGGCAAGGTGTATGTGCTTCCGAAGCACCTCGACGAGAAGGTTGCCCGACTTCAACTGTCCAAGCTCGGTGCCCAACTGACCGTGCTGACAGACGAGCAAGCGGCCTACATCGGCGTGAGCAAGAACGGCCAGTACAAGCCCGACACCTACCGCTATTGACCTTTCGACCGGAGGACAACGCATGCGCGCCGACCAACTCATCGTTGAACGAGGCCTCGCGCCGACACGATCTGCCGCGCAGCGGCTGATCACGCACGGCGGCGTGCGCTGGCTCTCGCCCAAGGGGTGGGTCGTGCCGTACAAGGCAGGCGAAGACCTGCCCGACCAGGCCGAACTGCAAGTCACCGACGACGCCGAATTGCGCTTCGTCGGTCGCGGCGGGCTCAAGCTCGAAGGCGCGCTGAAGCTGCGCGAGATCGGCGTCGCCGGCATGACTTGCCTCGATGTCGGGCAAAGCACCGGTGGGTTCACAGACGCCCTGCTTCAGCACGGCGCGAGCCGGGTCGTCGGCATCGACGTCGGCCACGGGCAACTTCATCAGAAGATGCGCGACGACACTCGCGTGCACGCGCTCGAAGGCATCAATGCGCGGCACTTGAGCAAGGACGTCCTTGGCGAAGCGATGCCTGCCATCGGCTTCGACCTCATTGTCGGCGACCTGTCATTCATATCGTTGAGCCTCGTGATTCCTGCCCTCGCACCCTTGCTGCGGCAAAGCGGCACCTTGCTGTTGCTCGTGAAGCCGCAGTTCGAGTTGCAGCCGGAGTTCATCGGCAAGGGCGGCCTGGTGAAAGACGCGTCTTCCTTCCAGCTCGTGGAAACGCGCGTGCGCCAGTCCTGCAGGGAAGCCGGACTCTGGGTGCGCGGCTATTTCGCAAGCCCGATCGCAGGCGGTGACGGCAACAATGAATTTTTCGTCTACGCGACAAGAGACGACAAGCCGATCAAAGGCGCGAAAGCATGAGCAACAAATCCGTACCCATCAGCTTCGAATTCTTTCCGCCCAACACACCTGTGGGCGACGAGAAGCTGAAAGACGTCGTGCAGCAGCTCGGCGCGATGCAGCCCGAATTCTTCAGCGTCACCTACGGCGCCGGCGGCTCGACGCGCGAGAAGACGCTGAACACCGTGATGGCCATTGCGAAGGCCGGATTCGAAGCTGCGCCGCACTTGTCCTGCGTGGGATCGACGCGCGAAGGCCTGAAGGACATCCTTGCGACATACCGTGCGCAGAACATTCATCGCATCGTGGCCTTGCGCGGTGATCTGCCCAGCGGCACCGCGACGGCCGGCGAGTTTCGCTACGCCGCCGAACTGGTGCGATTCATTCGCGAATCGCAAGGTGCCGATTGGCACATCGAAGTCGCGGCGTACCCTGAATATCACCCCGAGCAGCGCTATGCGAAACGCGATGTGCAGCACTACGTGGACAAGGTGAAGGCCGGCGCAAATTCATCAATCACGCAGTTCTTTTTCAATTCCGACAGCTACTTCCATTTCGTCGCAGAGACGAAGCGACTCGGCGCGGACGTGCCGGTGGTGCCGGGAATCATGCCCTTCCACAACTATTCCAAGATCGCGCAGTTCGCCGCGCGCGACGGCATCGAGATTCCGCGCTGGGTGGCCTTGAAGATGGAAGGCTTCATGGACGACGCGGCATCGATCCGTGCCTTTGGCCTGGACGTGGTGACCGAGCTGTGCGAGAGATTGATCGCCGGTGGCGCGCCGGGGATTCACTTCTACACGATGAATCAATCGGCGCTGACGATCGAATTGTGCAAGCGCCTGGGGCTCGCACCCAAGGATTGATCTGTAGGGTGGGCAAAGCGTAGCGTGCCCACGCCGTTGCCGTCAGATCCGGACGATGTTCCGCGTGGGCACGCTACGCTTTGCCCACCCTACGAATTCAACGATCTTCCGCCTGCCAGACCACGCCGTCATCGGTGATCAAGGCATCCAGCGGAAGATCTTCCGGCTTGCCGCGCAAGAACGGCAAGAACCCGTTCGAATAACAAAGCCCGACTCGCTTCGGCCGCGGCTTGAGCGCCGCCACTGTCCGGTCATAGAAACCGCCACCATATCCGAGGCGCACACCCTCCGGCCCGTAGCCCACGCAGGGCAGCAACAACAACTGCGGCTCGAACACCTCCGTGCCCTTGGGCTTCGGAATGTCGTAGGCATCGAGCTCCGTCGGACAGCCCGGGTACCAGACGTGAAAACGCAGCGACCCGGCGGTCCTGTCGACGACCGGCAGACCGATGCGGCGGGCTTCATCGGCCTCCGACCACCTGTACAGAGCTGGCAAGGGATCGAACTCCCCCTTGATCGGCCAGTACGCGCCAATGGTGGTTTCATTTCGGCCCACGAGCCACACGCGCAGCACGCTTTGGAGTTGCACCGCGCGTTCCAGGCGGTCGGGCAGTGCCTGGCGGGCTGCGATCAGCTTGTTGCGCAGTGCTGCGCTGTCGTCGCTCTTGTCGGTATCCATGGGTGTCTGACGCCAAGGCCGTTGCTGAGGATGGCCCGATTGTGCAAGATGGCGCATGGCCCACGACGAACTCCCCACTCACTGCACTGAACTGTTTGCTCCGATGGGTGCTGCCCGATCCCGCCGGATGTTCGGCGGCCACGGCATTTACGTCGATGACCTCTTCGTCGCCTTGATCTTCCGCGAGCAGCTGTACCTCAAGGCCGACGCGCAAACCCGCGCCGCTTTCGAGGAAGCGGGCGGGGAGCGCTTCGTCTATGACTCCGCCGACAAGCAGGTGACGGTGGGTTACTGGACGGTTCCGGCCGAAGCGATGGAATCGCCGGGCCTCATGCAGCCCTGGGCGCGCCTGGCCATCGCCGCAGCGCTGCGTGCAAAGGCCTCGAAGCCCAGTTCCGCACGACGCAACCCGAAGGCCGCGGCGGCGGCACCGGAGGCCAAGCTGCGCAAGGCAAAGGCGGCGGCGCCACGCGGCAAGGCCTCGACCCGCGAGCGCTGAGCATGGCCTTGCCAGGCGACGGACACTTCGTCGCCGGCTGTCCACGGCTCGATCACAACCTTGTCGGACAGATCAATGAAGAAGCGTTCGCCGACTTCGAGGACATGGTCGTCCACATCGCCTTGGCGGGTAAGCCACACGCGGCCGCTGAGGACCGCAAACTCACCGGCCAAGTGCTCGACACGCATTGGGGCGTCGAATTTCAGGGCGGCGGCACCTGCTTGGGGAAAAAGTTGCGTTTTCATCATCAATCTCCTGGTTGGCTGCAACCGCTTTTTCGTTGCATCGCCTCTGTATGTTCGGCAACTCCCAGGGTTTACTCCAATGAATTCGGATAGCCCATTTGATGCGGAATTGACATGAATAGCGTTCGACAGCGCCCCCTCTCCCTGGGTAGCCTGCGAGCTTTCGAGGCTGTGGCTCGCCGACTCAATTTCAGCGAAGCGGCCGAGGAGTTGCACGTCACGCAATCTGCCGTCAGCCGGCAAATCAAGGGACTCGAAGACGAGCTCGGTGCGCCGTTGTTCACGCGCGGCACGCGGCATGTCGAACTCACCGGCAGCGGTACCGCACTCTTGCTTGTGGTGGCGCCGTGGCTCGACCGGCTCGATGCCGGCGTGCGTCAGATTCGTCAGTCGCGTGGGCGACGCGCCGTGCACCTCACAACCTTTCCGTCTTTCGCGTCCTTGTGGCTGCTGCCTCAGATCGAAGCCTTCCAGCGTGCCCATCCCGATCTCGACATCCGTGTCTCGGCCAACGACCGCATCGTCGACCTCGACGACCCCGAGATCGACATCGCCTTGCGCCACTGCACGCCTCAATCCGCACCCCAGGGCGCGCACCACCTGTTCGGCGAGGTGATGACACCGGTGATCAGTCGCGCGCTCGCCGACGACATCCGTCACGGAAAGGCGCCGCGGCTGGACAACCCTGCGCAGCTCGCGGACTTCACGCTGATTGAAGAGGACGATCATCGAGCGAGCGCTGAACTCTTGAGCTGGCGCCCCTGGCTCACCGCCAACGGGCAACGCAAGCTGCAACCCCGCCGCTGGCTCTACCTCAACTACGCCTACCAGCAAGTGCAGGCGGCTCTGGCCGGGCAAGGCGTGGCGCTCGCACGGCTTGCGCTCGTGGCCGAGCCACTCGGAAGAGGCGACCTGATCGAGCCCTTCGGCCCCGAGGGCCGCATCCACAGCCCTTATGCCTACTGGCTGATCACCACCCGCGCCGGTCGTGGTCGCGATGAAGTCCAGCAGTTTGGCGCGTGGGTGGAGGCGCGCGCGGCCGACACGAGAAGTGCCATCGGCGACGTGGCGGACGAAGAAGGCCCGACCGAGGCAGATCAGGCCGCGTCGTCAGGACATGGCCCGGAATAAGCTCCCGTTTTGGGGGTGCTGGGCGGGATGCGATGCAAGGCGCTCCTCACTTGTGTGGCAAGCCACACAAGTGAGGAGCACGCCGCAGCGCGCCCGCCCAGCACCCCCAAAACGATAAGTTGTTTCGGGCCATGTCCTTAGCCGACAACGCCTCTCTCGGTGACGATAAGCATCAGCGGCTGATCATGTGCCTGCGGAACCAAATCCACCTCATCGATCTCACATGCCGACCAAGCCACGCCAATGGCCGTGACATGCGGATGGTCAGCGAGCCATCTGTCGTAGAAGCCTCCGCCATACCCGAGACGAAAGCCCGAGGAGGTGTAACCGAGGCAGGGAACGAGCACCACGTCAGGCACGACGGGCGCCCCGTCCGGCGAGGGGATGCCGCATTCGTCGCGGCCCGTTGGCGTCACCCGGTTCCAGTCGCGGTAGTGCATCTGTGTCGGCGACTTCGCAGCGAATGGCAGGGCCAGGGAAAGGTCATCGAGACTCTTGTCGCCGAGGCACGCGGACGCTGCGTTAAATTCGGATCGAAGCTGCCAGTAAAGACCCAGGCGTTCGGGCATCAATTCGGCCAGCACCTCGCTCAAATGAGCAGCCAAGGCGGTCGATGCCTCGACACCGGATTCCGCGGCGAAACGGTCTCGGACTCCATGGAGTCGTTCGCGCAGGGCGCGGCGATCGGGCACGGCGGGTTCAGCGGGGTAGCGCAACACAATCAGGAAGGCGAAGCGGTTGAAGATCTGCAGTTCAGTATATGGGCGTGCTCGACGCCGGTTCGCGGCACTCGCGGGCATGGCCTTCCTGGGCCTTGGCACGCTCGCTCCGTGCATGATCTTGCACGCTCAGACCGATCCCGTTGCCGACGCGCGCGAGGCCTTTCGCAAGAAGGACCGCAACCGCCTCGCAGCCGACCGCGCCGCAGCCATAGCGAGCCAGCACCCCCTCGCAATGTGGGCCGACTATTGGGAGCTCAGCAACCGGATCAACGAAGCCGCGCAAACCGAGGTAGATGCCTTTTACGCCCGGTGGCGCAACACCTACGTCGAAGACCGCCTTCGCAACGACTGGCTGCTCGAACTCGGCCACCGCCGCGACTGGGAACACTTCGCAACCGACTTCCCGCGCTTTCGCATGAACGATGACCGCGAAGTCACCTGCTATGCGTTGCTCACCAACCATCTTGCCGGCAAGGACGTGGCCGATGCGTCCCGCGCCGCATGGCTCGGCCAGCGAGACGCCGACGAGGGCTGCGCCCTGCTGGCCGCAACGCTCGTCGATGCCAAGGTCTTCGATTCCGACGATGTATGGCGCAAGACCCGTTTGTCCATCGAAGCCGGCCGCCTGCGCGCGGCACGACAGGCGGCTGCGCTCATCAGCCTGAGCACAGCGAGCATGGTGCAAGACCTGTCGGACAGTCCCGCCAAATTCATCACCCGAAAGGCCTCGGCCTCGGCCGCGGACGGGCGGGCCAATGCGGAGATCGCCACACTCGCCTTGATGCGCATGGCCTCCAGCGATCCCGATGCCGCAGCCGGCGCACTCGTCGACCGCTGGGAACGATCCCTTCCCCCTGATCTCGCCTCATGGGCCTGGGCCAGCGTAGCCAAGCAGGCGGCCATGAAGCTCTTGCCCGCCGCCGCCGACCACTACCAGCACGCGGCGCTGATATTCGCGAAGGACAAGAACCGCGAACTCGACTGGCCCGACGACACCATGGCCTGGAAAGCACGCGCCGCCCTGCGCGCCAACAACGGCAAGGGCCGCTGGCAGCAGGTGATGCAGGCCATCGATGCGATGAGTCCGGACGAACAGCGCGATGCCACCTGGGTCTACTGGAAGGCACGTGGCCTCCAGGCCTTGTCGCGCGATTCGCAGAACAGTGAGAGCATGCGGGAGCAGTCGCGGCAGATGTTCGCTTCCATCGCCGGGCAGTTGAGCTTCTACGGCGCCCTCGCGTCAGAAGCCCTCAACCAGCCCTTCGCGCTGCCTCAGCGCCCGGCGCCCCTCACATCGGCAGAGCGGGCCGAAGCCGCTGCCACGCCGGGCCTGGCACGCGGCCTGCAACTCGTCTCGCTGGGCCTGCGTGACGAGGGTCGGCGCGAGTGGAACTACACCCTGCGCGGCATGAGCGATAGGCAATTGCTCGCCGCCGCGCAGATCGCCTGCGATGCCCAGGACTGGCAGTTGTGCATCAACACCAGCGAGCGCACCAAAGCCGAAATCGACATCGCCCAGCGCTATCCCACGCCCTATCGAGACGAAATCGTCGCGCGTTCGAAGGAACTCGATCTCGACGCGCCATTTGTGATGGGCCTCATCCGCCAGGAGACGCGATTCATGGCGACGCTGCGGTCCTACGTCGGCGCCTCAGGACTGATGCAGTTGATGCCGGCCACCGCGAAGTGGACCGCGAAGAAATACGGCGTGGCCTACTCACCGGACATGATCACCGACCCGAGCACCAACCTGAGGCTCGGAACTGGCTACCTGCGGCATGTGCTCGACGCTTTCGAGGGCTCTCAGGCAATGGCCGCGGCCGCGTACAACGCCGGCCCGGGGCGGCCACGCCGTTGGCGCGAGGGACCTTTCATCGAGACGTCGGCGTGGGCAGAGAACATCCCGTTCCCCGAAACGCGCGACTATGTGAAGAAGGTGCTGTCCAATGCCAGCATCTACGCAGCGGTGCTCAACGGCGAGGAGCCAGTGCTTCGCACGCGGCTGGGCCGCTCGATCGGGCCTCGCGACGCGAATGCCCCTGCGCCAGAGAAAGATCTACCCTGAAGCAGGCACACGATGAACAACATCCTCGTTCTCGGCGGTACAGGTTTCGTGGGTCGCAGCATCTGCGACAAGCTGGTCGATCGATCGGGAGGTGCAGACAGACGCATCGTCGTGCCCACGCGCCATCCGGGCCGCGCCGGGCACATCCAGCTGTTGCCGACGGTAGAGGTGGTCCCCGCCGACGTGAACAACGACGCCGATTTGCGCCGCCTGGTGCGCGGCTTCGACGCAGTGATCCATCTCATCGCGACCCTGCACGGCAGCGAGGCCGACTTCCAGCGCGTGCACGTGGACCTCCCACGCCGCGTGGCCGATGCCTGCGTGGCGGCAGGCGTGCGGCGAGTCATCCATTTGAGCTCGCTCGGCGCGAGCGAATCGGCACCGTCAAAGTACCTGCGATCCAAGGCGCACGGCGAGGCCGCGTGGCGCGCAGCGCCGCTCGCGCTGACCGTGTTTCGACCGTCAGTGATCTTCGGCGAGAAGGACCGGTTCATGAATCAGTTTGCGAGGCTGCAACGCATCTTTCCGGTGATGCCGCTGGCCGGCGCGAACGCTCAATTTCAGCCGGTTTGGGTGGACGACGTGGCAGAGGCCGTGGCGCGTTCGCTCGAAAACCCGTTGACCATCTCGCAAAACTTCGAATGCACTGGACCGACCGTCTACACCTTGCGCGAACTGGTGCGACTTGCGGGCCGCTGGTCCGGCCATGAGCGGCCCATCATTCCCTTGCCCGCCGCTTTGGGCCACTTGCAAGCCAGCCTGCTCGAACTGCTTCCGGGCGAACCATTGATGTCACGCGACAACCTCGACTCGATGAAAGCAGACAACGTTGCGGGCGCCGGCATTCCCGGCCTCGAGCGCCTGGGCATCACGCCCCGTTCGCTCGAAAGCGTGATGCCGCCCATCTTGAGCCGACGCGACGGCATCGCCAAGTTTGATCTTCTGCGGGCACTGGCGCGCCGAAACTGAATCGCCCCGCTCGGCAATGCGCCAAGATCATGAAACACTGCACTAGCATCAGGGGCCTTCATCTACGACAACGGTTCAGAGGACACGCATGCAGCTTTACATCGGCAACAAGAACTACTCCTCCTGGTCACTTCGCCCGTGGCTTCTGATGACGCAGTCCGGCATTCAGTTCGAGGAAATCAAACTGCGGCTCGCCTTCAACGACGAGTCGGACTTCAAGAAGACCCTGGCCCAGGTCGCGCCCTCGGGCCGCGTGCCGGTGCTGGTCGACGAGGGATTCGCGGTGTGGGACACCCTTGCGATCGCCGAGTACCTGGCCGAGAAGTACCCGAGCAAGAACCTGTGGCCCATTCAACCCCTTGCCCGCGCGCGGGCACGCAGCCTCTGCGCGGAAATGCACTCGGGTTTCGGTGCGCTACGCAGCCATTTCGTCATGAACATCGAAGCCTCATTGCCGGAGATCGGCAAACGCGTCCTGGCTGAAAAACCCGACGTTGCACGCGACTTCGAGCGCATCGTGCAAATGTGGGAGAAGCAGTTCGACGAACACGGCGGCCCATTCCTGTTCGGCGCATTCTCGATTGCCGACGCGTACTTCGCCCCGGTGTGTTCGCGCTTTGCAACTTATGCAGTGCCGCTGCCGTCGCGCGTCGCCAAGTATGTGGAGCACATCCATTCGCTGCCTTCGATGCAGGCTTGGGTAAGAGATGCGAAGGCGGAACACGACTTCATCGCAGATGACGAACCGTACCGGACGGCGCCCACTCATTGAAGCCAGGCGAGCGCCCAAATCCTAAACTCCGCCAATGAAGTCATATGTCGTTGGCGGAGCGGTCCGCGATGAAATGCTGGGAAGGCCGGTGAACGACCACGACTGGGTCGTCGTCGGCGCGACGCCGCAGGAGATGACGACCCGCGGCTTCCTGCCCGTGGGCAAAGACTTTCCAGTGTTCGTACATCCGCAGACCAGGGAGGAATATGCCCTCGCCCGCACTGAACGCAAGACGGCGCCGGGCTATCACGGCTTCGTGTTTCACACCGATCCTGGCGTCACCCTCGAAGACGATCTGGCGCGCCGCGATCTCACCATCAATGCGATGGCGCGCGAAGCTGACGGCACGCTCGTCGATCCCTACGGCGGGCAGAAGGACCTGGCTGCAAAGATCCTTCGTCACGTGTCGCCTGCCTTCGCGGAAGACCCGGTGCGCATACTTCGCCTCGCACGCTTCGCTGCGCGCTTCGGCGATTTCAGCGTGGCACCCGAAACGCTCGCCTTGATGCGGCAAATGGTTGAAGCTGGCGAGGTCAATGCACTGGTGGCCGAGCGAGTGTGGCAAGAGTTGTCGCGCGGCCTGATGGAAGCGCATCCATCGAAAATGTTCGAGGTGCTGCGCGCGTGCAGCGCCTTGGCTCGGCTGCTGCCCGAAGTGGATCGGCTATGGGGCGTGCCTCAACCACCGCAGCATCATCCTGAAGTCGATACCGGCGTGCATTTGATGATGGTGCTCGACATGAGCGCCAAGCTGAACACGTCGCTGACCGTGCGCTTCGCCTGCCTCGGGCATGACCTCGGCAAGGGGACGACGCCTGCGGAGATACTGCCGCGACACATCAAGCACGAAGAGCGCAGCGTCGATCTGGTTCGCGCGGTATGCGACCGTTGGAAGGTGCCGGTCGAATGCCGTGAACTGGCGGAAGTCGTGGCGCGCGAGCATGGCAATGTGCATCGCAGCGGCGAACTGAATGCGTCGGCTGTCATGCGATTGATCGAGCGCTGCGACGCGATCCGGCGGCCGGCGCGGTTTGCGGAAATGTTGCTGGCCTGCGAGTGCGATGCGCGTGGAAGGCTGGGGTTCGAGGACGAACCGTATTCACAAAGGGCGCGCTTGCAGAAAGCCTTGGACCTGGCGCTGGCCGTGGATTCGCGCGCGGTGTCGACGCAGGCGGCGGAGCGCGGGTTGAGTGGCGTGGCGATTGGGCAGGCGATTCAGCAGGCACGAGTTCAGGCGATTGCCGCAGGCCTGGATTCGTTGCCCGTGTGAGCCCCTGAATATGGGTCGTTCAAAGGGTTGCACCCGGTCTACACAAACCTGGCCAGCAACATCGCGAGAAAGCTCAACAGCACGCTGCTCGTCACTGGCAAGAACACCTCGCGCCCAAAAATACGAAACCGAAAGTCCCCCGGCAGTTTGCCCAACCCGATCTTCTCCAGCCACCTGCGCAACCCGCTGAAGATCAGCAGTGCCAAAAAGATGACGACGAGCCAACGGATCACAGTGTGTGCGTCCGGTCGCCGCTGGAAAATCCGATAGGCGCGGCGGTGAAGTTCTCATCGCAATTTTTGCCAAGACCAATCACCTTGAACAGCTCGCCCATCTCGTGTTCGTTCAAGAGCTTTTGCACATTGGCAATCGTCGGAACATTCGCACCTTGCAGCATGTCGAGCAGCCCACAGTTCATCAGGAATCGCGCCTGCGTTGCATAACCCAGCACCTCGAAGCCGGCCTCCTGCCCTGCCAGGGCGATGCCAGTGAAATCGACGTGCGAAGTGATGTCCTTCGCGCCGACATCCGACAAGGGGTCGCCGTCCGCACGATGCCCTTGGTGGCACATCAGCGTGCCGCCGGTGCGTTGCGGAAAGTAGTATTCCGCCGCAGGAAAACCGTAGTCGATGAAGAAGGCCGCGCCGCGGTCCATGCGTTCGCCCAGTGTCGCGATGTAGGCCATTGCTTGCGGATGAATCTCGGTGGTCGTTGCCGGAATGAAGTCGGCGTCATGCGGTGGGCGCAAGTCGGTGGGCCGGTCGGCCCAAGCGAAACCATCTACCGCTGCGTCACCGGCTGAAGTCACGCCACGCTCGAACCACTGCAGGCCATCGAAGTGCAGCAACTGCACAGGCATTGCGTCCAGCACCTCATTGCCGACGACCACGCCGCTCATGCGCTCCGGCAGGGCATCGAGCCACCGAACCCTGCCTGCATGCGCCGCCAGCGTTTTGCGCTGCCGCTCGCGCAGCGTGCCGGACAGGTCAACGATGTTGTACTGCCGCACCGTATCGCCCAGTGCATCGAGCAACTGCAGCGCAAGCGCCCCGGTGCCGGCACCGAACTCCCACACCTCATCGGTGCCGCTGCCCGCAAGCGCCTGCCCGATCTGCCGCGCCACCGCCCGCCCGAACAATGGCGACAGCTCCGGCGCGGTAATGAAGTCGCTGCCTGACGAGGGCAAGCCCCCGAACTGCCGGTCACTGCGGGCGTAGTACCCAAGACCGGGCGCATAGAGTGCCATCGCCATGAAGCGGTCGAAGGGCAGCCAGCCGCCGTCCCGGGCGATGGCCCGGCGGATCAGCGAGGCGAGTGCCCCCCCCGATACACTGGCGGTTTCCTTGGATTTCATTGCCCGATTGTAGAAATGATGGCCTCCCGCCCCGTTGTCCTCGTCACCGGCGCCGCCAAGCGGCTGGGCCGCGAGATCGCGCTTCATCTGGGAAGAGGCGGTTTCGACATTGCGGTGCACTACCGCGGCTCGCGCGATGACGCCGAGGCCGTGGCCGCCGAACTACTTGCCGCAGGGGGCTCGGCAGCCACATTCCACGCCGACCTGGCCGATGAATCTGCCTGTCGCGCACTCGTTCCCGCCGTGCTCGATCACTTCAAACGGCTCGATGCGGTCGTCAACAACGCATCGACGTTCGAATACGACTCCCCGGAATCCTTCGCCATGGATTCGATGGACCGTCACTGGCGCGCCAACGTCGCGCCGCCGGTGATCCTGGCTCGATCGCTTCACGAGCACCTCGAGGGCAGCGACAAGACCGGCTGCGTCGTCAACCTCGTCGACCAGAAGCTCTGGAACCTGAACCCCGACTATTTCTCGTACACCCTGTCCAAGGCCGCCTTGCAGGCCGCGACAGTGATGCTCGCCCAATCGCTGGCGCCCCGGCTACGCGTGTGCGGGGTGGCGCCCGGCGTGACGATGGTGTCGGGCGCCATGACCGACGACGAATTCGGCAAGGCGCGCACCTTGACACCGTTGAACCGGTCTTCGACGCCCGAGGACATCGCCCGCGCCGTGCGCTTTCTCATCGAATCCCCGGCCATCACCGGCACCACGCTGCTGGTGGATGGCGGCCAGCACTTGCAATTGCAAGCACGCGACGTGCTTTTCATCGCCAACCCTTCAAAGGAAACCTGATGCACAGTCTCCTCATGCATCCCAGCCTGATGGACTGCAGGCGCCTCTTCCTGCTCAACTACGAAGTCTGGATCAATATCGGCGTGCATGACTTCGAGAAGAAGGGCGAGCAGCGGGTACTGATCAACGTAGACCTCTACATCCCTCTCTCGCTGTCGACGCCCAAGAAGGACGAACTCGATGAGGTCGTGGACTACGATTTCATGCGCCGCACCATCGCGTTGCGCGTGAAGCGGGGCCACATCCACCTGCAGGAAACGCTGTGCGACGACATACTTGCGTTGATGCTGGCCCACCCGCATGTGAGGGCGGCCCGCGTGTCGACGCAGAAGCCCGATGTGTACCCGGACTGCGAGGCGGTCGGATGTGAAGTCTTCGGCCTTGCCGAAGCAAAGAAGCAGTAAAGAGAGCGTCAAGCAATGAGTGCAGTACTCGATCAGGACAAGCGCGCAGCGCTGGAGATCAACAAGCTGTCCAAGCGCCTGCATCGACAGGTGGGACAGGCGATCGCCGACTTCAACATGATCGAAGAGGGCGACAAGGTGATGGTCTGCGTCTCGGGCGGCAAGGACAGCTATGCACTGCTCGACATCCTCGTCAACCTGCGCAAGCGTGCGCCCATCCAGTTCGATCTCGTCGCGGTCAATCTCGACCAGAAGCAGCCCGGCTTTCCCGAGCACGTGTTGCCGGAATATTTGAAGAGCCAAAACGTACCCTTCCATATCGAAAACCAGGACACCTACTCGGTGGTCAAACGCCTCATTCCCGAGGGCAAGACCATGTGCAGCCTGTGTTCGCGCCTGCGCCGCGGCATCCTTTACCGCGTGGCGGGTGAACTCGGCGCGACCAAGGTGGCCCTGGGGCATCACCGTGACGACATGTTGCAGACGCTTTTCATGAACATGTTTTTCGGCAGCCGCATGAAGGGCATGCCGCCCAAGCTCGTGAGCGACGACGGGAAGAACATCGTCATCCGCCCTCTTGCCTACGTGGCCGAGACTGACCTGGAACGCTGGGCGGTGCACCGGCAGTTCCCCATCATCCCGTGCACGCTGTGCGGCAGCCAGGCCAACCTGCAGCGGGTGCAGATCAAGAAAATGCTGCGCGAATGGGACAAGCAATTCCCGGGGCGCATTGACAACCTCTTCAGTGCCATGGGCAACATCGTGCCGAGCCACATGATGGATCGGAACCTGTATCCCTTCACCTCGCTCCAAACCACAGGGGTCGCCAGCCCCGGAGGGGATCGTGCGTTCGACGATGACGACGACTGCGGGCCGAAAGAGTCGAGCGGTGCGATCAAGCTGCACCGCGACGGCTGAGAGGCTGAGAGCCCCCCATTCTCTCTTCGGCAGGAGCTACACGATGCGCAAAGTTCTGACTCTCCTGATCACCGCCGCGGCGCTCACCGCCTGCACTGGTCTTCGCGAGTTGAGCAACGAGGTGTCCGCTTACAGCCTGTGGCCCGCAGACCGCAAGCCCGCCACCTACACCTTCGAACGCCTGCCGTCTCAAGAGGCGAATGCGCAGCAACAGCAGTTGCTGGAAGACGCCGCCCACCGCGCGATGGAGCGCGCCGGCTTCACTCTCGCCGCCGATCCGAAAGCCGCAGACGTCAGCGTCACGCTCGGTGCGCGCGTGAGTCCGAACGAACCGTCGCCATTTGACAATCCATTCTGGTGGCGCGGCGGGCTGTACGTACACCGGCACTACCACGGCCGGCCCTTCTACCGAACCGGCTTCGCCTTCAGCGGCGCATGGCCGTACTACGACACGCCGACGTACGAGCGGGAGGTGGCGATGCTGATCCGTGACGGCAAGTCCGGTCAGCCTCTTTACGAGACACGAGTGACCAATGACGGGTATTCAGCGTCGATCAACTCATTGCTTGGCGCGATGTTTGAAGCGGGGTTGAAGGACTTCCCGCATGGAGGCGCGACGCCGCACCGGGTGGTAACGCAGATCAATTCGTAGAGGTGCAGGTGTTCGTTGCACGTATGCAATCGAACTACGAACGCCCTTGCGCAGCCAGGGCCCGCGCATCTTCTTCCCACCCCTTGAACCGCTTCAGCGCGTTCGCCCTCTGTTCCGCAGTCGAAAGCTTATGCACTTGCGCCGCGAAGTCGCAGTTGAATTGCATCAATCTTTGCTGATATGCCCAATAGGGGTCCCTTGGTGAACGGAACATCTCCTCATACAAGGACTTGAGGACAGCCTTGGCCTCTTCCGGGCCTGCACGCTCGACGCTCATCTTGCGCAACGCCTGCAACGCGTCTTGCTGTCGACGTTGGCGCTCGACGAGCCAGGCTTGCGGATCGAATGGAGACACTGCAACGAGCTGGACAATCTTCTCGCGCTGGGCATCGTTGAGCCGACCGTAAACCATCTCGGCACGATCGACGACCCGCTTGATCTGCACCTGCCGGCGGTCTTCCAGGTCGGACTGCAAAAAGTCTCTCTTGTACTCCTTGAGGTTCTTCGCGTACTTGCGTTCGACATGGGCGAGTTGTTCCGGCGACAGGGCGCGCACCGACTCCGCGAGCGCCGGCAACGCATGGTCGAATGCTGCATCCAGTCGCCCCTGTATCGTGTCCATCCACTTGCAGACCTGCACGGGCGTCACCGGCTCCGCCACCTCGACTTGCGCGCGGCCCAGAAGCGTCGCGTACTCGGGCAATTGGGTCTGTCGATGCCACTGGAACCACTCGGCGATCGCCTCGCGCGCCTTGACCTCCTGCGCATCGTTGAAATCGATGTAGCGGTCCAGCCACCAGAAGGCCAGTTCAGCTCCCTGGTTGTAGCCAAAGCGCACGGCGGTGCAAGAGGCGAGCGCCATCGCCATGACACCGATAATCGCGAGTCTGATTAAGGATTTCTGCATGGCTCTCGACATTGTCATCATGGCCGTGGGCAAGGGCACCCGCATGAAGTCGGCCCGGCCGAAGGTATTGCATCAGATCGCCGGGCGCGGCCTGTTGCAGCACGTGCTGCAAACTGCCTCGATGCTCGCCGCCGATCGCATCATCACCATCATCGGCCACGGCGCAGATGAAGTGGAACAAGCAATCGGCGCGCCCGGGCTGCGCTTCGTGCGGCAGATGCCGCAACTGGGTACCGGGCATGCCGTGCAGCAGGCGCTGCCGGAACTGCATGGCGAAGGAACCACGCTCATCCTCAGCGGCGACGTGCCCCTGCTCGAAGCGAAGACGGCGACGGCACTGGTCGATTCATGCGGCGGCCAACGTCTCGCCTTGCTCACCATCGACTTGCCCGATCCCACGGGCTACGGCCGCATACTGCGCGATGGTCACGCGGTGCAGGGCATCGTCGAACACAAGGACGCGACACCCACGCAGCGACAAATCCGCGAGATCTACACCGGCATGATGGCCGCGCCCACCGCGCACCTGAGGCGCTGGCTCACACGCCTCACCAACGACAACGCGCAAGGCGAGTACTACCTCACCGACATCGTCGCGATGGCCGTGGCCGAAGGCGTACCGGTGGTCGCCGCGCAACCAGCGAGCGAGACCGAAGTGCTCGGTGTAAATAGCCCGGCTCAGCTTGCCGATCTCGAGCGCCGCTACCAACGCGCACGCGCTGAGGTGCTAATGGAATCTGGCGTGCGTTTTGCAGACCCGGCGCGCTTCGACGTGCGTGGCGAACTGCTGTGCGGCCGCGACGTGGACATCGATGTCAATTGCATCTTCGAAGGTCGCGTCGAACTGGCCGACGGCGTGCAAGTCGGCGCGAATTGCGTGATTCGAAATGCGGTGATCGGCACGAATGCGGCGATTCTTCCCTTCACGCACATCGACGGCGAAAAGCTGGGCGTGAAGATCGGCGCAGGTTCGCTGGTCGGCCCCTTCGCGCGGCTGCGGCCAGGTGCAAACCTGGGGGAAGAAGTGCACATCGGCAACTTTGTCGAGGTCAAGAACTCCACCCTCGCCAAGGGCGCGAAAGCGAACCACCTCGCCTACCTGGGCGATGCAACCGTCGGTGAACGTGTGAACTACGGTGCGGGCAGCATCACCGCCAACTACGACGGCGCGAACAAGCACCGCACCGTCATCGGCAACGACGTGCACGTGGGCAGCAACTGCGTGCTGGTCGCGCCCGTCACGCTGGGCGCCGGTGGAACCATCGGTGCAGGCTCGACGATCGCGAAGGACACGCCAGCCGAGCAGTTGACGGTGGTGCGCGCGAAGCAGGTGTCGCTGTCGGGCTGGAGAAGGCCGGTCAAGAAAAAGTAGCCCGAATCTATGACCCGGCCGCTGCGACGGTATCGGCCGCGAGGCACAGATCGTCCCAGGCTCTCGACTTGTCTTCCAGATTGCGCAGCAGATAGGCCGGGTGATAAGTGACGATGAGCGGCACGCCCTGGTAGCGATGCACGCGACCGCGCAAGCGTCCGATGGGCTCCTCGCTGCGCAACAGGCTCTGCACCGCGAAGCGCCCCATTGCGAGAACGATCTTCGGCTTCACGAGTTCGATCTGCCGGATGAGGAAGTGCTCGCACTGAGCGAGTTCCTCGGGCTGCGGATTGCGGTTGCCCGGCGGGCGGCACTTGAGCGTGTTGGCGATGTAGACCTGGCGCGCCGGATCGGAGGGCGACCCGCCGCCGCCAGGAGGAGGCATCTCTTTTCGGCTGAGGCCGAGGGCTCGCAGCATGTTGTCGAGCAACTGGCCCGACTTGCCCACGAAGGGCTCGCCTTGCAAGTCCTCCTGCTCGCCGGGCGCTTCGCCGACGATCATCCAATGCGCCTGCTCGTGGCCTACGCCGAACACGGTCTGGCGACGGCCGTCGCACAGCTTGCAGGCTCGGCAATTGACGACGGCCTCGCGCAAGGCGGGCCAGCCCATGGATTCGATCCCCGCGGGGCGGTCGCCACGGGCATTGGGCGGGACTGGGGTGAGAGGAGCCTCCACAGGCGCCGCTCTTCCCTTCGACAGGCTCAGGGGGGCCGGCGTCAAGGCTTCGACAGACTCAGCCCGTGCGGGACGGGTGGCCATTGCGGGCGAAACGGGGGTCTGCTCTTCCTCCAGCACAGGAGTTCGCGCTATCGCATGCGGCCACACCCTCAGGTTCATTTCGGCCAGCATGGCCGCCTGGCGTTCACTCCATGGCATGGCGGCCTCCGAGCTCAAGGCTCATCACGTTGGCGTCTTCACGCCTGCCATGAAGCGCCGGGTAGTAGCCCTTGCGCACCCCAATGTGCCGGAAGCCGTAGCGAAGATAGAGGTTGCGCGCCCGCGCATTGCTCTCGCGCACTTCGAGCCACAGCCGATCGGCGTACTGCCCGCGCGACAGGGTGACGAGCTCATCGAGCATGCGACGACCGAAGCCCTTGCTCTGCTGCGCCGGGGCCACTGTGACGTTGAGCAGGTGCATCTCGTCCACGCCCTTCATGGCGATGAAGTACCCGATCAACTGGTCAGACGCACCGCGCAACACGCGCGCGAGATAGCCCGCGGCGAGCGAATCGATGAAGTTGCCGCGTGTCCACGGAAAGTCATAGGCGGCATGCTCGATGGCAACGACTTCGTCGAGGTCGCTCACCATCATGCGCAGCGGCATGAAGTCGTCGCGCACAACGGCGTTCATCGGGCCGCCTCCAGCGCCGCTTGCTCCCGGGCGATGCGCAAGGCTTCGCGCTCTGCAGTCGTCTGGGCCACCTTGTCACGAACGTAGAGCGGTATCGCCAAGGCCGCGTCGACCTCGCCGCCGTCATTCCACAAAGCTTGCGCGAGCGGCAGCATCGCTTGCGCACGTGGCGCGGCATCGGGTGCGAGGCGGGCGTCGCCGGTTCGCAGATCGGGAAAGATCGCGAGCGCCGACCCTGCAATGACCTGCGGCGCCAACGCCTGCCATCGTTCGTTGACCTGTTCGACATTTGCAAGGAAAGCCGGCACCAGCGTCATCCACTGTCCGTCGGCGTAGCCGTAGCGAGCGGCGTAGATCTCGTTCATGCGGGCATCCATCACGACCCACACGTCCTGCGGGTCGCTGCCCTGGCGCGCATCCTCGGCGACGGCAAGCAAGGTGTCGATCGGCAGAACCGGCTTGTTCGCGCCGTATGCCAGACCTTGCGCGACGGAACAGGCGGTTCGCAGGCCGGTGAAGGCCCCGGGGCCGCGCCCGAAGGCAATTGCGGCGAGGGCGGCGAGCGTGATACTGGCCTCCTCGAGCAAAGCGAGGATGGCGGGAAGCAGGGTGGCCGAGGCCTGTGCGCCGCCCGCAGCTTCGCGGGTCCAGGTCTTGCCGCCATGCGCGAGTGCGATGCTCATGCGCTCGGTGGCGGTGTCGAAGGCGAGCAGGCTTGTCATCCGCAGAGTTTAGGACATGGCCCGGAATAAGTTCCCGTTTCGGGCCATGTCCTGACGACACCGCCGACGCGCATGATGCCCCTGCAAGGGTGCATGCGATCATCGGCCGATGCCTGGATCGATCCGACTTTGCAACGGCGGTGCGCGCCATCTTTTGATCAGCCTTGGGCTGTGTCTCGGTCTCGCCCTCTCGATGCCGGTCAGCGCCGCGTCGTACGGCTTGCCGGGCGAGTTTGAAGCTGCCCTGGAGAAAGCCAAGGTGCCGCGTGACGCCGTCGCCGTGGTGGTTCAGGAGGTCGGAAAGACATATGCCCGAGCCTCGTGGCAGCCTGACCGGCCGATGAATCCGGCATCGCTCATGAAGTTGCTCACCACCGACGCCGCGCTCGAGCTTCTGGGGCCGGCATGGACCTGGGCGACGCCTGTGTGGCTCCAAGGCACGGTGCAGAATCCCGGCCCGCAAGGAGTCCTGGAGGGCAATCTCGTCATCAAGGGAACGGGCGACCCGAAGCTGGTGCTAGAACGCGTCTGGCTGCTTCTGCGCCGCTTGCAGCAGCTCGGCGTGCACGAGATTCGCGGTGACATCCTGCTCGACCGCAGCGCTTTCAATCCGGGCAATCAAGGCCCCGGCGATTTCGACGGCGACGCAACGCGACCGTACAACGTGCAGGCCGATGCGCTGCTGCTGAACTACCGGTCCCTCATCGTCACATTCACTCCTGACATTCCCCGCGGCGTCGCCATCGTGTCGACTGAACCGCCGCTTGCCGGCCTGACCGCCGATAGCGCGGTGCCGCTTGCGAGCGGGCGGTGCGAGGACTGGCGCGCATCGCTGAAAGCCGAACTCGCCGACCCTGCACGTCTGCACTTCGCAGGCGCGTACCCGGTCGCTTGCGGCGAACAGCAATGGCCAATGGCCTACGTCGACCCCAAGAGCTACAACCAGCGACTGCTTGCCGGTCTCTGGCGCGAGATGGGCGGCGTGCTGACCGGCAGCGTCAAGGACGGTGCAGCGCCACAAACCGCCCCGAACTTCACAGTCACGTCGTCGACGCTTGCCGAAGTCATCCGCGACATCAACAAGTTCAGCAACAACACAATGGCTCAGCAGCTGTTCCTGACGCTGGCCTTGAACCAGCGCAATTTCGGCACGCCCGAAGCAGCGCGCGAGGTCCTTGCGCAATGGGCGACCGCCCGATTCGGCGCCAGCACCACGCGCGGATTGGTGATCGACAATGGCTCGGGCCTGTCGCGCGAGGGTCGCGTCAGCGCGGCCCTGTTCGCGCGGCTGCTGCAGTCGGCTTGGTCGGGGCCCGCCATGCCCGAGCTCGCGAGCTCGCTGCCCGTGACTGGCGTGGACGGAACGCTGCGCCGGCTGCACTCCCAGGTTGGGCGGGCGCATCTGAAGACTGGTTCATTGCGTGATGTTGTCGGCATGGCGGGCTACGTCTTGTCGAACAGCGGTCGCCGCTATGTGCTGGTAGCGATCGTCAACCACCCGAACGCCAATGCCGCCCGGCCGGCACTCGAGGCCTTGCTCCAGTGGACAGCATCGGACGCACGAATGGCAACGACACGAGATGCTGACTGAATTCATTTTCATCCTCGACCGCGTCCGTCGTCGTGCCCCGTCCGGGCATCACACGCTCTGAACAAAAAAAGGCCCCGCATTCGGGGCCCTTTTTTCGTCCAAACCGCCGGATCAGAACTTGTAGGACGCTCCGAACGAATACACGACGGGCCTGAAGTCGATCGTCGTCTGAAGCACTGTGGCCCCGGAGGCAACCACCTTGCTCTTGACCTTCAGCGCGGCCACGCTCGCGAACAGACCCCAGTCCTTGTTCAAGGAATAGTCGGCGCCGGCTTGCAGTGCCCAGCCGGTGGAGTCGCTCATCTGCGCGTCGGCCGCCAGTCTTGACTGGACGTGGGTGAACTTCGTGTAGTTGATGCCACCGCCGACATAGGGCCTCAGCGTGTCGCCGGTCTGGCCGAAGTGATAGTTCACGAAGAGAGTCGGCGTCACATTCCTGGCCGACAGTACATCGTCGCCGAGGTAGGCAACCGACCCCGTGGCTTTTGCTTTGATCTTCGGCGGAATACCGAGCACCAGCTCTACACCGACGTTCGGGTTGACCATGCGCTCATACACGAATATCACCGTGGTGACATTGCTGGTTTCTGCATCGGCGCCGGGAGGCACGCCTATGCCGGTGATGCCAGTGGTCTTCGAATGCGTCGTGTATTCGCTGACGCCGAGCTTGAAGACGTTGTCTTCGGCCGATGCGGCGCCGACAACGAAAGTCGCTGTCAAGGCCACTGCCAGTGTTTGGAGTTTGATTTTCATTCGATTTCTCCTGTTGCAGCGGTCAAATCCAGCCGAAGGCATGGAGTTGCGCCGCGAACGCGTCGCTGGTGATCTTGTGGCCGCCTGTCGTGGGATGCAGGCTGTCGGCAAAAAACCAGGTGGTGACATCAGCCCCGGTGCGCAGCCCGTTGTAGGGAGCCCCGGGCGTGCTATTGCAGAAGAGCGAAGATCCGTCCGTTACCGCGCCACTCGTGATTGCGCTGATCTTTGTCGCGTCACAGGCTGGAACTGTGTTGTTCTCGATGCCGTAGTTGGCAGGATTGGCATTGACGTCCTTGAAGAGCGCGAAAACGTCGATCAACTGAACAGGCGCACCGGTGAGTGCGTCGCGCAGCCACAGGTTGAAGACCCGCGACAGGTCGGTCAGGACCGGACGCGCCGTGGCGGGCAGCGAGTTGCCGAACGGTGTGTCTGCGAAGTCATTGAGCAGCATCACGGCGACGTACTTACCGCCCTTGGCAAGGATTTGCGTGCGCACGTAGCCCGCGAGTTCCAGCGCTGCCTTCTTCAACTCGGCCTGCGCCGCAGTCTGGGCCACGAAGAGCGCCTGCCTGGCTTGATCGGCGGTGATCGTGCCTGCAGCGGCGTCGGCCTGGACTTGGGCCGCCGTGGCCGCGAAGGTGCCGAACTGCACCAGGACATCATTGTTGCCGCCGTACACCAGGATCAGGTCAGTGTCCTTGAAGCTGCCGAAGCGCGTCAGGTGATTGGCAATCTGCGTCGCCACCGGGACGGTCAGCGCTCCCGTGGCGTGGCCGATGCCGTTCGGATCAGTCACGCGTGCGCCGCCTTGGCCGTAGCCCGTGCAGGTACCGGCAAGAGCTGGTGTCGCCGCAGCCGGGCACTTGACGGATGAAGCGCCGAAACCTACTTCGGCCGGTGTTACCACCAGACCCAGCGATGTGGCCAGATTCTCGACCCAGACCGTTCCGGTCGCACTGTTGGTGGTGAACTTCCCGCCGAAGAAAGGCGGTGTGCCGTCTCCTGCCAGCGAAGTGGCCGGCGCGTAAGTTCCCACGTCGCTCAGACTGTCGCCGAACGACACCACGGCAGTGAATGCCCCTTTGGTTGTCGGCGCGCCAGCGGGTGAGCCGCTCCCGGGAACCGCGGGGTCGCCGCCGCCGCCGCATGCCGCCAGCAACGAAGCGGCAACTACAGCCAATCCCCATGACCTCAGTTTCTTCATGTATGCCCCTTGTAAAAAACAAAGCGAACGGTCGTTCGCTTTTTCGGCGTTCACTATATGGTGCCCGTTGAACGGGACGAAGCGGGGGAAACCCGTTCTCGAATTCAAGCGAGTGACCCGGCTGAGAGTATTTCGAGCGTGTCCGAGCAGCACATCAAAAGGCGCCTGATCTAGGCGCAAAGCGCAGCCATAGCTTGGCTATGGCGAGCATTTGCAACGACGAGCAGGGGGCTTTTGGCGTGATGAGCGGGCA